>CAMDLG010000023.1 GCA_945901565.1 Bifidobacterium breve | reverse complement strand
CCACAAAACATAGGACCTGCCGACCGCGCGGCCTGAACAGGAGCAGCCATGCCCGAAGAAAAAGTCATCCTAATAACTGGCGCATCAACCGGAATCGGCGCCGCTACGGCCCGCGCCGCAGCCAAACTCGGCCACAAGGTCGTGCTCGCCGCGCGCAGCGCCGATGCACTCGAAGAGGTCGCCGAGGATTGCGGCGGCAAGGGGAACGCGCTCGCCATCCCCACAGACGTGACCAGCTGGGAGGCGAACGAAGCCCTCGCTGACGCAGCATTGGCCGAATTCGGCCGCATCGACGTCGCATTCGTAAACGCCGGCTTCGGCGGCAAGGGAAGCTTCAGCAAAGATGGTGCCAGCGTCGACCATTGGCGCGAGATGGTTCTGACGAACGTGCTCGGCACGGCGTTGACAATCCGCGCCACGCTCGACGCCTTGAGGGAATCAAAGGGGCACTTTCTCCTGACAGGGTCAGTTGCCGGTCGGGTAGCAATGCCGGGCAGCCTCTACTCATCGACAAAGTGGGCCGTCAACGGCATCGGCCAATCGCTCCGAGGCGAGATCACCGGCAGCGGCGTCCGCGTCACGCTGATCCACCCAGGCATCGTCGACACGCCCTTCTGGGACAACGGCTCACCAATCCCCGATGGCCTAACCGACGACGACATCGCCAACTCGGTCCTCTACGCGATCTCTCAGCCACACCACGTCGACGTAAACGAGATAGTCATCCGCCCCACCTCCCAAAGCATCTAGTCCCGAACCAGAAGCCGGCGCCGGTGCAGGTGGTCGGTTCGCCGACGCGGGGAACTCCGTGCGGCCCGCCTGGAAGGCGGCCGGACGCCCCGCTCGGCGAGGCCGACCGCGGGCAACGGCACCGCGTCCCGCCAGTTAGCTAGGCAGCTTCAGAGCTAACGACGTTCACGATGCGGCCGCGGCGGCCACGAGTGAACTCGACTACGCCGGGCGCAGTTGCAAAGAGCGTGTGGTCGCGGCCGATGCCGACGCCATCGCCCGGGCGGAAGACAGTGCCGCGCTGACGCACGATGATCTCGCCGCCGGTCACAGCCTGCCCGGCAAAGACCTTTACGCCAAGCCTTTTCGACTGCGAATCGCGGCCGTTTCGTGATGAGCCGAGGCCCTTTTTATGTGCCATTAGTGGTTAAGCCTCCTGCGCTTCGGCTTTGGCCGGTGCGCTCGTCTTTGCAGCCGCGGGCTTGCTGCCTTGACCGATCTCGGTGATCTCGATCCGCGTCAATTCCTGGCGGTGCCCTGTTGTCCGTTTGTAGCCACGCTTCGGCTTGAATTTAAAGACGCGGATCTTCTCGCCGCGCAGGTGCTCAACGATCTTCGCTTTGACGCTGAGCTTCGAGAGTGCGGCCGGATCAAAGATCGCATCCTCGGAGCGCACCATCAGTGGCTCGAGGCTGACCGTCGCCCCTTCGTCCTCGGGCAGGCGTTCGACGAGAAGGGTTTGCCCCTTCTCGACGCGGTATTGCTTGCCTCCGGTCTTAACGATCGCGTACATCAGTTCACTCAGCTTTAGTTGGATTCTTCAGCGGCGGTTGCCACTTCGGGTGTAACGGCGGAACCGCTTTCGGCAGCCTCGTCCTCACTGCCTCGCGGCGTCGAGTCTAGGGCATCTTCGCCGTTTTCTGCGTCTAGCAACGTCGCCGAGGCCGAATTACGCCCAGCCTCCTCTATCCGAACCATCTTCTTCTCGCCGAGGTGTGGCCCTCCGCCGGCTACTGCGACGACGTAGCCATCGATCTTTGCGACCGCGTCATCGACGTTGTACATGTGCGGCTCAACGAGCGTTACAAGCACTTCGTCGCCGACGCTGAATGGCACCGCACGCTCGCGCACATCTTCGGCGCTGCCTTCCATTGTCACCTCGAAGTGCCCGAGCGGCAGATTGTCTCCGCCCTCGAAGTGGAAGAGCTTGCCGGTTGACTCTTCGAGCTCGCGGAGCATCCGAGCACCGGCGCCGGTGAACTCAACGCTGACCCTCGGGTTTAGCTGTATGAGGAATGCCTCCGTCGTGCGCGGTGAACGCGCGGCCAGCTCGCGCAGCCGCCGGTCGAACTCAATCGCGATCGTCTCTTCGCTGAGGACGACAGCATCACCGTTGCAGGTAGGACAAGTGCGCGAGATGATCTCCCGGACTCCCTCGGTCACATTCTGGCGAGTCATCTCGACTAGACCGAGCCGCGATATCTCCGCAGTGAAGGTCTTCGTCCGATCGGCATCAAGAGCTTTACGGAGAGTCTTCATAACGTCGTCACGGTTCTTCGCTTTCGTCATGTCGATGAAGTCAATGACGATGATCCCGCCGACATCACGCAGCCGCAGCTGCCTGACGATCTCGTCGGCGGCTTCAAGATTGGTCTTCGTGATTGTGTCCTCGAGGCGGGCTTGCCGGCCGCGGCCAACGTACGAGCCCGAGTTGACATCGAAAACCGTCAATGCCTCACCGTAATCGACCATCAAGTAGCCACCACTCGGCAGATCGACGCGGCGTGAGGTCAGTCCGTCAATGACCTCTTCGACGCCGGCCTGCTCAAAGAGCGGCGTTGACTCCTGCCACAGTTCGACCCGATCGACGAGCTCCGGTGAAGTCCGCTCAAAGAATGAGCGCAGGCGGTTGTATTGATCCTCGTTGTCGACGATCGCCCGTTCGAAATCAACGCTGAAGATGTCGCGCACAACGCGCACCGAAAGGTCAGCCTCTTGGAAGACCAGCGACGGCGCAGTTTGCGCCTCAGCACGCTCAATCAGAACCTCGTGCAGCTTGTACAGGTAGGGGAGCTCACGCTCGAAGTCCTCCTGATTTGCACCGTGTGCTGCGGTCCGCAGAATCGCACCGCCTTGTTTGATCTCTAGGCCTTTGACGGCGCGGCGGAGCCGCGCACGCTCTTTGTCCTCAAGACGCTTCGAGATCCCTACGCCTTCACCGGTCGGCGTGTAAACCATGTAGCGACCGGCAATGGTTAGGTCCATCGAGCAGCGAGCGCCCTTCGTCTTAAGCGGGTCCTTGACGACTTGGACGACTACCTCTTGGCCCTTCTTGAGCAGCGAGCTGATCTTCTTTCCGCCCTCTTCACCGCGTCCACGCCGCGGCGTCTCAACGCCGGGAAGGACGATCTCATCGATGTGGAGGAAAGCGTTCTTTTCGAGCCCGATGTCGATAAACGCGGCTTCAAGACCGTCGAGCACGTTGTCGACTTGACCCTTGTAGACATTGCCGACAATCGAACGGCTGCCGCGCCGCTCGATATAGAGCTCGGCTACGCGGTAGCCGGCTGATGGGTTTGCTTTTTCAGAAGGGCGCTGATCGCGGTCCTTCTCTGGGTTTCCTGCCTGTTCGAGCAGCGCGACCCTGGTCTCCCAAGGATCGACGCTGACTAGGACTTGTTTCTTCACGAGAACTCTCTTTTCATTGGAATTTGAGCACCCGCCCCTGAGACATCGCGGCCCTGCGGCCTTGGGCATAGATCGACTGCAGCAGACCGATGGCCAACATCGTCGCAATTAGCGACGAGCCGCCATAGCTCATGAGTGGCAATGGGATGCCCGTAATCGGCATGATCCCAACTGTCATCCCGACGTTGACGAAGATCTGGAACATCAGCATCACGACGATGCCACCGGCCAATAAAGCGCCGTAGAGATTCTTCGCCATCGTCAAAATCCGCAGTGCGCGCCAAATGATCAGCGCGTAGAGCGAAAGGACGAGAGCCGCCCCGGCAAAGCCCCACCGCTCGCCAACTACGGCGAAAATAAAATCGGTGTGGTGCTCTGGGAGGAAGTTGTACTTGGTCTGTGTCGCGCTAGCGCCGCGTCCGGTCTTTTCGCCGGACCCGATCGCAATTCGCGACTGGTTCTGCTGATAGCCCTCACTGCCCGATGTCTCGGACGGATGCAGGAACGCCGTAAGGCGATCCTTCTGATAATTGTGGAAAACATTGACGCCGACGCTAGGCAGTACCGCCAGAGCGAGTACGACAGCCGCTACGGCTACCGCTCCCGCTGCTGCGAAGTGCTGCCAGGGAACCCCGGCGATGAATAAAATCGCCGCCGTTATGGCGACAAAAACTAGCGCCGAACCTAAGTCCGGCTGAAGCATCACGAGCGCCGCAGGCGCTAGACCAAGCGCCATCAGGCGAACGGTCGTACGGCGACCTGCGACGCGGCGTGTCATGTCGATCGTGAACGCTGAAAGCGAGACGATCAATAGGACTTTGCCGAGTTCGGATGCTTGAAACGAGAAGAATGGTAGGTCGAGCGCACGCCGCGAACCGCGGGCAACAGAGCCAAAGACGGTAACCGTAATGATCGAGGCGATTAGCAGTCCGTAGAAGAACACTTTGAGTTCACGAAGCCGTGAGTAGTCGCTGCGCCAGAGGAACACGGCAAGGAGCGAACCGACCGCGAAGTAGATGATCTGACGAATCAGAAAGTAATCAGGGCTGCCAGCAATGTCATCAGCCGTTGCCGCCGCAATTGTTAGCAATGAGCAGATCGCAAGGCCCAGCGTGGCGAGAACAAGTGCCAAATCAAACGGGAGCTGTACACCGATCGCGCGTTCGCCTTTCGCCTCATCGCCGCTCTTGATCACAGTTGTCGCACTCATCGCGTCGTCGATCCCCCGGTAGAGCAGCGGCTCGGCTGATTGAACCAGTCCGCGAGCATTGCGCAAACAGCAGGCGCAGCTGCTTCGGCGCCGTAGCCGCCGTCTTCAACGGTTGCAACGATGACGATCGGCTTTTTAGCACTGGGAACGTATGCCGCGTACCACGATTGGTCGGGGCGCGGCGGCCTTTCTGCCGTGCCTGTCTTGCCGTAGACCGGGAACTTATTCTGATCCCATCCACTAAAAACGTCGGCCGAAGTGCCGTCACCGAGCGTCGACTGGTGGAGGCCCTCGAGGATCGCCTTCTGATAGCTCGGATCAATTGCCACGCGCCGTAGTGGCGGCGCCGTGATCCGCTCGAGTTGCTGCCCTGTATCGCTCTGAATCGCCATCCCAATGTGCGGTTTTACAACCGTGCCCCCGTTCGCGATCGTCGAATATGCGACAGCCATCTGCAGGGGCGACGCCTGAACATCGCCCTGCCCAACCGATAGCTGAATGTTGTCGCCGACAGACCATGGTCGCTTATCTGAGTAGAGACAATCAGGCGGACACTTCTTCTTGCTCTTGCGTTCCCAGGCAACCTCACGCTTGTTTTGTTCGGCGCGCCATCGGCGGTCCGGGATAGTGCCCGATGCCTCCCCCGGAAGATCTACCCCGGTGGCACGATCTAGGCCCAAGCGCCGGGCCCAAGTCTGGATAATTTGGCCCTTGAGAGGGTTCGAGTCGCGCCCCAATCTGTAGAAAAAGACGTCAGAAGAGACCTGCAACGCGCGCACAAGGCTAAGCGACCCATTGACTTGGCGGCCAGCGTTGTAAAACTTCTGTGTGCCGATAGTCAACACGCCAGGATCGTTAATTGTCGTCTCTGGTGTGATCACGCCGCGGTCCAGTGCCGCGAGTGCAGTTATTGGCTTGAAGATCGAACCGGTTGGATAACCGCCGCTAATCGCTCGGTTGAAAAGCGGCGCCCCGGCGGCGGCACCAAACTGCTTTTCGTAGTCAGCCTTTGTCGCGATTGGCTTAGCGCGGACGCTGGGATCATAGGTTGGCGCCGAGCCGAGCGCCAAAACGCGACCGTTGCGAGGGTCGAGGGCGACGAACGCCCCGGCCGTGCCGCTGCCTCGAGAGATCGCCGATCCAATCGCCGCTTCTCCGGTTCGCTGAAGATTCGAGTCGAGCGAGGTGCGCAGCGAGTCGCCCGCACGCGGCTCGCGCGAGAGCTTTTGTCCCTTGAGGCGGCCAGCGGCATCGATCGTAATGCTCTTGGTTCCGTCAGCTCCGCGCAGGTAGCGATCATACGAGCGCTCTAGGCCCTCTTGACCGACGATCGCTCCGGAGATGACACCGCGGAACGAGTCAGCCTTTAGCTGTTCAGGGCTCACCTGCCCAACGGCCCCAAGCACCTGGGCCGCGCCTACCCCACTTGGATAGCGGCGCACGAAGACTTGATCGACGCTCACGCCAGGGAACTTGCCCGGCCGCTCCAGCAGATAGTTGCGAACCGAGGTGGGCACGTCGACCTGCACGCGAACGTTGGCGTATGGAATCTGTGCGAGCTGCGAGATGACGCGCTCGTTGATCGTCTTCGTCGAGATCCCGAGCACGGCAGCAAGCAGCGCGTAACGCTCTTCAAGCGCCGCACTGGCGGGAGCAGGGATTGCCGGACGCGGACCGCGCTGTTTGCGGGGCGTCGCTGCCCATGCAGTCATCTTTTGGCCCCAGGTAGCCGCCGCTTCACGCGTGGCTGCCGGGAGCTGCTGCGGATCTAGCTGCATTACCGAGGCTGGCCGGTTCTCAACCAGCGTTTTTCCGCTGCGGTCCAGCACGGCGCCGCGCGGCGCGGCAACTGCGACGGTCCTGACACGGTTATTAGCCGCTTCGCGCACGGCAAGATCGCCGGTAAGCACTTGCAAAAACCAAAGCCGGAAAAAGACAATCGCGAATAGCGCCAAAGCGATCCCACCGAGCAATGCGACGCGCATCGCAAGCTGCGGCGTCAGCGGGGACTCGCCGATGCTACGCAGAGGGCTGTTTCCAGGCTCGATCATGATCTCGAAAGCGGCGACAGGCCACCTGTTGTATATGCGCGCCGGCGTCGGCGACGAGGATCTTCAGGCAGCACGCTGAGCAAGCAGCGACGGACCACGAGGTAGACGGGGATCGCAATCGCGGCGTTGAACGCCACGGTGCCGAGCAGCTCCCAGAGAAGCGCCCAGCCGAGCGGCACTTCTTGCCCGAGCAAGAAGGTCAGAAGCGAGAAGCCAATCTGCGCGGCTGCCGTTGCCGCGGCCCCCACCAGGAGCGGCACTATCGCCCCTTGCGGATCGCGCAGCTCTCGCAGGCGCCCCGTTGCATACCCGATTGTCAGAAGGATTAATGAGGCCACTCCGACCGTTTCAACCAGCGCGAAGTCGAGCAGCAGTCCTAGCGCAAAGCCGAAGACTGCCCCCGGGAGAGCGCCGCAGATCAATCCCACAGAGGCGGCGACTAGAGGTACGAGGTCTGCATTGACGCCAAAGACTTTTACCTGCGAAACGGCGGCGACCTGCAGAATCACCGTGAAGAGGCCAATCAACACCAAGCGCCAACCAAGGCTGCGGTAATTGAGATTCATCGCCGATTCCCATTGATCGACGAGGTCAAGACTTGGACGATCTCGAGCTTCCGGAGGTCGGCAAACGTCCGAAGATAGATCTTCTGTGCATCGGTCTCCGGATCCTCAACCCGCGTAACAGAGCCGATCGGAATTCCCGGCGGGTACAAGGACTCAAGCCCTGGTGAGTTTGAGACCGTTCCAGCGGTCACGACCGTCGCGCCGGGATCGAGCCGGAAGCGCCTAGCGATGAACTTCAAGCGGAGGTCCTCTGGGCCACCCGCACCGGTCTGTGCGACGCCTTGAGCGCCGCCGACGCTAACGCGCGCCGGCACCGCCAGCTCGCCATCGCTGATCAGCGTGACGACTGCAGCGTCGCCTGTGACAGTGGACACCTGCCCGACTAGGCCGTCCCCATTGATAACCGGGTTGCCAACCTTGACGCCGCGGTTGCTGCCCTCATTGATCGTCACCGACGCGTACCAGACGGTCGGAGACTGGCCTATCACGCGCGCCGTTACCGGCTTCGCTGCCGCGAGCCCTCCAGCGTTATCTAAGTTGAGAAGCTGCCGTAGCTGGCCGTTGACTCGCTCAGCTTCACTGCCAGCGATTGCCCGAGCGCGCAGGTTTCTGTTTGAGCGCTCGAGTTCACCGACGCGTCCCTTTGCATCGATCGTGTCGCCGAACCATCCGAAGAGGTCACGGCCAGGCTTAAGCACCCTTGACGCACCATCTTGGATCGGCGCGAAGACACCGAAAACGCCGCGCTGGGCAGAGTGAAGCACGCCGCCCGATGACTCGCCGAAATAAGCGGTCAACAGCAGCAGAGAGAGCGCCAGAAGCGCCGCTAGCGTTAGCCGCCGCCGACGAACAGCTCTGTCGTACATCTTGATTTGAGGGTTAGGCAAGGCATAAGCGATCGTCTTAGCTGCGGCGCCTAGCGCCTGCGACGCTTCCTTGCTGAGCGATTAGAACGGTGAATTGCTTCAAATTCTTCCAACGAGCGGCCCGATCCAACGGCCACACAAGTCAAGGGTGATTCTGCGAGGTGCGCCGGCATGTGCGTCTCACTGCGCAGTCTCTCATCGAGACCACGTAGCAACGCTCCGCCGCCGGCAAGCATGATGCCACGGTCCATAATGTCGGACGAAAGTTCGGGAGGCGTGCTGTCTAGCGTCTCTTTGATTGCGGCGATTATCTGCGCGAGTGGCTCTTCAATCGCCCCCCTCACCTCTTCGCTAGTTAGTGCGATCGTCTTTGGAAGGCCGCTCACTAGGTCGCGGCCGCGAATTTCAGCCTGGAACTCTTCCGCCATCGGGAACGCAGACCCAATCTCGAGCTTCAGTTCCTCTGCGGTTTGCTGTCCAATCAGGAGTTTGTATTCACGTTTTGCGTAGCTGATGATTGCCTCGTCCAACTCGTCACCGCCGATGCGGATGGAGCGCGAAACAACAATCCCGCCGAGCGAGATAACAGCCACCTCGCTGGTACCACCGCCGATGTCAACGATCATCGAACCTGTCGGCTCGCCGATCGGCAGGCCCGAACCGATTGCGGCGGCCATCGGCTCTTCGATCAGGTACGCCTGCCGGGCTCCGGCAGAGAGGCAGGCTTCCTCGACGGCTCGCTTCTCAACACCGGTGACTCCAGACGGGACGCAGACGACGACGCGCGGGTGAGCCCAGCGGCCCTGATGGACCTTTTGGATGAAGTGACGGAGCATTGCCTCGGTCACATCGAAGTCGGCGATCACGCCGTCCTTCAGGGGGCGGATCGCTTGGATCGTGCCAGGCGTCCGACCGAGCATACGCTTGGCTTCGACGCCAACAGCGTGAACCTCGCCGCTCCGCGCATCGATCGCTACAACGCTGGGCTCTGAGAGCACGATGCCGCGACCACGGACGTAGACAAGTGTGTTGGCCGTGCCGAGATCGACGGCCATGTCGCGGCCGCCCATTCCAGTCAAGTAGCTAAGGACGCCCATGGACAGAAATTACGCGGTCGGAACACGATTCCTTGAAAGAATTGCGGACGGACGGCGTTGTTAATAAGTGTAGCGGGCGATTCATGCGCCGCCTCTGGGCAATAGACCTTGCACTAAGCCATTCAGAGCAACAATTGAAAGGCCGACGACGTTGAGTCGATCGGGGCCTATTCTGGCGACTAGATCGTCACCGGAGAGCTGAATCGCGTACCCACCGGCGCGTCCTTCCCACTCGCCTAGTGCAACCTGCGAATCGATCTCAGCGGCCGTTAGATGACGGAATTCGACATCGGTCCGCGTAACCGCTTCGCGGCTAACACCGTCGCTGTCAATCACGACAATCGCGCCGATCACTTCATGCGGCGCGCTAGAAAGCTCAGCCAAGAATTGACGTGCCTGCTGCTGATCAACGGGCTTGCCGTAGATCTGGGAACCCAGCGCCACCAGCGTGTCAGCACCTAGCACGACATGCGTGGTCGCTTCAGCACTCGACAACGCCGCTCGGCCCGCCTTCGCCTTCGCTCGCGCGTTAGCCAATGCAACCTCCCCCGGATCACCCTCTTGCAGCTCGATAACCGCGGACGGCCTTATGTCCGCAGTCACGCCGTGCGAGCGCAGGATCTCAGCTCGCTGCGGCGACGCAGAGGCGAGCACGAGCTTCGACCCGCCCTGCCAGAGAAGCGGCGGGCGGCGCTCAGCCAAGCTCAGGGAAGAAGAGAGCTGTTTCGCGCGCAGCCGACTCGTCGGAGTCGGAGCCGTGAACCATGTTGCGACCGACCTCAAGCGCGAAGTCAGCGCGGATTGAGCCCATCGTTGCTTCGATTGGATCGGTCGCTCCAATCACCTGCCGAGCTGCGGTGACAGCGTGATCTCCCTCCAGGACCATCGCGACTAGAGGACCACTGGTGATGAACTCAACCAGCTCACCGAAGAACGGCCTTTCGGCATGTTCGGCGTAGTGTGCCTCAGCCAACGCGGTGTCAGCGACCATCATCTTCAGTGCTACAAGCCGCAGTCCTTTGCGTTCAAAGCGGCTGATGATCTCACCGCTTAGGTTGCGCGCGAATGCGTCCGGCTTTACGAGGATCAGTGTCCGTTCCATGAGCTTCTCCGTTTTTGATTGATTAGCGCGTCTGGTCAGGGTCGTCGACCATGACCGGCGCTGACTCTTCTTCAAAGACCGTATCGACAAAAGGCTCATCGAACTCGTCTTGCTCCTCAAGGTCTTGCAGCGGCTCTGACTCAGCGCGCTCCGCAGATCGCCTGAGTCGAGGCTTCGCGGCCGGCGTTACGCCTTCTATCTCAGCCTCGCAATAAGGGCAGAGCAGCCAATCGGGGTCTAGTGGCTTGGCACATCCTGCGCACGTGTCACGCAACTTCCGCATGCAGTGAGGGCAGCGTAGGAACTGGCTGCCAACAATTTCTTCGCAGTGCGGGCAAGCCTGATAATCGGTCGATGCGAGGCGCGCCGCAGCCGCTTCCATCTCTAGCTCACGTTCAATTCGATCCTCGATGTACTCGGGCGGCCGCACGATCACGTAGACGACGGTGCCAACGAGCGGAAAAATGAACGCTGCTGCGGTTGCTGAGAGGATCAACACCCGGTCCTCGACGCGGCGGCGCGCATCGGTGAACGTGTACCAGACCAGCGCCAGCCAGATCACGATCGCTGACAAGATGATCAGCTGCGCGAACATGTTGAAGATGCCGTCTAGGCCGAATATTGCGTAAGGAATCGTCATCTGTTGGCTCTTAGCGTAGAGCACTGTTCGCCGTCAGTCGCGCAAAGCCTGCCAACGGGCGCAGACAGTGCGCACTGGCTGCGCCGCTAAAGGAAAACGCGCCCCAGCAGGTAGCCGACGCCGAAGAAAACAAGGATCACGATCGAAACGATTACGGCAACAGCGACAACCATCACGACGACCGGTGGACGCTTCTCGTTCATAGCGTCGACCCTGACGGCGCGCCTTCGGGGCGGAGCAGGTCAGCGATCAAGTAGAGCGAGCCGGCGGCGTACGCGAGCCCGCCATCTGTCGCAGCCTCGCGGGCAGCACGCAGCGCTGCGTGAGGACTCTCGCGAACGCTCGCCGGAGTGGTCGCAATCTCTTCCCAGCGCCGTTGCAAGACAGCCGGGTCAACGGCCCGCGGGTGACTCGAGCGCGTGAAGATAACTTCATCGCTGCAGGCGGCGAGCGCACTTAGCATTACGTCAGCGTCCTTGTCGTCGAGGACGGAAAGACAGCCAACGACCCGCGAGATGCCTTGTTCCAGCTCAATCGAAGCCGCCAATGCCCGCGCTGCCTCAGCATTGTGTGCGCCATCGAAGATCGTCAGCGGGTCGCTAGCAACCGTCTGATATCGCCCTGGAATCGAGAGATTGGCGGCCGCGGCTTCCAGTGCGCCTGCGTCTATCGAACCGAGCAGAGCGTGCGCGGCCGCGGCTGCGAGCGCAAAGTTTTGGCGTTGGAACTCGCCCCCCACCGATAGCCCCGCAGGAGCATCACGACCGGCGACGACGAGGCGCGCCTGCTGCTCCGCGCAACGATCGATGGCAACCCGGAGCGCTTCGGTGTCGAACGACGGCGGCACGACTAGCGTCGAGTTCGGTTTAACGACATCTAGCTTCTCTGCCGCAACAGCTTCGATTGTCTCGCCAAGTAGCGCGGTGTGTTCGAGACTGATCGTTGTGCAGACCGCGACAACTGAGTCGACGACGTTGGTCGCGTCTAGACGGCCGCCAAGCCCAGCCTCAATCACCGCAACCTCAACTCCAGCGCGGTTCATCAGCAAGAACGCAATTGCTGTTAACGCCTCGAACTGCGTAACCTCTCCGAGTTCCGGCGATGCCCTGAGCAGATCACCAGCGGCGTCCCGTACCAGCGCCGAACAGGCAGCGAAGTCGTGGTCCGACGTGGGCTCACCGGCGATCAAGAGGCGCTCGGTGAACGAGATGAAGTGTGGTGAGAGATAGACGCCGCTGCGGACCGAGTGACGATCAAGAATCGCCCCAATCATCCTCGTCACCGATGATTTTCCGTTCGATCCGACAACGTGGACGACGGCTGGCAGGCGCTGCGGTGAGCCGAGCATCCCCAGCAGCATCTCTATCCGCTCTAAGCCCAGCTCGATTCCGAACACTTCGAGGCCCAGCAACCACTCCTCTGCCTCGCTGATTGAGAGTTCAGCGCGATCTGTTTTGCGGTTGCCCGTCAACTCAATTCACTCAGTCCTGCAGCGCTTCTAGCTCCTGGCGCAGGCGCTCCAGCTTCTCCTGCTCGGCGGCGACTAGTTCGGCAGGAGCTTTGGCCACGAATGCCTCGTTTGAGAGCTTTGTCTCGGCGCGTGAGATTTCGCCTTGAAGCGACTCACGTCGCTGCGAGCGCTCGCGCCGCTGGGCCTCTACATCGATCGCGTCGCCGGCGCTGATCTCGATAGTGCCGCCGCTAACGACGATGCTGTCGGTCACATCACCATCGAATCCAGCGAGGTCGAGTCGCGCAAGACGGGCAACTAGCGCTGCATCTGCGGCGAGAGCGCTCGACTCGATCTTCGCTCCGAGCTGCGCTCCTGGCTTAACATTCGCGCCGCTGCGCCAGGAGCGCAGTGAGGTGACTGCGCCGATGACGCCGGCAACGCGCTCCTCCGCTTCGCGATCAATCAGCGCCGCGTCAACTAGCGGAATCGGCGCGCCGATTAGGAGTCCTTCTGCCCCCGGGACGGACTCCCAAAGCTGCTCGGTGACAAACGGAATGAACGGATGGGCGAGCGCCAAAGTTGTTCGCAACACGTAACAGACCGTTGCCGACAGCTCGACATCGAATTCGCGTCCCTTAATCAGCTCGAGGTACCAATCGCATAGCTCGCCGTAGACGAAGTCGTAGAGCCCGAATGCTGCCTTCGAAAACTCGAACTGCTCAACTTGTTCGCTGGTTTCGCCGACGACCTGTTGGAGCCTTGAGACGATCCAACGATCCTCAACCGGCGCGCCGTCGCCAACAAATGGCGCAGGCCCAACGTCGTCAGCGACGTTTAGGAGCACGAAGCGCGACGCGTTGAAAAGCTTGTTGGCAAGCGCCTGACCCTGCTCAACCCGCTCGCGTGAGTAGCGAACGTCTTGGGTTGATGACATCGCGAGTAACCCGAAGCGAACAGCGTCGGCGCCGTGCTCGTCGATCTCCGTGATCGGGTCGATCCCAGTGCCGAGCGACTTACTCATCCGGCGCCCATCGGGGGCCTGAATTACGGAGTGGACGTAAACATCGCTGAACGGAACATCGCCGGTGAAGCGCAGCCCCATCATCACCATTCGCGCAACCCAGAGAAAGAGAATGTCGCGCGCCGTTGAGAGGACATCGGTCGGGTAGAACGCTTTGTATTCGGGCGTTTCGTCCGGCCAGCCGAGCGTTGCGAAGGGCCATAGCGCAGAGCTAAACCATGTGTCGAGCACGTCCTCCTCGCGGACCCAGCCGTCCCCTACGGGCTCTTCCATCCCGACGTGAGTTTCCTCGCCGCAGTACCAAACCGGCAGCCGGTGGCCCCACCAGAGCTGCCGTGAAATGCACCACGGACGAATCTCCTCAAGCCAATCGGTGTAGCGCTTCGACTGGCTCGGCGGGTGGATCTTGACGCGCCCGTCCTTGACGGCCTCAATTGCCGGCGGCGCGAGTTCGTCCATCTTCATGAACCACTGCAACGAGATCAACGGCTCTATCCGCTCGCCTGAGCGATGCGAGAAGGGCACGGCGTGGACATAAGGCTCTTCTCCGCGCAGCAGCCCTTGCTCGCGCAGCGCGGCGACAACGGCGACTTGCGCATCTGCTGCCTTCATCCCCGCAAAGTCACCCGCCAACTCTGTCATCGCGCCGTCTTCGCCGATCACGATGATCTCATCGAGGCCATGACGGCGGCCTATCTCGAAGTCGTTCGGGTCGTGGGCCGGCGTGATCTTCAGCGCTCCGGTACCGAAGTCGGTCTTCACGTAATCGTCGCCGATGATCTCCAGTTCACGGTCGCTCAGAGGCAACTTGACGCGCTGGCCAATTCGGGCTTTGAAGCGCTCGTCTGAAGGGTTGACGGCGACCGCGCTGTCGCCGAGCATCGTCTCAGGCCGCACCGTTGCAACTACGACTTCGCCGCTACCGTCGGCCAGCGGGTAGGCGATCTCAAAGAGCGTGTCGGTTACCTCGCGCTCCTCGACCTCAAGGTCGGAGATCGCCGACTGGCTACCCGGATCCCAGTTGACGAGGTACTGGTCGCGGTAGATCGCGCCGTCCTCATATAGGTCGCAGAAGACTTGGCGAACAGCGCGCTCGTAGCCCTGATCGAGCGTGAAGCGTTCTCGCTCGTAGTCGCAGGATGCGCCTAACCTTCCAAACTGTTCGATGATTGTGCCGCCGAATTGCTCGCGCCACTCCCAGACACGCTCAACAAAAGCCTCGCGGCCGAGTTCCTCACGCGAGCTGCCCTCTTCGAGTAGCTTCTTTTCGACTTGGGTTTGAGTGGCGATACCCGCGTGGTCTGTACCGAGGATCCACTCCGTGTTTTGGCCCCGCATCCGGTGGAACCGAATCAGCGCGTCTTGGATCGAACCATTCAGTGCGTGTCCCATGTGCAGCGCACCGGTGACGTTGGGCGGCGGGATAGCGATGGAGTAGTTATCGGCCGCGCTTCCTTCCGCGTCACCGTGGAAGAGGCCGGAGTCCAGCCAGCGCTGCATGATCAGCGGCTCGGCCTCAGCCGGCTCGAAGCGCGTCTTATCAGCAAAGTCAGGCACGGCGGCTGAGTCTACGACGCGCGCGCCGCTGAGCGAGTACTCAGCGCTTCTTGCGGCCGCCGCGAAGCCCAGGAACTGGGATTGGCGCAAGGTCAGCCATCAGGGCGCGGTGATCGATTTTCCGAGCAATCTCGATCAGGTGCTCTCGCTGCGCGTTCGTCATGCGGTTCGGAAGGCCGCGCGAATCAGCAAGCGTCTTCAGCGCCTTAGAGCGGTCTTTCGGGTCGAGCCGACGCCAGTGGTCGGTGACGACCATCGTCGCCTGCATTGCCGCCATCCAAGGGATCGTCTTGATGTTCGGCTTCATTGCTCTAGCTGGCCTCTGGGAGCTGTTCGTCTAGCTCGTCGCTGGCATCGGCCGATTCAGTTACGAGCGTCGGCGGGAAGCCGTTCTCGACCGACTCGCGCGTAACTACACACTTTTTGACGTCGCCTCGTGAAGGCAGCTCGAACTGAACTTCGAGCAGCACCTCTTCGATGATTGAGCGCAGGCCACGTGCGCCCGTCTCACGCTTGAGCGCCTTGTCGGCAACGCAGTCGAGTGCGTCGTCGGCGAAGACCAACTCAATCCCGTCAAAGGCGAAGAAGGTTTGAAACTGCTTCGTTAGCGCGTTGCGCGGCTCAGTCAGGATTGAAATTAGATCGGCGCGGGTCAACTGATGGACGGCGCTGGTGACAGGGAGGCGCCCAATGAACTCTGGAATCAGACCGTAGTTAACGAGATCTTCGGGCAGACACTGGGCGAAAATCTTGCCTGGGTCGTGTTCACTGCGAGCCGAGATAGCGGCGCCAAAGCCAATCCCCTTGTGGCCCACGCGCTTCTCGATCACCTTGTCGAGGTTGGCGAACGCACCGCCGCAGATAAAGAGGATGTTCGTCGTGTCGATCGTCAGGAACTCTTGGTGTGGATGCTTGCGGCCACCCTGTGGCGGCACGCTCGCGGTCGTTCCTTCGAGGATCTTCAGCAGCGCCTGCTGGACGCCCTCACCGGAGACGTCGCGCGTAATCGAAGGGCTCTCTGACTTGCGAGCGACCTTGTCGACCTCGTCGATGTAGATGATCCCCGTCTCAGCCTTCTTGACGTCATAGTCGGCTGCCTGAATCAGCTTCAGCAGGATGTTTTCAACGTCCTCACCGACGTAGCCGGCCTCGGTCAGCGCCGTTGCGTCGGCAATCGCGAAGGGAACATTGAGCAGCTTCGCGAGTGTCTGCGCGAGCAGCGTCTTGCCACAGCCGGTTGGCCCGAGCAGCAGGATGTTCGATTTCTGCAGCTCGATCTCGTTTTCGTCGCCCTGCGACATCTGGATTCGCTTGTAGTGGTTGTAAACGGCGACTGAAAGCGTCCGCTTGGCCTCATCTTGGCCGATTACGTACTCGTCGAGAAAGTCGTAGATCTCTTTCGGGCGAGGGAGGTTCTCGACATCAAACGAGGATGGGACGGCGAGTTCCTCATCGATGATCTCGTTACAGAGGTCGATGCATTCGTCGCAGATATAGACGCCGGGACCGGCGATCAGCTTCTTGACCTGCCTCTGCGACTTGCCGCAAAAACTGCACAGCAGCTGCTCGCTTGAATCGGTTGGACGCGCCATTGC
>CAMDLG010000022.1 GCA_945901565.1 Bifidobacterium breve | reverse complement strand
CGCGATGAAGTCCTCGCGTTGATCCGCGCGTGAGCGCGCTCTGGGATCCGGCTTCAGCTGAGGCGAAGACCGCTCGCGAGCGCGGAAGCCATGCGATCCCTCTGCCAACGCCGTTCGGCATTGGGCCGATCAACACTTACCTTCTCGATGACGAACCGCTGACGCTGATCGACACCGGCCCCAACTCCGGACTGGCCTTGGACGCACTCGAGTCGGAGTTGGCGAAGCTCGGCAAGAAGATTGAGCAGCTTGAGCTGATCATCCTCAGCCATCAACACATGGACCACCTCGGCTTGACCGAGATTCTGGCTCGCCGTTCCGGTGCGCCTGTCGCGGCGCTTAGTTCGCTCGCGCCATGCCTTTCGCGCTACGACGACTGGATGGAGGCCGACGACCGCTTTGCAGCCGCGGTGATGCTGCGCCACGGCATCCCTGAGGAAACCTGCCTTGCTCTGCGCAGCGTCTCGCGCTCGTTCCGTGGATGGGGCGCTCCAACGACAGTTACGCAGCCGCTCACCGACGGTGATGAGCTGAGCTTCCGTGATCGCACTCTCAGCGTTCATCATCGCCCCGGCCATTCGCCGTCAGACACGATCTTCTTCGACGCGGCTAGCCGAACACTGATCGCCGCCGACCACCTGATCTCCAGCGTTTCATCGAACCCTTTGATCGCGCGTCCACTCGAGGCACCAATTGACCAAGCCGAGGACGCCGCTCACCTTGCCCGACCGAAGTCGCTGATGATCTACCTCGACTCGCTTGCGAAGACGCGCGCAATGGCCCCGATCGATCTGATTCTGCCAGGCCACGGCCCGGGCTTCACCGATCACGTTGAGCTGATTGATGAGCGTTTTCGGCTTCATGAGCGCCGCGCCGACAAGCTCTATGGCCTAATCGCGGAGCGGCCACGCAGCGGATACGAGTTGGCCCAAGCGCTGTGGGGCAACGTCGCCGTGACTCAGGCTTATCTGACCCTCTCTGAAGCGCTCGGCCACGTAGACGTTTTGATCGCTGAGGGTCGCGTCGTCGAACGCTTCAACGAGGATCGGATCGCCTACTTCGAGTCGACCAGCTCACCGACGAGCTGATCGAGTTTCGTAGCCGTGCTGTCCCAGCTGAACCGTGCTGCGCGCTCAATGCCGGCGGCGGCGAGGTCGGCCCTGCCAATCGCGGCGAGCAACTGGTTCCCAATCTCGATTGGATCGTTCGGATCGGCGTAGAGTGCCGCGGCGCCGCCGGTCTCCGGGAGCGCACCGGCAGCAGCTAGCACGGTGGGAACCCCGCTGGCCATCGCTTCGAGCGCGGTCAGTCCAAAGCCTTCGTGTAGTGACGGGAGCACGAAAGCGCTGGCACCCGCGTAGAGGCCCGCCAGCAGCGCCTCGTCGACATATCCAAGTGAGCGCACCGTGCCGAGCGGAGCCTGATCTCGGAACTGAGGGCGATCCCCACCCCCGACAAGAAGATCTATTCCTTCCGCGGCCAACATCCGCGCCGCTGGCTCCAGCGACGATAGGTTCTTGCGCGCCGTACGGCTTGCGACGCAGAGCACGTAGGGGTTTTCGATCCCGAGCCCGACGCGAGCGCGCTCAATGTCAGCCTGCGGCGAGAAGCGACTATCGACGCCCCCTGCGATTACACGGACCTTGGACGGATCGACCGCAAGAAGTTCGATTAGCTCATTGCGGGAGAACTCGCTTGGAGTCACGACTGCAGCGGCGCGGCGCGCGATCGTTGGCAGCAGGCGCGCCTGCCAAGCTGCGTAGCCTGCGGAGTACCAGCTCGGATCGCGGAGCGCTGCCGCGTCGTGGATCACCACGAGATTGCTTTTTGAGCTCAGAGGCGCAAGGTTTGCTGGGTTGACGATCAGTGGCGCCCTCACTCGGCGTGCTTCTAGCGGCAGAGCAACCTGCTCCCAAAGTTGTCCTGCGCCGTGCGTGAGCGGCGCCGGCGGGCGGACCAATCGATATTCGCGCGACGCCAACTTCGGCAAGCGCACCGCTAGCTCGCGTGCCCAGCGCTCTACGCCGCCGAGCTCCGGGCGTGATGCTGCGCGGCAATTAATCAGGACAGCGGCTATCGGGCGAGTTTATGCGGCCGCAAGGCGTGCGTCGCGCACAGCTTGCAAGAAGAGCGCGTGCACGCGTTGATCGTCGCCGAGCTCAGGGTGGAAAGCAACGACCAAAACTGTCCCCTCGCGGGCAGCGACGGGGTTCCCGTCAACCTGGGCGAGGACTTCTACCGACGGGCCATACTCGGCGATCCATGGTGCTCGGATAAAGAGCGCTTCGATCGGTCCGCCGGGCAATCCCATCTCGACGTCGGTCTCAAAGCTTCGTACCTGGCGCCCGAAGGCGTTTCGTTCGGCGCGGATGTCAATTATTCCCAGGTGCTCACGATCGAGCATTATTAGTCCCGCGCAGGTTCCAAAGATTGGCTTACCCGCCCTGTGAAATTCCCGGAGCGGCTCGCCTAGCTTTTCGCGTTCAACCCCGAGCGTCATCGTCGTCGACTCGCCTCCGGGAATCACGAGGCCGTCGAGCGAATCTAGGTCGGCTGGAACGCGGACTTCGCGGACAGCTGCCCCGAGTCCTTCGAGAACGGCTCGGTGCGCTTCAAAGTCGCCCTGCAGTGCTAGGACACCGACCGTTATCTGCTCGCCTGTCGCAGCGGGCGACGGCAACGCGCTCACCAGCCGCGGTTGCTCAGCAGCTCAGAGTCTTCTAGCGAACGAGCCTCGATCGAGTCCATTGCTGCGCCGAGACCTTCGGAGGCGCTTAGGACACGGGCGGGGACCTCAAAGTGGGTTGTCGCTTCGACGATCGCCGCTGCTCGCGCTTCCGGGTCGCCGCTCTTGAAGATCCCAGAGCCGACGAAGACTCCCTCCGCCCCGAGCTGCATGACGAGCGAAGCATCAGCAGGCGTGGCGATGCCACCAGCGCAAAACATCACTACCGGCAGTCGTCCGCTCGCCGCTACTTCGCGCAATAGATCGAGCGGCGCAGAGTGCTGCTTTGCAGCGGTTGCGATCTCTGACTCGCTAAGTCCGGAGAGCCGCTTGATCTCGCCGTTGATTGTGCGCAGGTGGCGGACTGCTTCAACGATGTCGCCTGTTCCTGCTTCGCCCTTCGAGCGGATCATGGCCGCGCCCTCTCCAACCCGACGTAGCGCCTCACCAAGATTGGTAGCACCGCAAACGAACGGAACCTTGAACCCCCACTTATCGATGTGGTTTGCCTCATCGGCGGGGGTCAACACCTCCGACTCGTCGATGTAGTCAACTTCCAGAGCCTCTAGCACCTGTGCTTCGGCAAAGTGTCCGATCCGTGCTTTTGCCATCACCGGAATCGTCACAGCCTCTTGGATCCCCTGGATCATCTCGGGGTCCGACATCCGTGCGACGCCACCATCGCGCCGGATGTCTGACGGGACGCGCTCTAGCGCCATCACAGCGCACGCGCCAGCGGCTTCGGCGATCCGAGCCTGATCAGCATCGATGACGTCCATGATCACGCCGCCCTTGAGCATCTCTGCAAGGCCAGCCTTTACTTTGAAGGTTGCTTCATCGCGCATGTAGACCAGTCTACGAATAACCGCCGCTCAAAGACCACGCGCCAGCAATGTTGCGGAATCTACTTCAGGCGGAATGCTTTGATGCGATCCGCATAGCGCTCGGTGTCACGGCTGTAAACGCCGTAAGCCAGTGCCTGAATGACGCTGAGCAGCGCCACGTGGGAGCGCACGTAAGCTGGCGAGTTAGACGAGTAGTAGAGCTGAATCTGGGCCAGCTTTGCGACCTCCGAGAGCGTTGCGTCGGTGATCGCGAGCGTGCTGCCGCCTCGATGGCGCGCCAGCTTCATCCCCCGCAGAACCAACGGGTGCGGACGACCAGCGGCCAAGCCGATCACGAGAGAGTTCTCATCGATCCGGCCGAGTCGGCCGAGTGCGTCGCTCGACGGACTTGCCACTGTCTCGGCCTCGATGTCGAGCAACATCAGCAGGTGCCGCAGGTAACTCGCAAAGAATGCCATCTGATCGGTGCCGACGACTAGAACACGCGATGAATTCGCGATCGACTCGATTGCAGCCTCGACGTCGCGTCGTGAAACTTTGCGCGCCGTCTCTTCGACGTTTAGGTGGTCTGCGACTAGGGCGGTCTCAAACTCGTTCTGGTCTAGAGCGAAGAGCGGTTCAGATCCCGAGCCGCCGCCCTCTTGTCCACTGGCGACGCGGCGCCGGTATTCCTCGCGGGCAGCTACTTGGAGTTCAGGGAAGCCTTCGAAGCCGAGTGCCTGCGAGAAGCGGACAACTGTCGAGCTGGAGGTGTTCGCTCGGCGGGCGAGCTCCTCAGCCGTCTGGAAGGCGACCTCATCAAGGTGGTCGACGATGTACTGCGCAACGTCTTTTTGGGAGCGTGAGAAGTCATCGAAGCGAGCTTCGATGTAACTCGACAAGGCCTGATGGCCATTGCCCTCGCGCCGCGTGGTCGTGGATGTGCTTCCGGATGTCTTCATAGGCCTGCTCTGTTTCGACGTAACGACCCCGACTTCCTCCCCAGCCGTTCAGGAGTTAGGATCGAACCGTGAGCGAACCAGCCGAAACTCCGCAAATGAAGCGCATCGAGATGGATGGCGCCTCAATTGAGGCCCTCATCCGAAGGGCCGGTATTGAAGAACTACGCAGTGACAGCACTGAACTAGAGCGCAGCCAGGCGCTCAGTCGTGGCGCGACCGCCCTAGATGCGCTCTGCGGCCTAAATGACAGGTATGGCACCGGCGCTGTGTGGGACGTCCTCAGTGAACTAGATAGAGCACAGCTGCTCGGCTTCGCGACCTTCGCGGTAAGCGAAACTGCCGAACACACTGATTATCACTGGGCCTCCCGACCTGAGGATTAGCGGCTTGGTGCCACGACACCACTTACTGACCAAGCGGTCAGTTACACTGCTCGTATGACAACAACTGAGCAGCTTCCCGAATCCGAAGTAACCCCTGACGCCGCGGCACCGTTCAACTTGGCTCTCTCCGACGAGCAGAAGGAGATCCGCGACTGGGCCCATGGCTTTGCAGAAGATGTGATCCGCCCCGCCGGCGAAGAGTGGGACGAACGCGAAGAGACACCGTGGCCGGTAATTCAAGAGGCCGCCAAGATCGGCCTGTACGGCTTTGAGGGGACTGCGCAGTTCTTCTCGGACCCGACCGGGCTGCTGCTTCCAATCGTCAACGAGGAGCTCTTCTGGGGCGATGCCGGCATCGGCATGGCGATCTTTGGAACGACACTCGCCGTTGCTTCGATCTTCGGACAGGGCACGAACGAACAGATTGGCGAATGGATCCCGCGCTGCTTCGGCAGCGTTGACGACCCCAAAGTCGCATCATTCTGCGTTTCGGAGCCCGACGCCGGCTCCGACGTATCGGCGCTGCGCACACGAGCAAAGTTTGATGAGAAGACCAACGAATGGGTCATCAACGGTCAGAAGGCATGGGCGACAAACGGCGGCATCGCAGACGTTCACGTCGTTGTCGCCTCAGTCGACCCCGAGCTGCGCTCGCGTGGGCAAGCGGCCTTCCTTATCCCAATCGAAACTAAGGGCATCAGCCAGGGCGTGAAGGTCAAGAAGCACGGCATCCGCGCTTCTCACACAGCTGAGGTGCTGCTCGATGAGGTACGGATCCCTGCCGAGAACGTGCTAGGCGGCAAGGAGAAGCTCGACGAGCGCCTCGCCCGTGCCCGCGAAGGAACAAAGAACAAGTCGCAGGCCGCGATGGCAACCTTCGAAGCGAGCCGTCCGACCGTCGGCGCGCAGGCAGTCGGAATCGCCCGCGCCGCATACGAGTACGCACTTGAATACTCAAAGGAGCGCGAGCAGTTCGGCCGCAAGATCATTGAGAACCAGTCGATCGCTTTCATGCTCGCCGACATGAAGATGGAGATTGATTGTGCTCGCTTGCTGGTCTGGCGCGCCTCGTGGATGGGCCGCACTGGCCAAGACTTCAACAATGCCGAAGGTTCGATGAGCAAGCTGAAGGCTGGTGAGGTCGCCGTATGGACCACAGAGCGTGCGATTCAGATCCTCGGCGGCAACGGCTACGCGCGCGAGTACCCGGTTGAGCGCTGGCACCGTGACGCAAAGATCTACACGATCTTCGAAGGTACTTCAGAGATCCAGCGGCTAGTGATCAGCCGCGCGATCTCAGGCATGCACCTCAGCTAAGCGATTAGCCGCCAGCTTTGGCAACGGCTCGGCGCACTTCGGCGAGAGAGAAAGCTCCCTCGATCCGCTCGACGACCCTGCCCTGAGCGTCCAGCACGAAGAGCCACGGTTCGGTTGGTAGACCGTAGGCCGCGGGTTGCGCACGCAGGCCGCGGTCAAGACGGTTCTCCTTGTAGATCTCGTTTGTGATGTACGCCGCGCTGCCGTTCTTGTCGGTGGCACGGGCCTCTTCGAGAACGTCGACGACCGGCCCGCAGACGCGGCTCTGACAGAGCGCCGGAGTTGCGAAGAGCAATGCCACTGGCCGCTTTCCGTAAACGTCAAATAGGTCGTCTTTCAGGAGGCCGGTGGCAGCAGGCGAGCGAGTTGAGATCCGCGCAGCGTCACCAGCAACGGAATCAAGGGTCGGAGTGTGGACTTTAGGAGCCGTCTCCCCTACTTTTGGCGGCCCGCCAGGCGTCCCAACCTGCGCCTCAAATGGCGAGCTGAGGACGATCCGTCCGTCGAGATTGACCAACGCGACAACCTGATAGCGGCCAGCTTTAGGGAACGGGACATCTGCCACATAGACGCTCTTCGCCTCGTCGGGGTCTTGGGAGCTTGTCTTACTCGCATACTGCGGGGCGACAGCCAAAGACTCGCTGCGCGCTGCGAAAGGACCGCGGAGGTTAGTGCCGTTGCGGTTCGCCACATAGATCGCCGCTGGCGCGCCCGAGGTTTGCTTGCGGGCAACATCGAAGAGGGCGAAGCCATAGCGGTTGACTCCCGCTTCTAGCACCGAAACGCTCGGCGCAAGGACCAGCGCCTCCTGATTCTTAGCCTTCAACTTGGCAAGCGAGGTCGAAGAGGCCTTTGGGAAATTCGCCTTGGCGGTGCCTGCGTCCGGCAAGCTTTGCACCGTGCCGCTCTGGCCTTGGGAGGTCGTCGAGCTGCCGCAGCCGCTTACTCCGACGCCGACGGCGAGGATGATTCCTAGTTGCACGATGAATGAACGGGGCATCTGTTTCATTCTATGAAGCCTGCGGCCGATATGAGCCAGTAACCGCCCGAGGGCGCCAATGTGATCGAATAGTCCTTCAGATATCCGAGCGAGCACAAAGGAAGCCAACATGACGCAGCGAGCAGCGATCATCACTGGAGCATCAAGCGGCATTGGACTAGCGATAGCGCAGATGCTTGGCGAAAAGGGTTACGCGCTAACAGTTGCGGCGCGGCGCGCCGAGAAGCTTGAAGCCGCCACCAAGACGCTGACCGACCAAGGCTTCGATGTTCTCTCAATCGCCGCCGACCTCGGAGACGAGGAGCAAATCAAGAACGTCGTCTCCAGCCACGAGGAGCGCTTCGGGCGCCTCGATGTGCTGGTCAACAACGCTGGCGTCGGCTTTGGCGAACTGGCCGACAACTTCACGACCAAGAAGATCGACCTCCAGCTGAACCTAAACCTCCGTTCGATCTTCCTCTTCTACCGTGAGTCGGTGCCGATGCTGCGCAAATCAGCGGAGGAGCACAAAGGGACTCTGGTAGTCAACACGGCTTCGATCTCGGGGATTCGCGGCGAAGCGCTACTCGGCATCTACTCAGCCACAAAAGCTGGCGTTGTCGGTTTCACTCAGGCGATGAACAAGGAGCTTGGGCCGGCAGGGATCCGCAACACGGCGCTCTGCCCGGGCTTTGTTGACACGCCGATGACCGATCCGTTCGCTGAGTACGTCGCCAAGGACACGATGATGCGGCCTGAGGACATCGCAGCCGCCGTGCGCTTCCTACTTGAGGTAAGCCCGGCCTGCATGGTTCCCGAAATCCGTCTCGAACTGCCTGGCGGGATGTCGATCGCCGGGATCAACTAGGAGGAGATAGCTATGAAGCTCGGCGTACACATCGGTTATTGGGGTTTAGGACTCACCAGCGAAGATCAGCTGGAGATTGTTCAGGAAGCAGAGCGACTCGGCTACGACTCGGTCTGGGCCGCTGAGGCCTACGGATCGGACACGGCAACCGTGCTCGGCTGGCTCGCTGGCAAGACCTCGACAATCCGCCTCGGCTCTGGCATCTTCCAAATGCCGGGACGTTCAGCAGCGATGACTGCGATGACCGCGGCGACGATTGACCAGATCTCAAACGGCCGGATGATCCTCGGGATTGGCTCGTCGGGGCCGCAGGTCAGCGAAGGCTGGCACGGCGTCCGTTTTGCCAAGCAGCTCGCCCGCACGCGCGATTACGTAGCGGTGCTGCGAATGGCACTCGCCCGCGAGCGCCTGGAGTACAAGAGCGAGACGCTTGAACTGCCGCTGCCCGACGGCCCTGGAAAGGCGCTGAAGCTAACTATCGGCACCGTTCAGGACGAAATCCCGATCTACATTGCCGCGATCGGACCGAAGAACACCCAGTTGACAGGGGAGATTGCGGACGGAGTGATCCCGACGCTCTTCTCGCCCGAGCATGTTGCGGTGATGCGCGACGAGCTGCAGATCGGTGTCGACAGGGCCGGCAACGGCAAGACGCTGGCCGACATCGACATCGCGCCAACGGTGCAGGTCTACGTAAGCGACAACATGGAAGATGCACGCAACTTGATGCGTCCGTTCATCGGGCTTTACGTCGGCGGCATGGGATCACGCGAGCAGAACTTCTACAACCAGCTCGTGCGCCGGTATGGCTTCGACGACGCCGCGCAAGAGGTCCAGGACCTCTACCTCGATGGCAAGAAGGACGAAGCGATGGCTGCACTGCCCGACGAACTGATCGACATGGTCTCGATCTGCGGTCCGGCCGAACACGTCAAAGAGCGGATTGCGGCCTACCGCGAAGCGGGCGTTGGCACGCTGGGCGTCAGTCCGGTTGCCTTCACGCGTGAAGAGCGGATCGATCAGCTGCGTAAAATCGCCGAGCTGGCAGCAGACTGAACAAGATGAAGCTGCTGCTCGGCGCTTTCGGCGATCCGGGCCACGCATTTCCGATGATCGCGCTTGGCCAAGCGCTACGAACCCGTGGCCACGACGTAACGCTGCAGACCGCCCAGGCGTGGGAGTCGGTGGTCGTGGCGGAGGGGCTTGGCTTCGCGCCGGCGCCCGAATACCCAGTCTTTCCTACGCGCGATCAACCCCTGAAGCCTTACCAAGCGGTGCTGCTCGCGACCGACGAGACTCAGCCGCTCGTTGACGAGCTGCAGCCGGACGTTGTGATCCATGACATCTTGACGCTCGCCCCCGCGCTGGCCGCTGAACGCGCCGGCGTGAAGATTGCGACCCTCGTCCCACACGTCGATCCACGCACCGCGCCAGGCGCGCCTCCCTACTCGGTTGGGGCGCTCCCTGCCCGCACGTATTTAGGAAGACGGCTCTGGAGCGCCTTACAGCCAACGACCAACAAGGGCCTTATAAGTGGACGGGCGGAGCTGAACGAAACTCGACGCAGGCTAGGCCTATCCCCAGTTGCCCACCTACACAGTGGCCTGTCGCAGGCGTTGACGATGGTCGCGAGCTTCCCGATGCTTGAGTACCCACGGCCACCCGAAGTCGCCACGGAAATCATCGGCCCCCTGATCTGGGAGCCGCCGACGGAGACGATCGCCCTCCCGGCTGGAGATGGGCCGCTCGTCTTGGTGGCGCCTTCTACTGCGCAGGACCCAGACCACAAACTGCTCCGAGCGAGCATCGAAGGGCTAGGCGGGCTGGGCGGGGTTCGAGTCCTAGCCACGTGGAACCGCAGAGCACTAAAGAGCGAGATCGATATCCCGCCCAACGTCACGCTGGTCGAATGGCTCAGCTACGCGCAGACGATGCCCCACTGCGACGTCGTGATTAACCACGGCGGCCACGGCACGCTCGCGAGAGCGCTGGCGAGCGGCGCGGTGCCGGTCGTCGTGCCTGCTGGAGGCGATCAAGCAGAGAACGCGGCTCGAGTTACCTGGGCGGGCGCCGGAGTACGAGTGGCGCCGAGGTTTGCAACTGCGCGGGCAATACGGATGGCAACAGAGCGCGCGCTCAGCGAACCAGCCCTCAAGCAGCAAGTGGGTGGCTTTGCACGCTGGGCTCAGTCGAATGACGCGGGCGCCAGGGCAGGCGAACTGATTGAACGGCTCGCGGCAGGCTGAGCGCGGTGCGCACCACCTAGCAGCGGTGTCGTACCATGCACCTCGCTGCGCCTCTATAAGGCCAGCCTATTCCGGGGTAGCTCAATGGCAGAGCGAACGACTGTTAATCGTTAGGTTGTGGGTTCGAGTCCCACCCCCGGAGCTGCTCTGATGCCCTTACCCTTTAAGAGCAGATGACGACTGCCCGCCCGATAAGCCACCGCGGATCGCGTAGCAAGGCGATCGCAGCGCTGGTTCTCCTAGCGCTCGGCGTGGTGACGGCGGTCCTTGCGACGCTGGAGAGCTTCCCTACCCACATCGTTGCGGCCGTGCTGCTGTTCGTGGCATTTCTGCTCGCGCTCGATGCGGTGATCAACCGCGGGTTAAGGCGAATCTTGGAGTTGACGAGCGCCGTAGTCCTAGCGGCGGCGACGATCGTTCTCTTACTCGGGACGATTGAACTAGCCGCTGATCTCGCGACGATCGCTTTCTGGGGCGTCGGGATCTGGCTCGCGCGCGGCGCCTTCGCGGCCGGCTCAAAGCTCTCCCCCGCGCCTCCACCTGCCGCGGCCGTTATGTTCTGGAACCCCAAATCTGGCGACGGCAAGGCGCTCGCGGCCGGGCTTGCTGACGAGGCGCGGGCGCGCGGAATCAAGCCGATTGAGCTTTGCCGCGACGACGATTTGGAGCAGCTCGTGCTGGCCGAGATCGACGCTGGCGCTGATGCGCTTGCGGCAGCTGGTGGCGATGGCACGCAGGCAATCGTCGCCGCCATCGCCGCCGAACATGATCTCCCTTTCGCCTGCATTCCGGCAGGGACCCGCAACCATTTCGCGCTCGACTTAGGCGTTGACCGCGACGACCTCGTCGGCTCACTGGACGCGTTCACCAACGGCGGCGAAAAGCGCGTTGATCTCGGCGAGGTCAACGGCCAGGTTTTTGTCAATAACGTTTCGCTCGGGCTCTACGCCGAGGCGGTCCAGCATGAGGACTACCGTGGCGCGAAGCTACGCACACTGCTTGACATGGCCCCCGAGGTGGCCGGGCCTGAAGGCCGCGGACTCGAGCTTGAATGGGCTGGCGACGGCGACCAAAGCAGCGAAGACGCAGTTGCGATCTTGATCTCCAACAACCGCTACCGCGTTGGCCGCCTGCTCTCATCAGGAACGCGCCCGTCAATTGAGGACGGCCTGCTTGGCGTGACAGTCTTTGAGACAGCGACGCCGGGAGCTGCCGACGGACTGCTGCGCCGGCCATGGCGAGAATGGACGACCCCGGACATCGAACTCAATGCTCCCGGGCCCGTCGCCGCCGGCATCGATGGCGAGGCAACGATGCTCGACGCGCCAATCCGCTTTCGAATCCGCCCTCTTGCTCTGAGGGTAAGGATCGCCAACCAGCACCCCGGCGTCTCTCCGTCCGCAGCTCTGCCGGACAAGCTTCTCGAGCTGCCTGCGGCACTCTGGGCGGCTGCGCGGGCGAGCGACTAACAGCTGGACATACTGAAGCAGCGCGAGTGACCAGAATTAGGTGTACCTTTTAGCTATGAAACGTTCACTGCTGGCCCTAGTGGTTGTCGGTCTTCTCGTCGTACCGGCGTCCGCGTCGGCCCGGTCGGTTGACTGGTCCGGGACGCACGGCACGCCTGGCGTCTACGATTTCGTCGGAATTCCATTTGAAACATTGCAGCTCAGAACGAGCGGCGGCAGGGTTTGGGTCAAGACACTTCAGGTAGTGCTCGCCTGCACCGACAGCTCCGACGGCAGTGTCAACCCGGTCGCGTTCACGATCCGTAACTCCGCTGTTCGTGACAGGATCAGTCGCAACAAGTTCGTGATTGACCTCTCGGCACGCAGCACCGGCCGCCTTGCTGCGGTTCGCATCAGGGGAACGCTCGGCTCGAACGGACGAGGTTCAGCACGCGTTCGCCTGCTCGGTAACAGCACCGACCCCGACACCGGCGAACGGCTTGAAGACTGCGAGCGCTCAGTGACCATCGCCGTGCGCCGCGGCCCTCGCTAACGGCTAGTCCTGTGGATCACGCGTAGCTTCGAGGCTGTTCTCAACCTGACGTTCGATCTGCTCTCGCAGGCTTTCGCGCAGCTCAACTAGCTTGACGAGCTTGCCGGTATCGCTGCCCTTGGCAGCGGTGATCTCGCGCTCCGTGCGAGCCAGCTTGAGTCGCAGCGACTCCGCTGTAAGCGCAGCATGCGAACTCGCGTTCTGCGTCGCGCGCACCTGCAGCTCAGCTAGTACACGGCCAAGCTCCTCGTCATCCTGCGGCGCCGTCAACTCTTTGGCGGGTTCGGTGTCGAGTAGTAGCTGTGCCATGCGGCGGAAAGTAGGCGTCGTGAGATCGGACTCAAGGTCAAGCTCTGCGAGGACGGCGCGGCTCGTGTCACGCTGGGCGAGGCATTGAACGAGGAATGCTCGTTCGACTCGCCCCCCTGCGTCGATCTCTGTTGCTATCGACGGTCGCTGCGGCGGCTCGGCTGCGTCGCCGCTTGGCTCCGGCTGCGGGGCGCGAGGTCGACCCATCCATTCGTTCAGCTTCACAGCGCCGATACCTAGTGCTGATGCGGCGAGCTCAGTCAATTCATCGCGCATCGCACTGGCAGGGAGCTGCGTGATAATCGGCGCTAATTGCGCGGCAGCGTTGTCCTTGCCTTCAGCGCTTTCAAGATCGGCTAGTGATAGGACTCTGTCCACGCGAAAGCGCACAAACGGCACTGAGCCAGCCACGAGATCAGTAATTGCCTGCGGCCCATCGTTCTGGACGATATCCGCCGGATCTCCGCCGCCGACAAGAGGCACTACGCGCAGCTCAAGCTTGCGGCCAGAAGCAACCTTCGCGGCGCGGATCATCGCCTCCTGGCCTGCGCTATCGGCGTCGAGTGCGAGTGCCACGACCGGTGCCATCCGCGCTAGCTCGCCGACCTGATCTTCGGTCAGCGCGGTTCCCATCAGGCCAACGGTGTTGCGAAGCCCTGCTTGATGGAGCGCGATCACGTCGGTGTACCCCTCGCAGAGGATTACCTCGCCTGCTTTTGCAGCGGCGGCTCGAGCGAGGTCGGCGCCATAAACCTGACGCCCCTTATGGAAGACCACGTTCTCCGAGCTGTTGAGGTACTTCGGCTGTTGATCTGCGCCAATAGCCCGAGCACCGAAGCCGAGAACGCGTCCGCGACTATCACAAAGCGGGAAGGTAATCCGACGGCGGAAACGATCGTAGACATTTCCTTTCTGGTTCTTTGCCGTGAGGCCGGCGTCCATTAGCTCAGCCTCGCTGTAGCCCTTCTGACGCGAGGCAATCAGCACCGTGTCCCACGCGCTGGGCGCGTAGCCAACGCGAAACTCCTTCAAGAACTGCTCATCTAAGCCGCGTCCCGCGAGGTACAGGCGCGCCTCTTCGGCCTCCGGTGATTCCCAGAGGTTTCGAACGTAAAAGGCGGCCGTCCGCTCTAGTAGCTCAAGCAGCCTGTCGCGCTTTTCACGGCGCTCGGCGGCCTGCGGATCCTCCTCCGTCAGCTCCATCGTTACGCCGTAGCGATCAGAAAGCGATTCAACGGCTTCACGGAAGCTGAGGCCCTCCGTCAGCTGGACGAACTTGAAAAGGTCGCCGCCCTCGCCGCAGCCGAAACAATGGAAAACCTTCTGGACTGGATCTACGCTAAATGACGGGCTGCGCTCATCATGGAACGGGCAGATTCCCATTAGCTGGGCGCCAGATCGCTTCAGCTCCGACTTCGCGCCAACGAGTTCCGCCATGTCGACGCTCTGGCGCAGTCGCTCAATTGAGTCGTCGGTGTAAAGCGGCATCGCAGGCAGACTACGCGGCGAACGATTCCGGCACGGTCAGCTGTTCAAAGATTCGGATGCAATAACGGTCGGTCATGCCCGCGAGATAGTCGGTAACGCGGCGATCAAGAGATGATCCGGGGGCTCCGCCGCGGTCGGGAATCTTCTCGGGATGGTCGGCGTAATGGTTGAAGAGTGTCGTCAGGACCTGCTCGATGCGGCCATGTTCGGCCCGCGCCGCTTCGCCAAGGTAGACGTTCTCAAACATCCAGCTGCGCAGCTCATCCATTGCCGCGCCGGCCGCTTCACCCTGCACGATCGCTCCGGCTTGCTGGGAATGTTCGACTAGGTCGTGAACCAAGTAGTCGATCCGTGCCGATCCGCTAGTCCCGAGTGCTTCGATCGGCCGATCGGGTAGGTCTCCCTCAGCTACAACCCCGGCCCGAGTTGCGTCATCAATGTCGTGGTTGATGTAGGCAATGCGATCGACAAGTCGGACTATTGCGCCCTCTAAAGTGCGCGGCGCAGGGGCGCGGCCTGAGTGGCAGGCGATCCCGTCACGTACATCTGCCGTGAGATTGAGTCCGATGCCATCACGTTCGAGCACGTCAACGACTCGCAGCGACTGCTCGTAGTGCCTAAACCCGCCGTCGAATCGCTCAGCTAGCGAGCGGTCGAGCACCGCCTCGCCGATGTGGCCAAAGGGCGGGTGACCTAGGTCATGCCCCAATCCGATCGCTTCCGTTAGGTCTTCGTTGAGGCGCAATGCACGTGCCACGGTCCGCGCTATCTGCGTCACCTCGATTGTGTGTGTCAACCGTGTTCGGTAATGGTCGCCCTCGGGTGAGACGAAGACCTGCGTCTTGTGCTTGAGCCGGCGAAAGGCTTTGCAGTGAACAATGCGGTCGCGGTCGCGTTGGAGCGGCGAGCGCAGGCCACAGTCGGCTTCATCGACGAGCCGATCAGCAGGCCAAGAGCGCGCGGCCAGAGGAGATAGCAGCTGTTCCTCAAGCGCTTGCTGGCGCTCAGCGAACTCTTCTGCGACTGGGCCTGGCTCGAGGTGAGGATCCATCAGAGTCATTCTCGCAGCACCGGCAAGCAAACCGCCAGCACAGCTAAGCGATCGCCTTCAACCGGACCTGCCCGTGGTGCGCGGCTGTCTCGCTAATAGCGCGATCGGCGAGCGCGATGACACGACCATCGGCTTGCGGCGTCTGCGCCAACGAGCGCCCAAGCGCCGCAGTCATGAACTGATGCGTCTCACTGTCGAATGCGAATGAACCGGCTTCGCAGGCGTTACAGACGACTCCCCCTGCGGCCGGAGAGAAGCCAATTATCTGCTCGGCTTCGCCGCAGGTTGCGCAGCTGCCGAGTTGAGGGGCGAAGCCTGCTGCCAAGAGCAATTTCAGACGGAAAGCGACCTGAAACTCGTCGCTGGCCTGCTCCGGGTGTTGGTCAAGCAGGTTCAACGCGCTGCAGAGAAGGTTGAAGACCTCCGGGTGGGGCTCGCCTGAGTCGAATACACGGCCGAGCGAGTCGCAGGCGCGGGCGGCGCAGTTGAGTGCGCCCTCATCGGCGCGCAGTACTGGAAAGGCGCTGACGGTTTCGGCGCCGGTAACGGTCATAAGGTCGCTGCGTCCTTCGTGGAGTTCGAGGTTTAGACGGAAGAACGGCTCGAGCCTGCCACCGAAGCGGCTCTTTGATCTACGGACCCCTTTTGCGATCGCACTTAGCTTGCCGCGCATCGGTGTATAGACATTAAGAATCCTGTCGGCCTCGCCGTAGCGCATAGAGCGCAGCACGACGGCTTCGGTCTTGACTGGGCCTGCCATCAGAGCGTCGCTCGCGGCATCGCTACATTTATCCCTATGCCTAACGTCGTGATGTACTCATCCACCCCATGCCCGTTCTGCAGCCAAGCGAAGGCCTTGCTGAGCGCGCGTGAGATCGAATTTGAAGAGATCAACCTCAGCAAGGATTCTGCTGGTAGAGACACCCTGCTTGAAAAGACCGGGATGATGACCTTCCCGCAGATCCTCGTCGACGACCTGCCGATAGGTGGATTCCAAGAGCTCATGGCCGCCGACCAGAGCGGTCAGCTGGCCGAACTACTCGGCGGCGAGTAGTCGCGCGCGGACGCTTCTGACAGCGGCCGCAGAGGTATGTGCCGCGCCCGGCAACAACGATCTTGCTGACCTCGAAGCCGCAGCGCGGGCAGGGTTCGCCTTCTCGTCGGTGAACGAGAAACTCGTCTTGAAAGCTGCCGTAGAGGCCGTCGGCGTGGCGGAAGTCATCGATCGTCGCCCCGCCCGCGTCGAGGCCTGCCTGCAGCGCATCACGAATCGCGGCGGCGAGATCGTCGTACTTTGCGGCCTGGAGCGAGCCCGCCTCGCGCAGCGGGTGGACCTCAGCGCGGAAGAGCGCCTCATCCGCGTAGATGTTGCCGATCCCCGCCACACGCCTCTGATCGAGCAGGAAGGCCTTCAGCGAGCCTCGGCGTCCTTTCGCCATCTTCCGTAACGCCGAACCATCGAAACCGTCGGAGAACGGCTCTACCCCGAGGCGGGCTTCGAAGTACTGATCGAGCGCCGCTGCGCCGACGATCACCTCTGCAGGACCGAACCGTCTTGGGTCGGTGAAGCGAAGAGTGTGTCCAGCACTAAGCTGGAACAACGCACGTTGGTACAGCACTTCCGCGTCGGCGTCGTAAAGAAAGTTGCCGGTCATCCTCAGGTGGCAGACCAAAGCGAGCTCATCACCAAGGTCGAAGATCAAGTACTTACCGCGGCGGCTGAGCCGCTCGATGGTTCTTCCCTCAACGATCTCGCTTAGCTCTGTGGCGGCGACCGGACTACCCCACTTTGGGTCGAGGACCGTCAGCTTCGAGACCCGCTTCCCACGCAGGACAGGATCTAGTTGGCTGCGAATAGTCTCGACCTCTGGCAGTTCAGGCATCCCCTCGAGGATAGGCGCGTCGCCCGTCGTCAGGATTCAATAACCGCGCGCGGGTGTGCTCCGAAGTACTGATCCTTCAGACGCTCAGCCGAGAGGTGCGTATAGATCTGAGTCGTTGCAATGTCAGCGTGGCCCAGCATCTCTTGCAGAACGCGAAGGTCACATCCGCCGGCCAGCAAGTGGGTTGCAAAACTATGGCGCAGCGTGTGCGGGCTCATCAGGCCAGATAAACCCGCCGCTCGTGCGTGGCCCTGGACGATCTTGTAAAGACCTTGGCGCGTTAGTGCGCCGCCGCGTTGGTTGACAAAGAGGTGATCCTCATCGCGAATCCCGACGAGCTTCCCTCGCGCCTGTG
>CAMDLG010000021.1 GCA_945901565.1 Bifidobacterium breve | reverse complement strand
TTGCCGAAGCTGTCGATCGTGATCGCGTGAGCGATCAGCTCATCGGCTTCGGCCCGAGCCAGTGGCATTTCGAGCGTCGTTAGGTCATTCGGTTCGATCGGCACGCCACAGTCGGCGAGGTGCCCTCCCGCCGCCAGATGCGCCGCTACCGGCGAGAAGATGTCGCGCCCGTGGAAGGTCGCGGCGGTCGGTTCCAGCCGCTGCGGAGCGCCCGAAATGTCGACAGCTTCGATGACTCCCCCAAAACTCTGCGCGGCCAGCGAGATCAGGCCGTTATCAGGAGCCACGAAGATTCGGTCTTCGTCGGCCGTCCTGACAGCAATTCCGCGGCGCTCGCCGCCAACCTGCGGATCAACGACGGCAAGATGCACTCCTGCTGGGAAGTAGGGCAGCGAGCGACGCAGGATTAGCGCGCCGGTGCGAACGTCGTGACGCTTGATCTGGTGGGTGATGTCAAAGATCCGACTTTCTGGGGCGGTGCGGGCAATCACTGCATGGCAGACGCCGACGAACTCGTCGCTGTCGCCGTAGTCGCTAAGGAATGTCAGCGGCCTTGACATTGGCTGTCGCCAACGGCTGTTGGCATCGTCGGATTGCGCATCAGCCGAACCTACCTTGTTGCGGCATCGGCTAACAGCGCAGCGACCAGTCCATCTGGTGTGTGGTCGTTCGCTTCGACCGCTGGCTCGTAACCGAGCTCACGCAGTTGGTCGCTCGTGATCGGGCCGATTGAGACCAACCGTGGCCCGTCGAGCGTCCCAGCAGCTTCGTGGAAGAAGCGCGCTGACGAGGCCGATGTGAAGGTCGCGTAGTCGGCGCCTAGCGCGGCGGCGCGTGCATCGTCAGCGAGTGGTTCGGCAACTGTGCGGTACAGCGCCAGCAGGTCTACCTCGGCGCCGCGGGCGCGTAGCGCGTCAGGCAGTACGTCGCGACCCTCCTCTGCGCGGGCGATCAGTGCCCGTTCGACGGGGAGCTCGGCGAGTGCTTCAACGAGAGCTTCGGCAATCGATCGGTCGGGGACGATGTCGGCCTTGATGCCGTGGCTCAAGAGTGCCCGCGCCGTCCCCGGTCCGATCGCGGCGATGGTCAGCCCGGCGAGGTCGCGCGCATCGCCGATCGCTGCGAAGAGCTGCTCCACACCGTTCGGGCTAGTCAGGCAGATTAGGTCGTAATCGTTGAAGTTGGGCAGGCTCGGGTTGAGCGGCTCGATCTTGATCGCCGGCGCTTCGATGACCTCCGCGCCAAGCTCGCTGAGCTGGGCCGCTAGCGCGCTGGCCTGCGCGCGGGCGCGCGTCACAGCGATGCTGACTCCACTCAGAGGCTGCGCAGCGTCGCGCCAGGAGATCTGCTCACCGAGCGCCGCCACGTCACCGATCACGCTGATCGCTGGCGCTTTGATCTCAGCCTCCTCGGCGAGCTGCGCGATCGTCTCAAGCGTGCCAACGACCTCACGCTGGGCTGCGAAGGTGCCGCGTTCAATCACTGCCGCGGGCTGATCGGCGCGGCGACCACCATCGATCAGTGCCTCCGCTATCCGCCCGAGGCTGCGAACACCCATGTAGAAGACAAGCGTCCCCGGGAAGGCTGCCAGCGCCGGCCAGTCGATCTGAGTCTCTGGCTTGTCGGGGTTTTCGTGGCCGGTGACGAAGGCAACCGCGCTCGAGACGCCGCGCTGCGTTACCGGGATGCCGGCGTAAGCAGAGGCCGCTATACCCGCAGTTACACCCGGGACTACCTCAACCGCGATCCCCCGCTCGATGCACGCGATTGCTTCCTCGCCGCCGCGGCCGAAGACGAACGGATCACCACCTTTAAGTCGAACTACGCTGCGCCCGGCCAGCGCGTGTTCGATTATCAGCTCGTTCGTGACCTCTTGGGGCACCTGCTTGCCGCCACCGATCTTGCCAACGTCGATCAGCTCGGCGTCGCTGCGGGCATGGTCCAGTGCCCGCGGTCCGATCAGTTGGTCGTGCAGGATCACGTCGGCGCTGGCCAACAGCTCGGCGCCGCGCAGCGTGATCAGCCCTTCATCACCAGGGCCTGCGCCCACCAAGTAGACGGTTCCTGCGACGGCGCTCATCGCCCAAGCACCTCATTCGCTCCGCTAGCCAGCATTCGCTCGCCAACTTGGCGACCGAGCTCCTCCGGGCTGCTTGAGCGATCGCTTATCGTCAGCTCGTCGCGCAGCCAAGACGATCCGTCTGGCCGTCCGACGAAGGCTGCCAGCTTCATCGCGCCGTCGTCAAAAGTGGCGTGTGCGCCGACCGGTGTGTGGCAGTCAGCTTCGAGCACTTCAATCAGCGCCCGCTCAGCTGTGAGCGCCTGGTGGACCTGCGGGTCGTCGAGCGTGAGGGCTAGGGCGATCGACTCGGCGTCGCCTTCGCGCGCCGTGATTGCCAGAGTTCCTTGCCCGGCTGCCGGGATCATCTGGTCCAGAAGCGCGCCAGCTTCGGCTGAGCGGCCTAGCCTCTCAAGACCTGCCATCGCGATCACTATCGCTTCGTAGTCATCGCCTGCCAGCTTCGCTAGACGCGTATCAACGTTGCCCCGCAGCTCCTGAATCTGAAGGTCGTCGCGTAGCGCGCGCAGCTGCGCTGAGCGGCGCAGCGAACTGGTTCCAACACGGGCGCCTGCAGGCAGCTCCTCCAGTGAACCCGCTCCGCAGAGCACGTCGAAAGGATTGGCACGAGGCGGAGTCGCAGCGATCACAATCCCATCGGCAAGCTTGGCGGGTAGGTCCTTTGCGGAATGGATCGCCAGTGCAACGCGCCCGTCGAGCAGCGCTTGGTCGAGCTCGCGGACCCAACGTTCCTTGTCGTCGCTGGCATCAAAGCCTCGGTCACCCGATGTTGTGATCGTCTCCAGCTCAGCGCCGTCAATCGTCGCGGCGACAGTTCCTGCCTGCGCCAGCGCCAGCGCGCTGCCACGGGTCCCAAGCTTCACGACTCGCGCCGCAGCGGGCGGACCTCCGCGGCCTGGCCAAGGTCGGCCTCGGCGGCAGCTGCGCTCGCCCCAGCTGCCTCCTCGGGCACCTCGTCAAGGCCAAATAGTTCTCGTAGAACGGCAATCCGGCCGTGGCCGCCGCCCTGCTCGAGCGCCTTCGTGCGGATAGTCGGCTCGTGCAGTAGCCGCTGCATCACGGCGCGGGCTATCGCTTCAACGCGCACGACGTCGCGTGAGGAGGCGCTCTCCCAGCGGCCGTCATTCTCGGCCAAGACCTGTTCAACGATCGATGAGCCATGTTCACGCAGCGCCGCGATCGTTGGCGTCGCCCCCTGCTGAGCCATCCAGCCGGAGAAGCGGTCGATTTCGTCTTCGATGATCTCTGTGGCCTGCTCGCGCTCGCCTTCGCGCACCTGCAGGTTGCGGGCGGCAGCGTTTTGAAGGTCGTCCATGTTCAGCACGCGCACTCCAGGGATCTCGTCACAGCCATCTTCAATGTCGCGCGGTACGGCGATGTCGATCAGCAGCAGTGCGCGACCGTCGCGGGACTCCATCATCATCTCAAGCTCGCTGACGCCGATGATCGGGTGCGGCGAGGAGGTTGAGGCGACGACGATGTCGGCGTCGATCATCCGCTGGGGCAGTTCGTCGAGTGAGCCAACGTCACCGCCGTAGCGCTGAGCGAGTTCGCGCGCCCGTTCGATTCTGCGATTGGCGACAAACATCGTCGTTACTCCTTGTTCACTGAGTGCCCGCGCCGTCAGCTCGGCGGTTTCGCCGGCGCCGATCACAACGACGCTGCTTTGGCTTAGATCTCCGATCGTCTCCTCGGCCAGCGCAACGGCGATCGAAGGGATGCTGACGCGCGCAGTCCCCAGAGCAGTCTCACTTCGCACGCGCTTGCCGGCCTGCAGTGCGGCGCGGAAGAGACGGTTTGTGAATGGCCCGGTAGTTCCGGCTGCCAAAGCAGCCTCATAGGCGCGGCGGACTTGGCCCTGAACCTCATTCTCGCCAACGATCATTGAATCAAGCCCCGCCGTCACGCGGAAGAGGTGACGCGCGGCGTCACAGTTACGCGGCGAGTAGACAATGTCGACTAGCTCGGTAGGGCGGATGTCGGCGCGCGCAGCGAGCTTGCTTAGCAGCACGCTCTCAGCGTCGACTGAGTTGCGCGCGACGATGTAAACCTCGGTCCGGTTGCAGGTTGAGATCACGACCGCTTCGCGCAGCTCCTCGCTAGAGACCAGCTCGCGGACAAAGCGCTCAGCTTCAATTTCGGTCAGCGCGACGCGCTCGCGCAGTGCGACCGGGGCGGTCTTGTGCGAAATGCCGATGGCTAGGAGTTCGCTCATTGGCTGCTCGATTCGCTGTTGCCTGCTGCGCGCTGCTGCGACTGCGTCAGCAGCTCGGCCAGTTCGCGCTCAACGCGCGCGGCGCGGATCGCCATGATCACGATGTAAATCAGCAGGATGAAAAGGAAGACGAGGTAAGCAGCTGCGACGTAGCCTGTGTTGGGCGGCAGCGTATTGTTCATTTGACGGCGATCCTTGGGGCTGCAGTGCGTGCAGAGACTGGCTCGTCGCGCTCGCCGCTGAGGCTGCGCCGCAGTGCGGCTAGCTGCGCGCGGCTGTGCTTGGAAGCCATTTCGTACTTGCAAATCGTGATGAAGAGCAGCGTCACGCCGAGCAGCGCGCTGTAGAAGGCAATCCGCATGTCGTTTGGCAGCGAACCGCCGGAGCTATCAAGCACGCGCGGGTGAATAAGTGGGCTGGCGAGCCTGACGGCGATGAAGTTGACCGGTACGAATACGCCGGCGACAACGGCAAAGACTGCTGCGTAGCGGGCTTGGCGCTCAGGGTCTTCGATCGAGAATCGCAGCGGCTGATAAGTGCAATAGAGCAGGAAGACGATCAGGAACGAAACCAGCGTCGGTTCATCCCAAACCCACCACTGGCCCCATGCCGCTTTGGCCCAGATTGATCCGGTTATAAGCGCCCCGATACAGAAGATCAGCCCTTGGTGGATCGCGGTGTAAGAACGCAGGTCGTGGCGGCTGTCGCCACTGCGTAGGTACTGGATGCCAAAGATGCCACCAAAGACGAAGCCGCCGAGTGTGACGATCGCTAGCGGTACATGGATATAAAAGATCTTCTGCGAGAAGCCTTGGTCAACTTCGATCGGCGCGTAGAAGAAGGCCAGCGCGATCGACACGCTCAGCACGATCGCGGTCGCGATCGCATAGCCGGTTAGGCGTCGTCCGTAGAGGCTTTGTGTCGTCGGCATTTTCAGTCTTCAACCAAGTAATCGAATAGGGCGTAAGCGAGTAGCCCGAAGATCAGATCGTACAGCCCTAACAGTGCCAGCCAGCGCCAGGCGAGCGTCCCGCCGCCAACACTTAGTAGCGGCTCGCTGGCCTTTGTGACCGCAATTAGCAGCGGAATCAGCAGCGGTAGCGCAAGAATTGACGTAATCAGGTCGCGCGCACGGGTCTGGATTGCAATCCCCGCGATCAGCGTTCCGACCAGTGCGATGCCCAGATCGGCGAGCAGGATCAGCAGTGCCAGCGAGGCCCACTGCGAAGCCTTCGGGGTCGGGCCGAGCAGCAGTACCGAGAAGATCACCGAGGCGAAAAAGCCAACTATCAGCAGGAAGATCAGCAGCGTCGTTGCCTTCGCGACTAGTAGCGCCGTGCGCGGCGCCGGCGCCAGCAGGAAGCCGTCGAGCCCCCCCTCTTCGCGGTCGGCGACGAAGCTGCGGCCGATTCCCAGCAGCGCAGCCAGGGTCAGAGTTACCCACAGCACGCCGGATGCGATCGCCCCTTCAACCTCATTGCGGCCGAGCGCGAAGTGGAAGATCACAAAAGTGCTAGCGCAGAACAGCGCCATCGCCGTCAGCGTCTGCGGCGCGCGCCGCTCGAGCGTCAGCTCCTTGTAGAGCACTGCACGCGCTGCACTCAGCGTCGACGGTGGGCGGGTCGTGCTCATCGGTAGAGCTCGCCGATCTGCTCGGTTGTTACCTGCTCCGCGGGCTCCAAGAGAATCGTGGCGCCGTCGCGCAGCCCAAGTACCAGGTCGGCCTCGGCGAGGCCGCCGGCCGGGTCGTGGCTGGCGATCACTCTCGTGCGCCCGGCGGCCGCGCCAATCAGCGGCTCGACCTGCTCAACTGCTGCCGGGTCAAGGTTGGAGCGCGGCTCATCGAGCAGCAGCAGCTGCGGCTCGTGCAGCACGGCGCGACAGATAGCGAGCCGCTGCAGCATCCCGCGCGAGTAGCCGAAGACGCGCTCGTCGCCGCGGTCGCTCAGTCCTGTCTGCTCTAGCAACGCTTCGATCCGCGCTGCCGGGTCTTCAACCCCGTGCAGTCTCGCGTGGTAGCGAAGGTTCTCGCGCGCCGTCAGGTCGCCGTAGCAGAGTGACTGGTGGCCGAGGAAGCCGATCTGTGAGCGGACCTTCCAGCCTTCCTTGCGCAGATCGCTGCCGAGCAGACTTGCCTCGCCGTCGCTAGGCCGTAGCAGCGTTGCAAGGACTCGTAACAGCGTTGTTTTGCCGGCGCCGTTGGGACCAAAGACGACGAGCGTCTGGCCCTGCCCAAGAGTCAGGTCGATGCCGTCGAGTGCGCGCCGCTCGCCGTATCGGCGTACCAGCCCGGAGCAGACGACAGCCGGCTCAGTGCTCGCCATCTGTCCGCCCGCCTTCGCGGCCGATATGCCGGACTGCGTGGCCGAGGATCGGAGCGAGTACTGGGAAGGCCTCGCCGATCGCCTTCGGGTTGCCGGGCATGTTGACGATCAGTGTGCCGCCCGCGACGCCGCTAGTTGCGCGCGAGATTGCTGCTGCTGGCGTGAACTGCATCGAGGCTGCGCGCAGCGCCTCGGCGATTCCAGGCACGGCCCGCTCGATCACAGCTTCGCTGGCCTCTGGCGTTACGTCGTCGGGAGTGAGGCCGGTGCCGCCGCTGGTGAGGACTATGTCGAAGCCGTCCGCGACCAGCTCGCGCAGCCGCGCCTCGATTGCCAACTGGTCGTCCGGGAGCACCTCCCGCAGCTCAACCTCACAGCCAGCCGCAGTCGCAGCATCGGCTAGCGCTGGCCCGGAGAGGTCTTCGCCTTCGCCACGAGCGAGCGAGCTGGAGATCGTCAGAATTGCGGTTCGCATCGCTCGGCCTTAGGACCGCGTCCAGTGGCCGGAGCGACCGCCGCTCTTCTCGAGCAGCTCAACGCGCTCGATCGTGACGCCGCGCTCGAGCCCCTTGACCATGTCGTATACGGTCAGCGCGGCAATCGAAACGGCCGTCATCGCTTCCATCTCGACGCCGGTCGGCCCATGAACTGTGGCGCTGGCGGTCAAGGTGACGGTTCCGGCTTCGGCGTCGATCACGCCATCGACTTCGAGGTGATCGAGCCCCAGCGGGTGGCAAAGCGGGATTAGCTCAGCCGTCCGCTTGGCGGCCATAATCCCTGCGATTCGCGCGCTGGCGAGCACGTCGCCCTTCGGCGCATCGCCTGCCGCTACGGCAGCCGCTGTCGCCGGCTCCATCCGTACAACTGCGCGTGCGACGGCCCTACGGTCGCTGGGCTCTTTGCCCGATACGTCGACCATTCGCGCTTCGCCGTCCTCGTTTAGGTGCGTCAGCCCGCTCACGCGATCAGCCTAGCGTGGGGCCTTGATTTCGCACTCCGCTGCAAACAGATGACCACCACCTCTGCAACGCCTCTGGATCTGCTGCATACTGCGAATGATGAAGAACTCACGGTCTGCAATCGCTCTGCTCACTCGTTCGTTGGACGCCATCGGCCTCAATGCCAGCGGCTCGTCGGACGTGACGACGATGACGCTGCATCAGGGCCAGCCGGTTATTCACAACCGCACTACCAAGGCTGTCGCCGATCAACCGTTCCCTGGTTACCACGCGTCGCTATCGGAGAACGGAAAGGTCGTCGGTGTGGTTGTCGGAGCTCGGCGGGTTGCCCTTGACTCCGCTGACTTGGGACTCCTATCGCAGATTCTGAAGCCCGACGGCTATGACTCGACGGCTGGCGATCAGTTCATGCTGATGACCACACTGGTATTCGAGTTTGGTGAAAACAATTCGATCACCGCGCTGGGTTCCTCGGTAATCGCAGTCGCCGGTAACGCGCTACCCGATGTCGGAACGTCGTTGGTTCGCCCGATAGTTGGGGGCACCGGCAAGTACAAGTTTGCTAACGGTCAATTGACTTCGACGCATAACGCCGATGGCAGCTACACCCAGGTCCTGGAGTTCAAGAACTAAGCGACCGGCGCGTGGCTGCGCTGGGCGGCGGCGATGAGGTCCTGCACGGCGTCAGCGTCGCCGTCGCGCAGTAGCGCGATTGGGTCGGGCTCGCCACCCACGATCTCTTCGAAGAAGGCCTTTCGGTCTTGATAAGTCGGCAGCGTCCCCTTCGCCCAGCCGCGCGTTTCGTTGAGCATGATCGCGAGCTGCGCGTACTCCTCGCCGAAGAGCTCGCCGATCTCGCGCTTCATTCGCTTCGCCAGCGCCGGTGAGGCGCCAGCGGTCGAGATTGCGATTGCCAGCGGGCCGGTGCGGACGATCGCCGGCAGGATGAAGTTGCAGAGCGGTGGAACGTCAACGATGTTGACTAGCATCGCGCGCTTCTCAGCGTCCTCGTAGATCTGAATGTTCGTCTCGGTTGAGTCGGTGCAGGCGATCACGATGAAGACGGCCTCGAGGTCCTCGGGGCCGACGTAGTCGCGCTGCTCCCAAGTGATTGAGCCTTCGGCTGCGAGCGCTTCAAGCTCTGGGCCAGCGTCGGGCGAGATCACGGTCACGTCACCGCCGCAGGCCAGCAGCCCTTCGCTCTTCTCGAGCCCCATCGCGCCGCCACCGATTACAACGCAGCGCCTTCCCTTCAGCTTCAGGCAAGCGATGTAGAACGGCGTTTCGAGCATGTCCTTAACGCAGGTCTGGTCACAGATCCCTTTGTTGTATTGGCAGACACACTCTTTTCCGGCGTAAGCAGCAGCAGGCATGGTCGCTCCAGCGTAGAGGTTCGTATCGTCTATACGTATGGCAACCGCATCTCAGTTCAGAGAAATTCCCTTCCGCCCGGCCGGCCCAGGCGAGGGCTACTTCGAAGACGATTCGTTGATCCGCCGCGTCAACCGCGAGCTGATCGTCGCCTTCTCCGGCGCCCGTGCACTTCTGATGCAGGCATCTCACCCGGTGATGTTCGAAGGTTTCTTCATCAAGTCCGAAGCGAAGGAGGCTGCGCACGCGCGGCTGGCGCGAACGGCGACGATCATGAACACGATCTACTTTGGCCGCCGCGATGACGCCGACCAGATGACCGATCGCGTCCGCGAGGTGCACACGCATATCAACGGCGTGCTCGAAGAGCCGGCCGGCAAGTACCCGGCTGGAACTCCCTACGCCGCCGATGACCCGCAGTTCCTGCTCTGGACGCTGGCCGCGCTCGTTGACTCGGCCGACAAGCTCTACCGCCTCTACGTAGACGAGTTGACGCGTGACGAGCGCGACGCGCTGTGGGGCGACTACCGCCTTGTCGGCAAGCTCTTCGGGCTCCAAGAGGACGAGATGCCGGCCACAATCGAAGGCTTCGACGCCTACATGACCGAGATGGTCGAAGGCGATCAGCTGTTCGTCACAGAGAGCGCTCGTGATGAGAGCCTCGCAATCGTCCTGCACCCTCCGGCGCCGTTCTACATGCGCGGTTTGGTTGAGGCCGTCAACTTCATCATCATCGGTTCGCTGCCGGAGAAGATCCGCCGCGGTTACGGACTCTCGTGGGATCCACTGCGCGAGACGATGCGGATTGGCGGCGCCGCCTACACAAAGCGGGTTTTACTGCCGCTATTGCCCCAGATGATTCGCAACACGCCTGTGGCCGGTGGCAAGCTGCTTCCCGGCCCGCCGCGCGCGACCTCCGCCGCTTAGCCCAGCGCCGGTAGCGGCGCGCCCAGCAGCGCTGCGATCGCGCCAGCCGCCGCAGCCAGCAGCAGCGTTGGCACAATGCCGAGCTTGGCGCCGAAGAGCAGGGCCGTCGCTGCCGCCGCGATCACCCACTGCCAGCTAAAGCTGAGCCCTGAGGCGAGCGGGATGAGGGCGCCGAAGATCGCACCGACAGCGGCTGGCCCGGCGCCATCAAGGAAGGCGCGCGCGTCCTTGTTATTGCGCAGGCTGAGGAAGCGGCCGCCGCCGGCCATCACGAAGAGGAACGATGGGGCGAAGGCGACGAACGAGGCCAGTAGCGCGCCGCCAAGCCCGGCCGCCGCGTAGCCGACGACGGCGACCGTCTGCACTACCGGCCCCGGTGTGATCTGCCCTAGCGCAACGGCGTTGAGAAACTGGCCATCGGTCATCCAGCCGTAAACGCGGACGGCGTCCTCCTGCATGATCGGCACGATCACGAAGCCACCGCCGTAGGAGAGCGCGCCGACCTTCAGCGCCGTCCATCCGAGCTGCGTCTGGGTCGAAGCGGCCGTCACGGCAGACACGAGGAGCGCGATCACGGCAGGCGCTCCGAGCGATGAGAGCGGCGGCGCCTCGGCGCGACGGATCAAAAGCTCGATCAGGCCGCAGCCAATCAGCACCAGCACTACGAAGGGTCCAACCGCGATTACTGAGATCGCACCGATGGCGAGGTAGGTGATGGCGCGCCAGTGACGGAAACCCTCGTGTGGCGCAAGGCTGCTGCGGCTGAGGTCCCAGCCGACGCGAAGCACGACGCCGATCACCGCGGCTCCCGCCCCGGCGCCAATGCCGCGCAGCCAGTCTGCTGGTGCGCTGCTCAGCGAGATTGCCGCTAAGGCGATGATCATCACGAGGCCGGGGATGATGAAAAGCAATCCGCCGATCAGCGCCGCCCACTGCCCGCCAGCACGCAGCGCGCAGTAGATAGCGAGCTGCGTTGAGGCTGGCCCCGGGAGCAGGTTGCAGGCCGCGTTGGCGTGTTCAAATTCGTCCGGCTCAATCCACTGTTCGCGTTCGACGCAAAGCTCACGCAGCATCGCGACGTGTGCTTGCGGGCCGCCAAAGCCGGTGGCGCCAAGTCGCGCCCACTCGCGCGCGACCGTTCCGATCGAGGTTTGGTGCGCCATCTACTCGGATATTCGCACGGTTTTTGCCCGCCGTTCGTTTAGGATCGGTGAATGGATCAACTGGCCGATCACGCGGTGCGGCTGCTCAGCCGCCTGATCGCGCACAACACGGTCAATCCGCCCGGTAACGAACGTGCGCTGCAGGAGGAGCTGGCGGCCGACCTTGAGGAGGCTGGCTTCGAGGTTAAGCTCGTAGGACGGACCGAGCAGCGACCAAATCTTGTTGCGCGGCTGCGCGGCGCGAGTGATGGACCAACTCTCTGTCTCACGTCGCACTGCGACACAGTGCTCGCGAACGCCGACGAGTGGGAGCACGACCCGTGGTGCGGCGAGGTGATCGACGGCCAGCTTTGGGGCCGCGGCGCGATCGACATGAAGTCGCAGACGGCTGCCGAGGTAGCTGCCGGGATTGAGCTGGCGCGCAGCGGCTGGCGTCCGGCTAGCGGTGACCTGCTGATTATCTGCGTCGTTGACGAGGAGACAGGCGGTGAGGACGGCATCGCGTGGCTCTGTGAGAACCACGCCGACCTTGTGCGCTGCGACTACTCGCTCAATGAAGGAGCAGGAGCGCACTTCAAGCTCGGCGACGAGCGGCTATACGGCGTCTGCGTTGCCGAGAAGGGCGTCTGCCGCTTCACAATCACGACCGATGGCGTCGCCGGTCACGCAAGCAACCCACGCTTCGGTGACAACGCGCTGCTGAAGCTGGCACCGCTCGTCGCCGCGCTCGGTGACTGGGACCCTTCGTATGACTTGACCGACGGAGCGCGGGCGCTGATGGCGGCGCTCGGCGCGCCGGTCGCGGGTGACGATGTGCCGGCAGCGCTCACCGCGCTGCGCGAGCGTGAACCGCTACTAGCTGGATTCGTTGAGCCGATGCTCGGCGTCACCTTCGCGCCGACCGTCATCTCGGCTTCCGAGAAGATCAACGTGCTGCCCTCGCGGGCCGAACTGCGAGTTGACTGCCGCACTCCTCCGGGGCTCGGCGAAGAGCTAGTGCGAAGGCGCCTAGGCGAAGCGATCGGCACCGAGGGCTATCGGCTCGAGTTCACCGAACAGTCGATCGGGAACGGCTCCGAGATCGAGAGCCCACTGATGGATTCGATCTGCGGATGGCTTGAGCGCAACGACCCTGGTGCTCGCACGGTGCCGGTAGTACTGCCGGCGTTCACCGACTCGCGCACGCTGCGGGCAACCTTCCCTCAGTCGGTCGCCTACGGCTTTTTCCCGATGCGCCACACCTCGCTGGCAGAGATGTGGCCGCTGATGCATGCCCCGGACGAGCGGATCGATATTCGCGACTTGGCCGATGCTGCGCACTGCTTCAGCGAGATCGCGCAAGAGCTGCTCGGCTCGGCTTCGTAGACTGCGCAGAAGAATGTTTGATCGCATCGACCATGTTGGTATCGCCGTTGAGGCAATAGACCCTGCGCTAGAGCTCTATCAGGGCTCGCTGGGAATGGAGCTTGTGCACCGCGAAGTCGTCGAGGAGCAAGGCGTAGAGGCCGTGTTGCTCGATGTCGGCGAGAACCACATCGAGCTGCTCCAGCCGCTCAGCCCCGACACCCCCGTCGGTCGCTTCATTGAGCGCAGCGGCCCAGGGATGCATCACATCGCCTACCAGGTCGGCGACATTGAGAGTGAACTTGAGCGGCTTCGCGCCGCAGGAATCAAACTGATCGACGAGCAGCCGCGGGTCGGTATCCGCGGCTCTCGAGTTGCTTTCGCCCACCCCAAATACAGCGGCGGCGTTCTGACCGAGATCGTCCAGCCAGCGGAGGATCACTGATGGCCAAGGAATCAGCAGAAGGCGAGCGCGTAGTGCTCGGACTTAAAGGCGGCGGTTCGCTGCCACTGAAGCTCAGCTCCAGCGACCGCGAGAAGCTTTTTAGCTCGCTCGAGAAAGGCAACTGGATCGACCTCGATGACGAGGACGGCCCGGTTCGCGTTGACTGCTCACAGGTCGTCTACGTGCGCAGCGAGAGCGAAGAGCACCGCGTCGGCTTTGGTCTCGGTTAAGCCCGCAGAAACGACAGACGCTTTGGCTCCCCAGCGATGAAGGTCGGAATTATTGGCATGCCGAATGCCGGCAAGTCGTCGCTCTTCAATGCGCTGACGCAGGCTGGCGCGCAGGCTGCCAACTACCCGTTCACGACGATTGAACCGAACGTCGCCGTCGTCCCGGTCGAGGACCAGCGGATGGTCGAGGTCGCGCAGACGGTTGGCGCGTCGGAGATCGTCTGGGACACGATTGCATTCCACGACATCGCTGGCCTCGTCGCCGGCGCCCACAAGGGCGAGGGGCTTGGCAATCAATTCCTCGCGAACATTCGTGAGACCGACGCGCTGCTGCACGTCGTCCGCGCGCACGGCGATTCCAACGTGATCCATTCAGAGGGGAGCGTTGATCCGCTGCGCGACATTGAGATCATCGAAACCGAACTGATCTTCGCCGACCTTGAACAGGCCGAAAGGCGCCACCAGCGCGTTTCACGCGAGGCGCGTGGCGGCGATGCCCACGCGATCGCTGAAGAACAGTGGCTCGCGGCTGTTATTGAGGCATTGAGCGCAGGTCGCCCTGCCCGCACCGTCCCCGTGCCCGACGACGCCCCTGACGCTATGCGCCTGCTCCAGCCGCTGACCGGCAAGCCTGTGCTGTTCATCGCCAACGTCGATGAAGGCGACGCTGCGGTTCCCGAGGTCATCAGCGCACACGCGGCAAAAGAAGGCGCAGGCGCGGTCGCGATCTCCTCGCGCCTCGAGGCTGAGCTTTCTGAGCTGAGCGACGAGGACGCCGCCGCGATGCGCGCCGACCTGGAGCTCGATGAGTCGGGGCTCGAGATGGTTGTCCACGGCGCCTTTGAGCTGCTCGAACTGATCGCCTTTTTTACCGCTGGCGAGGCCAAGCCGGCGCAGTCTTGGCACCTGCGCCGTGGCTCAAGCGCGTGGGACGCTGCCGGCGCAATCCATACCGACATTCAGAAGGGCTTCGTGCGCGCTGAGATCATCGGCTGGGATGCGCTTGTCGGTGCTGGGGGCTACGTCGCTGCGCGCGACAGTGGCACGCTGCGGACAGAAGGCCGCGACTACAAGATGGCCGACGGCGACGTGATTACCGTCAACTTCACGCCGTAAAGCTCAGGCCTGTTCTAGCCGCTCGGCGAGCCTGTTCATGCCAAGCTTGCGCGCTGCCGCCGCGCCGCGAACAGCGTCAAGGGCTACATCCTTTGGCCGCTTCAGTTTGATCGGCTGCAGCGTCGCCATCTGCTTGAAGGCGCGAAGTAGCTGCGGATCAGCGACCAACGCGGCGCGCGTGCGGGGCGTCATTTCGCTCGCTGCATCTTCGGCTTCCGCCAGAACGGCCTCCAGCGAACCGAATTCCTCCAGGAGCTGCGCTGCGCCCTTCTCGCCGATTCCTTTTGCACCTGGGATTCCATCTGATGGGTCACCGCGCAGCGCGATCAGGTCGGGGATCTGGTGCGGCTCGACGCCGCTGCGCTCGCTTACTTCGGCTGGGCCGATCAACTGCGGCCCACCGCGCGCCGGATAGAGGACTGCCACCTGCTTTGAGGCGCACTGGAACATGTCGCGGTCACCGCTGAATATCAGCGTCTTGCCGCCGGCCTCGCTTTCAAGTTTGGCTAGCTGGCCGAGTAGGTCATCGGCCTCTAAGTCGCCGGCATCGAGCGAGCTCCAGCCGCATGCGGCAAGGAACTCAGGAGCCAGCGCCCATTGGTGCTCAAGCTCAGCTGGCATCGGTGGGCGATCGGCATGGTACGCCGGGAAGGCTTTGACGCGGTAGGCGCCTGCCTCGGCGCCAAAGCAGCAAACGACGGCGCGCGGTTTGAAGTCAGCGACAGCTTGCAGCAGCATGTTGGCGGCGCCGAGCAGAGCATTGACCGGCTTGCCATCTGCGCCCTTGATCGACTTTGGCAGCGCAAAGAAGGCGCGGTAGAGCAGCGACGGTGTATCTACGGCTAGGAGCGGGGCAGGCACTGGCGGCAGGCTACCGTGATACCCCCGCGCCGCAAGTCCGTACCCCGGTCGGGATGCTGATGGCTGACGACGAGAAAGACGACATCAAAGAGACCTCCAAGGTCCCAAGTTCGCGCCTAGCGCGCACGGCCAAGTTTGGCTCGCTCGTCGGTGGCCAGAGCGCGAAGTGGGCAGCGACCAGCGCCGCCAATCGACTGCGATCCGATGAGCGCGCCGAGGAGGCGACTCAGGCCCGAGCCTTCGAGCTCGCCGACCAGCTTGTAAAGCAGCTCGGGCAGATGAAGGGCGCCGCGATGAAGATCGGCCAAGTCCTTTCGACGATCGACTTTGAGCTGATTCCAGAAGGCGACCGCGAGGAATTCAAAGAGCGCCTCGCCGAGCTGCGTGACAACGCGCCGCAGGTGGCCTTCAAAGATATGAAGAAGGTGATCGAGGCTGACTTCGGCGAGCCGATTAGCGCGATTTTTGCTGACTTCGATGAAGAGCCAATCGCTGCCGCCTCAATCGGGCAGGTCTACCGCGCAACGACGCATGAAGGCGATGACGTAGCGGTGAAGGTTCAGTACCCGGGCGTCGCCGAGGCCGTCGAGACCGACATGCGCAATGTTCAGATACTCGTACCACTTCTAAAGCGGCTGGCCCCGGGGATCGATGCCAAGGCCCTGTTGGCGGAGCTGCGCGAGCGGATCGCCGAAGAGCTCGACTACGAGCTGGAGGCCGCCAACCAGCGTCAGATCGCGCGCGCCTACCGCGACCATCCATTCATTCGTATCCCGGCGATCTTCGGCTCGCTTTCAACACGGCGTGTGCTGGTCAGCGAGTACGTCGCCGGCCAAAGCTTCGCCCAGATGAAAGATCGCAGTGAGGAAGACCGCGACCGCGCCGGTGAGATCGCCTTCCGCTTCTTCTTTGGCCTGTTGATGCGTGAGCGGCTCGCGCTCGGCGACCCGCACCCCGGCAACTACATCTTCTGCGAGGACGGCCGCGTCTGCTTCCTCGACTTCGGCCTAATCCGCCGCGTGCCCGAGCAATACCTCGATGGCGAGCGGGCGCTGGCACGCTCTGTGATCGAAGGCGACGCCGAGCAGACGCACCGCTGGCTCGCTGAGCTCGGTTACCTGCCGCAGCCGGATGAGTTCCACCCTGAGCGCGTGCTTGAGCAGCTGCAGACGGCCGGCGAGTGGTACTTCACAACCGGTTATCGCAGGCTCAGCCCTGAGTACGTGCGTAACGCGATCGAGGTGGGAAGTTCTCCCCGCTCGCCCCATTACGACTACATGCGCAAGCAGACTCTTCCGCCCGAGGCGCTCTTGTTGCGCCGCATGGAGGGGCTGCTCTTCAGCGTCCTCGGTGAGCTGCGCGCTGGCGGTGACTGGGGCCGCCTGGCGCTTGAATACTTCGCCGGTGAGCCGTCGTCGACTGAGCTCGGCAATGACGACGCGGACTTTTTTGCTGCGCGTGCGTAGGCTTCTACCCAAGTTATTCATTCAGACGAAGGGGAGCGCAAATGGCGACACTCAACGGAGTAGATGAACTCAAGGCCGCAGTTGGCGAAGAGCTTGGTGTTAGTGAGTGGTACGAGGTAACGCAGGAGACGATCAATGAGTTCGCCGAGGTGACCGGCGACCACCAGTGGATCCACGTTGATCCGGAAAAAGCGAAAGAGACTCCTTTCGGCGGCACGATCGCCCACGGCCTCTTCACGCTTTCGCTTGGGCCAAAATTCACCTATGAGGTAATGGCCGTTGAAGGCTTCGTTTTTGCCGTCAACTACGGCTACCAGAAGGTTCGCTTCCCAGCACCGCTAATGGTTGGCGCGAAGGTCCGCATGCGGGCCACTCTCAGCTCGGTCGAGGACGTTCCCGGCGGCGTGCAGATGATGGTCACGCAGACCTTTGAGACCGAAGGCGGCGAGAAGCCCGTCTGTGTAGCCGAGTCGCTGGCTCGGATGTTCACCTAAGCGAAGCTCTGAAATCCCCGGCGCCGCTCGCGGCTCGCTAATCTCGACCTATGACAACGATTAGCGTGGCAGACGAACGCACCGCCCTCGATGCTGTCGAGCGGCGCCTCTTTATTGGCGGTCAGTGGCGCGACGCCACCGGCGGCGGCGTGATGGCGGTCGAAGACCCTGCGACCGGTGAGACGCTGGTCGAAGTCGCCGATGCCACGCCTGAAGACGCTGATGCTGCGCTGGCCGCAGCCGACGAGGCGTTTGCGAGCTTCCGCACGATGGCGCCGCGCGAGCGCGGTGAGATATTGCGCCGCGCCTACGAGCTGATGACCGAGCGCACTGAGCAGCTCGCGATCGTGATGACCTTGGAGATGGGCAAGCCGCTCGCCGAGGCGCGCGGCGAGGTTGCCTATGCAGCTTCCTATTTGCGCTGGTACGCAGAGGAGGCAGTGCGCATCAACGGCCGCTTCCAGACCGCCGAGAATGGCGGCAGTCGCGTGCTTACGATGCGCCAGCCGGTCGGTCCTTGCCTTTTTTTTACGCCTTGGAACTTCCCTCTGGCGATGGGTACGCGGAAGGTCGGCCCAGCCGTGGCGGCCGGCTGCACCAGTGTCGTCAAGCCCGCCAAGCAAACACCGCTCTGCATGCTCGCGATGGCGCAGATCTTTGAAGAGGCTGGTCTGCCG
>CAMDLG010000020.1 GCA_945901565.1 Bifidobacterium breve | reverse complement strand
GATCAGGAACGGATTGCGCGCTGGATTGAGATGGCTCGCGAGAAGGTTCAGTTCCAAGGGCTCCCAGCCCGAATCTGCTGGCTTGGCTACGGCGAGCGGGCGCTCGCAGGGGCGAAGTTCAACGAGATGGTCGCCTCCGGCGAACTCAGGGCGCCGATCGTGATCGGCCGCGACCATCTCGATGCTGGCTCGGTTGCATCGCCGCAGCGCGAAACTGAGGCGATGCTCGATGGCTCCGACGCGGTCGCCGATTGGCCCCTGCTGAACGCTCTGATCAATACTGCCGCCGGTGCTAGCTGGGTCTCAATTCATCACGGCGGCGGCGTTGGGATGGGCAAGTCGATCCACGCCGGACAGGTGATTGTCGCCGACGGCAGCGAACTTGCCGCCGAGCGGATTCGCCGCGTGCTGACGGTAGATCCGGGGATGGGTGTCGTCCGCCACGTTGACGCTGGCTACCCGCTGGCGATTGAAACGGCTGAGCGCACAGGGATGAACATTCCAATGTTGCGCAGCGACGAGGCTGACGAATGACCATGCAGTCGATCTCAATCAACTCTGCAGAGCAGGTCGTTAGGCCGCCGCAGGACGGGCTGCCATTTCTGCGCGCTAACCGGGCTTCCGAGTTCACCACCGAGGCTGGAGCGCTCAGCGCCAATGACGGACTAATCTCAGCCTTTGAGGCTGACAGCGCCGCCGCGGTGCAGATCGACGCCAGCGGCTGCGCTGTCATCCCAGGCTTTGTCGATTGTCACACCCACCTCCCGTTCGCCGGATGGCGCGCCGACGAGTACAACCTGAAGGTCACCGGCGCCTCTTACGAACAGATTGCGCAGGCTGGCGGCGGAATTAAATCTTCAGCGATCTCATTGGAAGCGGCCAGCGACGATGAAGTGATCGCCCAGGCCGAAGCGCTGGCGACCGAGATGCTCGAGCATGGAACGACGACCTTTGAAACGAAGAGCGGTTACGGGATGTCGGTCGAGGGTGAGCTGCGCGCGCTGGGGCTGGCGGCGAGACTCGGCGAATCGGTCGTCCAGCAGATCGCGTCAACGGCGCTGCTCGCCCACGCGCTGCCGAGCGATTACGACGTCGACGGCTGGATGGCCGAGGTAGCGCTGATGGCGGCGCAGGTCGCTGAGGAGAAGAGCGCAACCGCGCTCGACATTTACGTTGAATCGGTTGCCTTTGATAATCAGCAGCTGCGACGAATGGGCGAGCTGGCGCAGGAGCACGGCTTTGACCTGCGAGCCCACGTTGAGCAGTTCAACAGCAACCGCTCGGTGCCGGTTGCGCTTGAGGTTGGCGCTCGCTCTGTCGACCACCTCGCCTGCCTCCATCCGGACGATCTCAAATCGCTGGCTGATTCGGATTGTGCCGCCGTACTGCTGCCCGGAGCCGAGCTGCTCGGCGACGAAGAGGTTGCCCCCGGCCGCGCACTGGCCGACGCCGGCGCGATCACGGTGATCGCGACAGACGCCAACCCTGGTACCTCACCGATCGTCTCGATGCCCCTGATAATCGGCCTCGCCGTTCGCCGCTATCGATGGACGGCGCTGGAGGCGCTCGTCGCAGCGACCCTCAACCCTGCATGGCTGCTGCGCTGCTCCGATACGACCGGATCACTTGAAGTAGGTAAGCGCGCCGACCTCGTGGTGCTCGATGGTCCGATTGAGAACATCGCTTATCGCTTTGGCCACAATCCTGTCGCCGTCGTGATTGCGGGCGGCGAAGTCGTCCATGTCCGCGCTGACTGGAAGGAGCGGATTAGCGGTGAGCGCTGAACTTGACCAGTTGGGTGAAGCGATCGAGGATCGCCTGTCCGGGCTTGATCAGATCGGCGCCGGCGCCGATGGCTTCACGCGCCTTGCGTGGAGCGAAGAGGATGCTGAATCGATGGCTTGGTTCAAGCGGCAGGCAGCCGAGCTTGGCCTGACCGTCGAACGCGACCGTGCTGGCAATCTCTGGGCGGCGCCCGATGTTGATCCACCCTGGCTGACCGTTGGTTCTCATCTCGACACGGTCCGCGATGGCGGCCGTTACGACGGCGCACTTGGTGTCGCCTGCGCTTTTGAGATCGCCGCGGCGAGCGACAGGCCACTGGCCGTAGTTTCGTTTGCCGACGAGGAGGGTGGCCGCTATAACTCGCCGACGTTCGGCAGTCGCGCGCTGGTCGGCCGTCTGGATGTTGCTGAGGCACTCGAGCGGACCGACGCCAACGGGGTTTCGCTGCGCCAGGCGATGGCTGAGGCGGGAGTAGATCCTGACCTCCTCGCCGCCGCACCTGAGGATCTAGGTCGCGTGGAGACGATGATCGAAATCCACATCGATCAAAGCCGTGAGCTCTTCGAGGCCGGGGTTCCGGCCGGTGTTGTCAGTTCACTCGCGTCGCGGATGCGGCTGGCGATTGAACTGACTGGTGAGGCAGATCACGCCGGCACGACGCGGCGCGAGGAGCGCCGTGACGCGATGGCCGCCGCCGCAAGGTTGATCGTCTCAGCGTTAGACCTAGCCGAGCCGCACCCCGGCTTCGTCGTGACGCCGGGCAAGCTGCTGGTCGACCCAAATGCGCCAACGACCGTTCCCGCGCGCGTGCAGCTCTGGCTCGACGCGCGTGCAACCGCTCCCGAACTGCTCAATGAGTGGCGCGAAGAGTTGGTCGCTAGCGCCGAGCTGATCGCCGCCACTTCACGGGTCGGGATTACAGTGGAGACTGCCGCCCACAGCCAGGGCGTTGTGTTCGATCAAAGCGTCCGCGAAGCGCTTCAGCGCGCCGCGACGGCCAACGGTTCGCAGACCGACGAAGTTGTCTGCTTCGCCGGCCATGACGCAGGCGTGATCGGCGAGCAGCGCCCGGCTGGAATGGTGCTGGTTCGAAATGAACGGGGCATCAGCCACAGCGGCGCTGAGTTCGTCGAGTTGTCAGACGCCGCCGCCGCGACCAAAATTGTCATCGACGCGATAAAGGAGCTGTGATGAGTGAGACGAGCGCAGTGATTGCCGCAATGCCGAACGTTCACTCGCACGCCTTTCAGCTAGACCTGCGCGGCATCGGCGAGCGGCCAATTCCAGAGGCCCACGCTCACGATGATTTCTGGAGCTGGCGGATCGCAATGTTCGCGCTCGCCGACGCGCTCGACCCGGACTCAATGTATGACGTCGCGAGCCGCCTCTACCGCCAGATGCGCGACAACGGCTACGGCGTCGTTGGCGAGTTTCACTACGTCCACCACCAGAGCGACGGCACCCCCTACGAGGAGCCCAATGAGATGGCCTTTGCGCTTGCGCGCGCGGCGCAGGACGCGGGACTGCCGATCGTCCTAATCCCAGCCGCCTATCACCGCAACGGCTGGGACGGCGAGGATCGCCCGCCCGCCGATGGTCAGCGCCGCTTCTGTGACCCCGACGTTGAGTCGTTCCTGGCGCGGGTCGAAGCGCTGCGCCTTTGGTCGCAGGATCAGCAGAACGTTGAGGTCGCTGTGGCGGCGCATAGCGTCCGCGCTGTGCCGTCGAGCTGGCTTAGCGCGATCGCTGCCTACTCCGACGAGCACGGGCTCGTCCGCCACGTCCATGCCCACGAGCAGCGCCGTGAACTTGAGGAAACGCAGGCCGAGCATGGCTGTTCACCAATCGAGCTGCTCGCGCAGACCGGTTTCCTCGGCGAGCGCACCTCGATCATCCACGGCACCCACGTGACCGATCACGACATCGACCTACTCGCAGCCTCAAAGACGATCGTCGCGGCCTGCCCCACAACAGAGGCGAACCTTGGCGACGGCTATCTGCCAGCGATGCGCTATCTCGACGCCGGCGTGCGGTTGGCCGTTGGCTCCGATTCGCAGGTACGAGTTGATCCGTTCGAAGAGGCGCGCGAGATGGAAACGGTCGCGCGGCGCACCAGCGAGCTGCGCGTAGGCCCGCACGCGGCTACCGGTGACCTCTGGAGTTATTTAGTCGAGAATGGTCACGCATCGCTCGGGCTGACCGGTAGCCCCGTCAGCGAACTGACTATCGAACTAGACCTTGACGACCCGCAGATCGCTGGCGTCGAAGCCGACGACCTTTCGGCGGCGCTCTCTACCTGTGCTTCAGCGGCGGTCGTAAAGACGCCGATCAGCGCTTAGCTCGACGCAGCGCTATCAGCGTCGGTGTCGTACGTCCCGTCGGCGACGATTTCGTCGACCTTGCCGCGCGGAACGAAGATCAGCGAGTAGATGAAGATCAAGGCGAGCACGCCGGACATCACGTAGAAGATCGTCTGTGTTGACTGAGCGTAGGACGTTTGAATCCCCTTGAAAATCTCAGCCGCCTGCGCGCCGCCGGTGGTTCCTGCGTTCTGCGCTCCGCTCGCGACCGCCGAGGCGATCTGATCTGCCTGCGCCTTCGGTATGCCGATCTGGCCGAGGTTGTCTTCGATGTTCACGCGGTTCTGCGTGATAAGGATCGTGCCGAGGATCGCCATGCCGAGCGCGGCGCCGTAGTTCCGGACTGTCTGCGTGATTCCTGTCGCTTCGGCGTAGCTCTCGGCCGGCGCGCGGTTGATCGCGTCGGTATTCGCTGGCCCGAGGATCAGGCCGATCCCGAAGCCAGCAATGATGATCGACCAAATCTGATCGTTGACGCTGAAGTCGGTCATCTTCGAGGCCCAGAGGTAGAAACCGATCGCGCCGATAATCGAGCCGACGATGATCGTCGGGCGAGGCCCAATCTTGTCGAGGATTCGGCCACCGATCTGCGTTGAAACAGCGAAGCCGATGAAGAAATACATGATGTAAAGCCCGGCTTCGGATGCGCTCTGGCCAAGCACTAGCTGCGCATAGGTGCTGGCAAAGAAGAAGAGCGGTATGAAGACGATCATCAGCAGGAAGAGCACAACGTTGTCTGCAGCGAAGGCCTTGTTGCTGAAAATTTTGACGCGCATCAGTGGATCGGCCGTGCTCAGCTCATGCCTGACGAAGGCGATGATCAGCAGAGTGCCAATTACTAGCGAGCCGATCGTCTTAGGGTCGCCCCAGCCCCAATCGCTGGATTGCTGGAAGCCGAGCACGGAGAGCCCGATGCCTCCGGTGATCAGTGCCGCGCCGCGGTAGTCGATCGGCGCCGGCGCCGGGTCGTTATCCGGCTTGGCGATGAAGATCAGAACCAGCGCGATGATCGCGATCGGGATGTTGATCCAAAAGATTGCGCGCCAGTCGATCTGCACCAAGTAGCCGCCGGCTATTGGGCCGACCGCTGTGAGCGCGCCGGTGATGCCAAAGAAGATCGCCAGAGCCTTGCCGCGCTCGTCAACCGAGTAGGAGGCAACGACTAGCGCCAGCGCCGCCGGGATCATCAACGCTGCGCCGATTCCCTGAGCTACGCGGAAGGCGATGATCCACGCTTCGGCCAAGCTGCCTTCTGGCGTCAGGCTGCAGAGGGCTGAGGCGCCAGCAAAAATGATCACGCCAAGCGTCACCATGCGCCGCTTTCCGAAGGTGTCCCCGAGCCGACCGCCGAGCGCGAACGACGCCGCGAGTGCCAGCAGGTAACCGTTTACAACCCACTGCATGCCGGTCTCGCTGAGGTGAAGCCCGCTCTGGATCTCAGGGATCGCGATCGAGACGATCGTCATATCGATGAACGTCATCCCGACGGCGAAGATCATCGCCGCTAGTACCCAAGGGCCAGCTTTTTTCGCTGTCATACCTGCAAGCTACAGGAGCTAGCGGCGCGCTCTTAGGGGCGCTTCTTGCATGCGGCAGGCGATTTTGTCTTCTTTAGCGTCGTCTCTAGCGCGGCTGGGTAGGAGCTCATGATTCCGTCGACGCAGTAATCGATCAGCTTTTTCCAGCTCACTTCGGCGTCGGGGTCACTGTCGCCAAACCAGTTCTGCCAGGCATACCCATTCGCGTGAGCCTTAGCGACCAGTGCCTTGCTGGTGATCGTCAGCAGCTTGTTGCCGAACTGGTATGTGATCGGTACTTGCATCGCTACAGAGCCCTCGCCAAGCGGCTTATGACCGAACAGGTACGAGCTCATTCCGCCTATTCCCGGCGCAAGAACAATCTTTGGCGCCAGCTCGTGGAATAGGTCAACCGCCTCCTGCTTGAAGGAGACAACGATGATGTCTTTGCGCTTCGAGCTCTTTAGCTCGTTTGCGAGGACGCGCGCGTTGTCAAGGTATTCGGAGAGATTTTCAGCAGTTGTGCGGCCCTTGATCTCAAGATTGATCGGTGTCTTGGGGAACGCTTTCAGCAGCTCGGTCAGCGTTGCGACACGAAAGTCGGAGGCCTTGTAGCCCTTCGGAGGCGTGCGGGCACCGGTCGCGATGCCGCGGAACTTGTAAGAGCCGACCGGCTTGTCGTGGTTGTAACTAACGCCGTCGGCCCCTGAAGAGAACCAGTAAGCGTTGTCGAGCTTCTGAATCTCTGCCAGCGTGAAGGAGTTAACTTCGCCGGTGCCGCTGGTGCGCGAGTCAACGGTTGTGTTGTGGTGGATTACGACCTTGTTGTCCTTCGTTACGCCAATGTCCAGCTCCAGCATGTCGCCGCCGACCTTCAGGCAGCGCTTGAAGGCGTACATCGTGTTGCCTGGGACTTCACTTTCGCCGCCCTGGTGGCAGATGTTCCAAGGGTGGGATTGGCGCCAAGGGTTCTTGGCGGCCGATGCGGCGGCGACTGGGATCGCAATTAGAGCGGCCGCGAGGAGTAGTGAGGCACTGAGGCGTTTGAGCATTCGGCGACCTTACCGTGTGGGCGTCTCTGATGCGTCAGCTACCGATGATGTTGCCAATGCCGCTGCCACCGCCGTCACCGCTCGAGAGGTACGGCTGTAGCGATTCAGCCAGCGAGGCCATCGAGAGGCTCTGCAGCCAAACCTTGCCGGGCCCGGTAAGTTCAGCGAAGAAGAGCCCTTGGCCAAAGAACTTGTTCTTGATCCCCTTGATCGTCACGAGGTTGAAGCTGATGCTGTCCTCAAACATGCCGAGGTGGCCTGGGTGAACGCGCAGCTTGTACCCCTCCGGCAGTTCCATCTCTTTGATCTCACCGGATAGCTCGGCCCACCACTGTCCGTTGCCTTCGATCTTCTGCAGCACCAAGCCTGCGCCGCCGAGCACTCCGGCACCGAGCTTCTTCTGGAGCCCCGCCGAGACGCTGATCGTTGATTCACCGGCGATGAAGCCGTAGGAGTGGACCATGTGCGCTTTGCCTTCGACCGACTGCATCGGCAGGATCTCGCCGGGAACCTTCGTGCCGAACGCGATGTGACCGGTGCCGCCTTCGGCGCTGTACTCGCTCATGAAGATGCTTGAGCCACCAACTGCGCGCTTAGCAACATGCATCGCGCCCTTCAGGCCGCCGCCAGCGCCGCCGATCCCAGTTGCGGCGGTGCGCATCATGATCGGTGCATCAAGCCAAGCCGCTTGGCCAGCTTCGGAGATCAGTGTTTCGCCGGGCTCGAGGTAGACCTCAAGGCGGGGGAGGGTCGTTCCAATTATTTCCGTGCGCATCGGTCGAACCTACCAGTCGCCACCGTGCCTGTAAACGGTGTTTGCAAACCGGTAACCGGCATGCTGGCGCGCTTGCTTGCGGCCACTAAATCGGGCGAACGCTGCCGCGCCGCGGCGTGCGCTCGCGTCGCCGGCGGCTTGCTAGCGCGAAGCGCCTCACCAGCTCTTCGCGCAGATCTTCAGGCTCGACGATCGCGTCGATGATCAGCTCGGATGCGAGGTGCAGCAGGTCGATGTCGGCGGCGTACTCCTCGCGCAGCTCGGCCGTGACGCGTTCACGCTCGGCGTCATCCTCGATTGCCTGAAGGCGGTTCAAGTGGACGGCGTTGACGGCTGCCTGCGGCCCCATCACGGCGATAGATGCGCCCGGCAGCGCGAGCACGCCGTCTGGTTCAAAGGCTGGGCCGGCCATCGCGTATAGACCTGCGCCGTAAGCCTTGCGCACGATCACTGAGATCTTCGGAACGGTCGCTTCGCTTAAGGCGGCGATCATCTTCGCCCCGTGGCGGATAATGCCCTGGCGCTCGACCGCGGTTCCGATCATGAAGCCCGGAACGTCGGCGAGGAAGAGGATCGGCAGGCCGAAGGCGTCGCAGAGCGAGATGTGGCGCGCCGCCTTGTCGGCCGAGTCGACGAACAAGACGCCGCCCTTGACCTTCGGCTGATTGGCGACGATCCCGATCGGCTCGCCGTTTAAGCGCGCAAAGCCGACGACCAGCTCCTTCGCCCAGCGGGCGTGGAGCTCAAAGAAGCTTCCCTCGTCAACGACGCCATCGATTACAAGGCCGATGTCGAACTGCTGGTTCTCGTCGGCTGGAATTTCAGCGTTGGTGAGCGCGGCGGCGGCGCCAGTGGCGGCTACAAGCGGCGCTGCGTCGTCGCAGGAGGTCGGCAGATAGGAGAGGTGGCGCTGCGCGGCTGCGATCCCTTCAGCGTCATCAGCAACAAGGATGTGGCCGCAGCCGGAAACGCCGGTATGCATCTTCGCGCCGCCCATCTCCTCCAGCGTTACCTGCTCGCCGATCACCATCTCAGCCATCCGCGGCGAGCCAAGGTACATAGAGGCGTTGCCGTCGCGCATGATTACTACGTCGCAAAAGGCTGGAATGTAGGCGCCGCCGGCGGCGCTCGGCCCAAACAGCACGCAGACCTGCGGCACCACGCCTGACAGCTCTACCTGGTTGAAGAAGATCCTTCCGGCGCCGCGGCGGCCGGGGAACATCTTGACTTGGTCGGTAATCCGCGCCCCGGCCGAGTCAACGAGATAGACGATCGGAATGCGTCGCTCCAAAGCGCGCTCCTGGATCCGCAAGATCTTCTCTACCGTCTTTGCACCCCAGGAACCGGCCTTGACGGTCGGGTCATTCGCCATCACGGCGACAGGGCGCCCGGCGACGGTGCCAACTCCGGTCACAACGCCGTCGGCGCCGAGGCCGTCCTCCTGCCAGTTGGCGAGCAACCCTTCCTCAGCGAACGAGCCTTCGTCAAGCAGCAGCGCGACGCGCTCACGGACCGGCAGGCGGCCCTGTTCCAGCGCTTTAGCGCGGTGTCGCTCAGTGCCACCGGCGAGCGATCGCGCGGCGGCTTCTTCAAATGCGTCGGGGTTGCTCATCGCGTCGCAGCCTATCCTGCCCACGCGATTCGGCAGGAATTCAGCTCGCACCGCCGAACCCCGGTCTATTCTGCCCGTAGTCGCAGCGCCCCATTCAACCGGGAGGCCGCAATGAGCTCAGTTCCAGTAGATCCGCAGTTGGTTGAGGAGACCACGGCCCTAGCGCTGGAGGAGAAGGGCAAACTCGTCAAGTCGCTGAGCCGACTCGACATGACGCTCTTCACGCTCTGCGCGTTGGTGGGTCTTGACACGCTTGGCCTCGTGGCCTCGAACGGCTCACAAGGTTTTCTTTGGCTGATCCTGCTCGCCGGCCTTTTTGTACTTCCCTATGCGCTTCTAATGTCGGAGATCGGCAGCGCTTTTCCTGAGGAAGGTGGCCCTTACGAGTGGGTCAAACTCGCTTTCGGCCGCTTCCAAGGCTCACTTGCAGCGGTTCTCTACTGGTTCACAAACCCGCTATGGGTCGGCGGTTCACTGGCTTTCATCGCGACTGCAGCGTGGAGCGACAACATCTCGGCGATCGATCCCGGCAGCGCCGGCGATTACATCTTCAAACTGATCTTCATCTGGATCTCGATCATCGTTGCGATTGCTGCACTCAAGCGCGGCAAGTGGGTCCCCAACATCGGTGGGATCATGCGCGTGATCGTGCTTGGCATCTTCTCGATTACCGTGATCATCTACGGCATCCAGGAGGGTTTCAGCGGCTCGCTCGTCAAGGACATAACTCCGACGATGACGGTCTTCCTCGCACTGGTGCCGCTGCTGCTCTTCAACTACGTCGGCTTTGAGCTGCAGAATGGTGCCGCCGAAGAGATGCAGGATCCTCAGAAGGACGTTCCGAAATCGGTCTTCCGCAGCGGCGTACTGGGAGTGCTGCTTTACGCAGTGCCGATCCTTTGCATCCTGCTCGTGCTGCCACTAGATCAGGTCACCGGAATTGGCGGCTTCCTAGACGCCGTCGCCGTGACTTTCACCGTCTATGGCGGCGCCGCCGACATCATCCTCAAGCTCGTCGCGCTCGGCTTCATCTTGACGCTGGTCACCTCCGGCTCGGTTTGGATGATCGGAAGCGACCGCGTGCTCGCAGTTGCCGCCTACGACGGTGCCTTTGCACCGTTCTTCGGTCGCTTCAACGCCCGCCTTGGTACGCCGGTGCGAGTCAACGTGCTGTCAGGGATCGTTGCCTCGATCTTCATGATCGCCGCCGTGGCGCTGTTCGACAGCGGCGAGGATTCGAAGTTTTACATCGTGCTCACGATCGCGATCTCAACGACTCTGATCTCGTACCTGTGGGTATTCCCAGCCGCACTGAAGCTGCGGTTTAGTCACGGCCACGTGAGTCGGCCTTACCGCGTCGGCGCAAGCGGCAACGGCAAGATGACGGTAGCGGTAGTGATGACGACCTTCTGGGTTGCTCTGGGTAGCTGGGTGGCGGTATTCCCCGGCACGCTAGAGAGTCTCTTCGGCGTGGAGTACGACTTCCTCGACACCTGGGGCACCGGTCGCGGCACCTACGAGCTGTTGACGATCGGCACGTTGGTCATCATCGCGATCGTCGCGATGATCGGCTACGCGATGGGTGCGGGTGTCAGGCGCGATCAGGTGACCGTGCCGATCGAGCCCGGCGCCGATGCTGGCTCCGGCTAGCTGCTCGCAGCAATTTTGCTTAGGCCAGTGCCCTGCGCACAAGCTTCTGGAAGGCGACAACGAGCGCTTCGCTCTTCGGTAGCGGCCGCGCCGCAGCGATCGCTCCGGAGGCCATTCCTTCCTGCATCAGTGCGCAGAGCGCGTTGTCCTCTTCCATCACTTGGACCCCGAAATCGGTGAGCTGCTTGATGTACTCGTCGCTGGCGCCAGGCATCTTGAAGAAGATGCAGCGCGCCTTTGATTGGCTAACACCCGTTGGCCAGAACCAAGTGATCTCCATCGCGCCTTCGCCGGGGTAGACGTTGAAGGTCGTTGCCGGGAACAGCATGTGCCAGTGGCTGTCAGTGACCGGCCCGCCATCGGTGGCGAGAATCTGCTGCTGCTGCTCGACCTTCGAGGTGTCGCGCACCGGCGCGTGAGCCGTCAGCAGGATCCCGTCGGACGAAAGCGCGTAACGCTCGGGCGAAACGTCGATCACCTGCGAGAAGTCCTTGTGGACGGTCGCGCAGTGGTAACACTCGAGGTAGTTCTCGATCAGGATCTTCCAGTCGCAGTCAATCTCCCACTCGAACTGCTCGGGCATCGGCTCAAGCTCAGCGAAGTTGAAGCCGTAGCGCTCCACCGACTCCTGCATCGTCGCCAGCTCAGCCAGCGGCGGCTCGGCGTCGGCGTCAAGGTTCACTAGCAGCAGCGGACCCCACTCGAGCACCGCGACCGGCTTCAAGTCCATTCCCTCGCAGGAATAATCATCCTCACGTTCGGTTCGCGGCGCCGACTTCAGCTTGCCGTCAAGGCCATAGACCCAAGCGTGGTTCGGGCACTGCAGCAGTTTCGCCGGGCCGGATCCCTGCGCGATCACGGCGCCGCGGTGCAGACATACGTTGAGCATTGCGTGGAGCTCGCCGTCGGCGTCGCGCGTGATCACAACCGGCATGCCGGCGATGTTTGTCGCCGTCATCGACTGCGGTTCGCGAACGTCCTTCGACAGCGCTGCGACCTGCCAAGAGCGATGGAAGATCAGGTCGCGCTCATCGCGTGCCTGCTTCTCGTCGGCGTACCAATGCGCCGGTAGCGGGGCGGAGGCGGTGTCGCTGCTGACTGAGGTCATCGGCTGATCTTCGCAAGATGTGAGCCACGGTGCAAATAGTGAGCGTCGGTCAACGTCAGAAGCGAAGAATCTCCTCAGCCCCCGGGCGCTGCGTATAGTCGCGATTACAAGCGGTTAGCGGCCCGGGGTGATCTTCGGAGTCCAGCGAGGCGCACGATTCGGAAGGAACCGCCATCACCGCAGCCGCGTCGACCTTGCCAGAGACCAGCCAACGAACCCGCCGCGTGCACGTGATCGGCGCAGGGCCGGTGGGGCTGATGCTGACGGCGCTGCTGCAACCGCTCGAGGACATCTCTTTGCTGCTCTACGAAAAGCGTGACGACTACACGCGCTCAAGGATGGTCCAGCTCGATCCCTCACTGGTTGCCGAATCGGTCGAAACGTTTCGCGAGCTCCAGACCGATCAGGATGATGTCGAGGCGATCTTTCACCCGCTGGAGATAGAAGACGGGGTTGCATTTCGAACCTCGATTCCAGACGATCTGCGGCTCCTGATCCAGCAGTGGACTCTCGGCTTCTCGCCGCTGAACGAGATTGAGCGTTCGCTGAGTAGCCTGATCGCCGAGCGACAGGAGGGCTCGGTTGAGCGGTTGGCGGCCGAAATGTCAGAGCAGGCCATCGCGCTGGCGGTTGAGCCCGATGACATCGTGATCGACTGCACCGGCCGCAACTCGCTGCTGCGCGAAAGTCTCACAACGCCAGGGTTGTCAAGCGACGAGGGCCAAAACACCGTCAACCTGGAACTTGAGTATTCGCTCGTAATCACCTTCCTCTACGACCAGAACTACGCCTGTAACGAGCTATGCAAGTACTACAAGAACTCCGACAACCGGACCTACAAGTTCATTCCGTCGGTGGCCCGCACATTCTCGGATGGCGACGTCAGTCACGTGACTGGGCTGGTAAGCCTCACTAGCGAAGAGGCAGCGACAATTCCGAATGAATGCGATGGCGAGTGGCTGCGAGCAAACAGGCCCGAAGTAGCGAAGTCGATGGATCGATTCATCGACCGGGTCAAGGGGGAGACGCACGGTGAGATCGTTGGCGACCTTCAGGTTCTCTGCATCCCACTCAACCTCTATCGAGCGCGTAATGCGACCAACCGCCTGAACCTCAACGAGCACGACCCCGACTATCGTTTCAGCCGATCGCCTGTAATTCTGGCTGGCGACTCGGCGATTGGGTCGCCCTATTTTCAGTCGATCTCACTCGGGTTTGAGTGCGCGATGTATCTGGCGTCCTTGATCAGCCATCCGGCGCTAACGGTCGATGAAGTGCTCGACCGCTATGAGACGTACATCTTTAAGCAGTGGCTTCGCGTTTACATGCGTAGCAAGAAGATCAAGCACGACAAAGACGTTTTCGAGCTCGTCGATGACAAGCTCGCGCTGCTGGAACTGATCCACCTTTACTAATCGTTGCTGGCGCGCAAGCGGGTCCGTAACTGATGGCTTTACAATGGTGGGATCGCCGAACCACTTGACAGCCCCCGCCGCAAAGCTGAGTTCGAGCGCGCCAACCGCGAGGACGCGCTCTATGCCGCGCGCCGCGATATGGCGATGACACCCTCGCAGTGCTTGGAAGCGGCAGACGGCCTGACGCGGTTCGCATTCGAGCTCGCCGCCGCCGCGCGAGTCTCACGGCAGGCTGATGTCGGTCGCACCTGACCTCGTCGCGGTGACGCGGGCGTTCGCTGCTCGCAGTGCCCGCTTCGTCGTGATCGGTGGGATGGCAGTGATCGCGCACAACGTCGTGCGCACGACCGAGGACTGCGACCTGCTGATTCCCGATGACGCTGAGAACGACCGTGCGGTGTTGCTGGCGCTTGAGGATCTGGGCGCGGTACCGCGCGACAGTCTTCCCTTGAGCCTGGAGCGAATCACCGGCCGCGAACAGCTTCGGCTGGAAGCCCCAACGGCTGGGATTATCGACGTGATGCGGGGAGGGCTCCCGCCGCTCGACTTCGAAACGATTGATGCTGGGGCAGAGGCAATCGAGTTTCGCGGCGAGCCCATACGTTTCGCTGGCCTCGCGAGCCTCGTCGCTCTCAAGCGGCTGGCCGGCCGCGGCCAAGACCTGATCGATCTGGAGCTGCTGGAACTTCGCCACGGCCCGCTGCCGGAGGGCTAGGGCCAGCACCACCGCTGCGGCGCAAGTGGGAGGCCGGAGCAGGCGCGGCAGCCCAGCATCACGGCTTGGCGTACTTGCCGTACTTGCCGCGCAGTAGCGCCCCGGTTGCGCGCTGGGCGATGCTCGGCTTGGCGTCGAAGAGCCCGTGGTTCGTCTTGAGCCATTCTTCGAGCGATGTTACGTCGAGCCCGCCTTCTTCGGCCTGGAATGAGTCGCCGTTGCTTGTCCGGGAGTTCGTTACGCGGTCATCTAGCGGCAACTGGAGCTGCGTCTTTAGCTTGCACCGAGGGCTGATCGTCCAGCCGTCCGGCAACGTTGACGTGTCTGAGGTGCGGCTTAGGCCGCGCGTCTTGAGCAAGCGACGCTCGCCACCCGCCGCTCAGTCGCGCGCGTTGATTACGAGAATCTCTGCGGCTGAAGTGTTGGAGGTGCGCTTGACGGTGTCGGCCATGTGCGTCGCGACCCACTCGGCCGAGGCTGCGATCGCTTCCTCGGCTTCTTCGTGAGTTTCCCAAACGCTGACTGACATCACCTGCGTTGGCGATACCTCCAGCAGCGAGTAAGACTTAAACCCAGGCAGGGCGTGGAAGATGTCGACGAAGCTTCCTGGCTGTTGGATCACTTCGGCTAGCTCGTCAACTGTCCCGCTGGTTACGTCGAAAGTGGCAACTCGAAGGTGGTCCATCGTCTATCTCCTTATTTGTTGGGTCTGCTTGGAATCCTAGTCGCTAACCGGCCGAGGTCGCGCCGTTGATCTTCGGGTCGTTGATCGCGCTGGCCTCGATGCCCCACTTCCTAAGAATCGCTTGGTACTGGCCGCCGGCGATCAGCTGCTTGACGGCAGCGAGGATCGGCGCGGCGAGTCCGCTGCCCTTCGCGACCGCGATGCCATAAGGCGCGACGTCGAACTCATCACCGGTTATTTGCAGCACCCCGTTGCTTTGCTGAACCTCGTATGCGACCAGCGGTGAATCGGTCATCGCAACTTCAACACGGCCGCTTGTGAGCCAGCCCGAGATCTGCGCCAGCGTGCTGGCGGAGCTCTCGCTCACGTCGACCTTCGCTTTGCCTGCCTTCGTGCACTTCGCGCTCTGGGCCGCGGCATCGCTGGCCTGGGTCGTGTCAGCGAGTAAGCCGAGCTTCTTGCCGCAGAGGTCGGCCAAGCTGTTCACGCCGCTGGGGGCATCGGCCGCGTCAAAGAACGAAACTCCGGCGTTCATGTAGGTGACAAAGTCGACCGTCTGCTGGCGCGCGGTGGTGTCGGTGATCGCCGAGATGCCGGCGTCGTACTTGCCGTTCTGAACTGCGGGCAGGATTGAGGCGAATGCGGTCGGTTTGAGGCTCGTCGTCAGGCCCATGACCTGCGCGATCGCGTTTATAAAGTCCGGGTCGGCGCCAGTGATTGTGCTGCTCCCGCTGTTGGCCAAGATCATCGGGGCGAACTGACCGTTGAAGACGCCGACGGAAAGGCTGCCATTGCTGGCGTACTTGGCTGGCACGAGCTTGGCGATTGTGTCGTCCTTCGTGGCGGTGGTTGAGCTAGATGTGGAGCTGCTCGAACTTGACGACGAATCGCTGCTGCTGCCGCAGGCCGCGAGTGCGGTGGCGGCGAAGGCGACGGCGACGATGGTTAGTGGCGCTTTGAGGGAGGTCATATTTGCTGACGATAACGCTCGTAGGACCTGCTGGCAAAGCTGCCACGACCCGTGCCCAAGTTGCGCGGCTCAGTGGCGCCGCGAGGCCGCAAATTGCCGTTGACCTCTGAGCGGTGCGGGGTATGCTGCGGCCGTGCCTGAGAAGCATGTAGCCAAGCGCGTATTAAGGGTCTCTACTGCGACCGATTGGCCAGCTGTTCGCTGGATAGGGCCGCTGCGAACGACGATTGTCGCTACCGCGGCCGTCTCTATCGGGATCGCGATCTACGGGCCGACGGGCGCCTTCCCGTTCGCCGTCGGAACTCTTTTCGTCGGCTTTGCTGACCAGCGCGGCGAGTTTGACGAGCGGGTTCGTGGCCTGCTGATCGCCGCGCTTCTTGTAACGACTGCGACCTTCATTGGTGTCGGCGTTTCGGGCAATTTCGTCGCCCACATCGTGGCGGCAGGCATCGTCGCTGCCTTCTGCGGTTACATCGGTCTTGGCGGCCCGCGCGCGGCCTTGGCTGGGGTTGTAGCGCTGGTCGCCTTCGCTGCCTTCTCGGGGACACCCGAGCCGCTGGGTGCTGTCGTGCCTACAACGCTGAAAGTCCTAATCAGTGCTGCGGCGATGACAACGGTCATCGTCCTCCCGATGCTGGCTGGCCGGCTCGGTGGTCTTAGGACCGACGTTGTTGTCGCTCTGCGCGCCCAGGCGATGGCGCTCCGCGGAATGATCGGCGGCATCGATGGGACGAACGCCGCCAGCAAATTGGTCGGCGCCCGCGGCCGGGTGGCGGCCAGCGGCTGCTATGGGCAGACGCTCGAGTGGCTTGAGCAGATGCTCAGCGACGCCGAAGCCGTTCGCTTTGGCTTTCTCGCCCTCCACGGCTCTCTTGACGAGCGGGATCTTCAGCAGCAGGAGCGCGTTGATCAGTTCAAGCGAGCTGCTGATCAGATCCTAATGGCGCTCTCTTCAGCGCTCGAAATCCCTACCGCGCGCCGCAGAATCAGCCCAGCGCTGGAGGCCTTCAACGCCGCCGCCGCGTCTGCGCATGGGTTAGGGCCGCGCAGCGCCGCAGCACTCGCGAGGATTGAAGTTGCCGTCCACAGCCTTAGCGAGTCGGTCTCCGGGAAATGGCCGATCGGTCTCCACTGCCAATTTTCACGTCGACTTAAAGCGCCAGTCGAGCCGATCGGCAATTTGCTGCACAGGCGCGACCCGGGCTCGGTCTTCACGCGCCACGCGATTCGCGTGTCGGGGGTCTTCGTGCTTGCTACCGCAATCGCCCAGCTTGATCCCTTGAATCACTCCTACTGGATTCCGCTGACCGTCGCCTGGATCACAAAACCCGACTTCGCTGGAACGACGCTGCGCGTTGTCGAAAGGGTTCTTGGCACGGTGATCGGCGTGGTCGCTTCAACTCTGTTGATCAATCTGATCGGCTCAAGCATTCCGCTTGAGATAGGGATGTTTGCGGCCGGCGCGATGATCACCGTCCTCTTCATCGTCGCCAACTACACGCTCTGCACGGTCGGCGTCACGATCTGGCTAATGGCAGTGCTCGATATTGGCTCAGCGCCAACAGGAGCAAGGGTGGTGCAGACGCTTGCCGCTGGGCTGCTTGTGATCGGCGCCAGCCGACTCTGGCCCACACGTACCTCAATCCATGCCGGGGAGGGGTTCGCCAAGATGGCCCTCGCGCTGCGCGATTACTGCGCTTCGATCATCGCCCCCGACCACAGTCAGCGCGAACAAACGCGAGCGCTGATGTTGGCAGCCAGTCTCAAGGCAACGACGCTGGTCGAGGATTCGGGGCACGAACCAGGTAGGCACCTGATTCATTACGACTACGCGATGGAGATCGACGAGGACCTCCGCGCCGCGACGGCAATCGCCGCCTCATACGACGAGCTAGATGGCGCTGCATTAAGCGCGCAGTTGGCCTCGGGGCAAAGCCAAAGTACCGAGCGTTCACTGGCCGACCTCGACGATCTTGCAGCTCGGCTGAGCGGCATTCAAGAGAGCGGCGTCGTCACGCTTGTTGGCGTGCAGCACCCCGACGCCACGACC
>CAMDLG010000019.1 GCA_945901565.1 Bifidobacterium breve | reverse complement strand
TTCGTAGCCGCCGCCGCGCTGGTTTTCGTTCTGATCCGGCGGCGCAAGAAGCTGGAGCTGCCATTGCTGGCTGGGGGTTGCCTCGTTGCCGTTGGCCTCTGCGTTTATGGCAGCGGCGTGGTTCAGCTGCCGAATCTTGAGGAGTTATTGACGAGCATCGGCACGACGCTGGGCCAATGGACCTATCTGCTCGTCGGCGTGCTCGCCTTTCTTGAAACTGGAGCCTTCGTCGGGCTGATCGCGCCGGGGGAGACGGCAATGGTGGTCGGCGGCGTCGTTGCTGGGCAGGGCGTGATTTCGCTGGTCACGCTGATCGCGATCGCTTGGTTCGCGGCAACAATGGGCGACTTAGTCAGCTATGAACTCGGTCGTCGTCTCGGGCGTGACTTTCTCGTCCGCCACGGGCCACGCTTCGGGATGACCGCCGAGCGACTCGCAATGGTCGAAGCGTTCTTTGAGAAGCACGGTGGCAAGGCGATCTTCATCGGTCGCTTCGTCGGCATCGTGCGCGCAGTCGCACCATTTCTCGCTGGGTCCGGAGGTATGCCTCTACGCCGCTTCTTGCCTTACGACGTGCTCGGAGCCGGTCTCTGGGCGACGACCTTCATCATGCTCGGCTACGTCTTCTGGCAGAGCTTCGGCACCGTCTTGAAGGTTGCCAAGGAGGGCGCGCTGGGCCTCGGGATCGTGATCAGTGTGATCGTCGCGCTGGTCTGGGTTGTGCGGCATCTCAGCGACGAAGCGAACCGTCACGCGCTCGAGCAGAAGATGCTCGCGGCGCTCGACCGACCTGGCATGCGCTTCCTTCAGCCGATCGTCCGCTGGGCCCAGGGGCCGCTTCGCTTCTTCATCGCGCGGATCACTCCGGGTCAACTTGGTCTTGACCTCACGACGCTGCTGGCTTTTGCGGCGGTCGGTTCGTTCTCTTACTTCGGCTACTGGCTGGCGATCGATGAACGCGGCTACGGCGCTCTCGACCTGCAGGTCAACAGCATCGTGCTTGACCTCTATAACCCGACAGCGGTCACAGCCGCAAAGCTGCTCACAACATTCGGCGCGCCGCTGCTGATGTTTTTCCTGACGGCGCTGACGACGGTCGTGTTGCTTGCGCGCAAGCACGTAGTTGAGGGCTTTGTGCTTGGCGCTGGAATGCTGCTGACGATCGGGGCCGTCCAGCTCGGCAAGCTGGTTATCGAGCGCCCGCGGCCGGCCGGGGCGCTGATCGAGGTGAGCGGATCTTCGTACCCTTCCGGCCACACCGCCTATGCCGTCGCTTGGGTCGTCTTCGCGGTGATCGCCGTGCGGTTAGTGCCCGCGCTGAAAGGTAAGTGGTGGATCGTCGGCGCCGCCTTTGCGGTTCCAGTGATCGTTGGTTTGACCCGCCTATATCTCGACGTTCACTGGTTCTCTGACGTGCTTGGCGGCGCCGGCGCGGCGATCATGTGCTTCTCGCTGATGGCGATTGTGGCGCTGTTCGTCGCCGTCGTGCGCGATACTCGCGGAAGCACCCAAGATGGATAACGAATCAATCATTCTCCTAATCGGCGGCTGCAGCGCCGTCTTCGCCCTCGCGGCGTGGGTCGGTCTGCTCGCGGTGCCCGCGTGGCAGTCTTACCCACGACTTTGGCAGCGGCTTGCCGGCGTCCTGCTGTCGCTTTATGCCGTCGCCGCCTTCCTCGTGATCGGTGGTGGGCTGGGCCTGTTAGTGGTTTGGTTCTGGGACCGCACCGTCGCCTGAACCACTCGCGCGCGTAGAATCGCCTGATGCCAACATCGGCGCAGCGGCCGTCGGCCGATCTTGAGGCACTCGACGCGATCACCGACGCGGTCGAGTCAGGCGCGGGCCTACCTGAAGTCGTTCGTGCAGCCTCACGGACGCTCGACGCCAGCATCGCTGTAAGCGACCGGGCCGGTCACGTGCTAGCCGTAGCTGCACGCTCGTCGGCCGACGAGGCATCGCTGCTCTCCGACCAAAGCGGCGTCGAGGTAATTGAGCTGCGAGTTAATGATTCTTCGGTCGGTGTGCTCCGCCTGCGTGCTAGGGCCGAGGTTGGTGCGTCATTGCTGAGGGTGATCGCGACCTTGATTGCTTCTGAGGTAGAGCGTGTCCGCGCACCGTCAAGAGCTTCAGCCGACGCCGCCGAAGCTTTTCTACGCGCCCTGATCGGCCGTCAGCTTGAGGATTCAGGCGCTGTCGTTGAAGCGGCGTCGGCACTCGGAACAACGCTTGACGACGGAGCCAGCCTTGCCGTCGTTCGCGCCCACGCCCACGTGGCTGCCGGGGAGGGGCGCCGCGCACGGATGCTGTCACTAGTCGATCGCGCTACGCGAGGATTGGTAGCCGACTCTCTCTCTGCGCTGAGCGAACCGCGCGACTTGCCTGGTGACGATGTCGTCGTTCTGATCCCTGGCGCAGATGAGGCGATGGCGCTGCGCGTCTGTGAGGCGATCTACGGGGAGCTGCAGGCGGGGCTCGCTGGGCACACCGTGACAATCGGTAGAAGTCGCCCTTGCGGGGATCCGGCGCTACTGCACCGTGCAGGGGCTGAGGCTCTGCTCGCGGTCAACGTCGCTGAGGGTGACGGCGACCACCCGCTGATGGCCTTCGAGCAGACCGGCGCCTACCGACTACTGCTCTCAGCCGTTGCCGATAATCCGCAGGAGCTGCAGCGCTTCTACGCCGAAACGGTTGAACCCCTCGTCGCCTACGACGAGCAGTACGAAACCGACCTAATGCTGACCGTAGAAACGTTCCTCGAGGCCGACGGCAATGTTGCCGGCACGGCGCAGCGTCTCTTCACGCATCGCCATACGGTCCGCTATCGGTTGGAGCGGGTGCGCGAACTCTGCGGACATGACGTCGGCTCTAGCGACGGCCGCGAGAAATTGAGCCTCGGACTGAAGGCGATGCGCGTGCTTGGTATTCCGCGTCGCGGCGGGCCGGCTGGCGAGGCTGGCTCCAGCGCCGGCCGTGTCACGAAGCCCCGATAGGTCGATCGGTTAGCCGCAAAGCGTTTCAGTGCTTATCATCAGCTAGTCCCTTGGGGGGTGGTGTAATGGCAGCACAACGGCCTTTGGCGCCGTTAGTCGGGGTTCGAATCCCTGCCCCCCAGCTAAATCGTCTTGCAGGTGTTCGCCCGAAGCTGCGCTTATCGCCGCGGCGCTCTACGATGGGCATGTGTCCGCTCACACAGCCGTCATTTTGGCCGCCGGTCAGGGGACACGCATGCGTTCGCGCACGCCTAAGGTTCTCCACGATCTCTGCGGCCGCTCGCTGATCGAATGGACGCTCGTAGCTGCACGCGAGGCTGGCTGCACAAAGTTGATCGTTGTTGACGCTCCAGCGCGCCCGCTCGAAGGCTTACTCGGTGATGACGTTGAGCTGGTTGTCCAGCCGCAGCCCGACGGAACGGCCGGCGCTGTTGCAGCAGCGGTCGATTCGCTTGGCGCCGGCGGCTCCGTAGTCGTCCTCAGCGGCGATGTGCCCCTGATCAGCTCGGCGACGATTCGAGAGCTGGTCGCCGCTCATGAAGCGAGCGCCGCCGCGGTAACTGTTGCGACAGCGCTGCTCGACGACCCAAGCGGCTACGGCCGCGTTGTGCGTAGCGAGGATGGAGCGCTAGAGGAGATCGTCGAGACGAAGACCGACGGCGACGCTACCGCCGAGCAGCTGCTGATCAACGAGGTCAACACCGGTGTCTACGTCTTTGACCCCAAAGCGCTTGCCGCTGCACTGCCAGGCGTTGGCAGCGACAACAGCCAGGGCGAGCGCTATCTACCAGCGGTGCTGCCGCTGATCGCGGCGGCAGGTGGCGCGGTCGCCGCCCATGTCGTTGACGACCCCTCGATGTTGCTCGGCGTGAACGATCGCGTTGACCTAGCTGAGCTTCGTGACCTTGCGCAGATGCAGATCATCGAGAGCCACCTGCTGGCCGGGGTTGACATCGTCGCTCCATCGTCGACCCAGATCGACGTTGGCGTGGAGATCGGCGCCGACACCGTGATCGAAGCCTTCACAGCACTCTGCGGCGCAACGAAGATCGGCGAGCGATCAATTGTCGGACCTGGGTCAACGCTGACCGATGCTCTAATCGGCGACGAAGTGACGGTGCTTAGGAGCCATCTCAACGACTGCGAAGTACGCGACCAGGCGAGTATTGGACCGTTCTCCCATCTGCGGCCAGGGACGTTGGTTGACAAGGGAGCCAAGGTTGGCGCCTTTGTTGAAGTGAAGAACTCTGAGATCGGCGAGCGCGCGAAGCTCCCGCACCTCTCGTACGTTGGGGACTCCGATGTCGGCGCCGACGCAAACCTCGGGGCTGGCACGATCACTGCCAACTACGACGGCGTCAACAAACACCGCACCGTCTTTGGTGAGCGGGTCCACGGCGGCGTCAACGTCTCGTACATCGCGCCTTTGAAAGTGGGGGACGATGTCTGGATAGCAGCTGGGAGCGTGATTACAGACGAGGTGCCGTCAGGCTCGTTGGCGATCGGTCGTGAGCGCCAGCAGAACAAAGACGGTTACGATACGCGCCGTAAAGCCGACGCTGAGGATAAGAAGTGACCGATCTCGCGCCTAGACTACCGATCGAAATGGTGACCCAGACAGGCCTCACGCCAGCCACCAGCATTCCGATCGATTACGACAAGCGGATGATGGTCGTCTCTGGGCGGGCTCACCCTGAACTTGCGACCAAGATCGCCGACCGGCTAGGCGTTGACCTCGGGCCGGTGACGCTAAAGACCTTCTCGAACGGCGAGGTCTACTGCCGCTTCGATGAATCGATCCGCGGCGCCGACGTATTCATCGTTCAGCCGACCTGCGGCAATCCGGCGACTGGCGTCACAGCGAATGACGCGTTGATGGAGCTGATGGTGATGATCGACGCCGCCGTCGGTGCGTCAGCGCACCGCGTGATCGCTGTTACGCCTTGGTATGGATACTCGCGCCAGGACAAGAAGTCAGCCCCCCGTGAACCGATCAGCGCCCGCCTAGTCGCGCGGATGCTTGAGTCTGCTGGCGCCGACCGAGTCCTGACGATGGATTTGCATGCCGGGCAGGTCCAAGGCTTCTTCCAGATTCCCGTCGATCATATGACGGCGATGTTCATGCTGACGCAGTACTTCGAGGATCTAGGACTCGACGACCTTGTAGTTGTCTCTCCCGATGCTGGCCGCGTAAAGCTGAACAAGAAGTTCGCTTCGAAGATCGGAGCTGAGTTGGCGATTCTCGACAAAGAGCGCCCTGACCATCAAGTCGCTGAGATCGGTTACGTGATCGGTGAGGTCGAAGGGAAGACCGCTGTTCTAGTTGACGACATGATCGATACCGCCGGAACGCTTGCCGTAGCTGGACGCGCGGTCCTCGAAGCCGGCGCAAATAGCGTCTACGCAGCCGCCACGCACGGACTCTTCAGCGGCGCAGCGTGGGAGAACTTGGCGAGCGCTGACTTTGAGCAGATCGTCGTCACCGACACCGTCCCACTTCGGCCAGGGTCACCAGAGAATGTTCGCGTTCTCACCTGCGCCGACGTGCTCACAGATTCAATCCGTCGAATCTTCACCGACGATTCCGTCAGCGAAGTGTTCGGCGGCGAGAACCAGCTCTTCTAGCCTCAGCCGCCGATCACGAAGCCGCGCTCGAGGAGCGTCCCGATTGCGGCCTCGAAGGCTACGAAGTCACGCGTAACGAGATGATCGATCGGGCGTCCTGCCGGGCCGCTTGTGCGGACCCAGCGAGCCAGGACTCCCTCGCCGACGGCCTCCTCAGCAGCCTGCGTAAGTGCGAGCAGGATCGGCAGCTCGGGACGATGTTCGAGGCTGTCGGAGATCACCTCGATCGGATTGCTGTCGAGCGTCGCGCAGAGCTCCTCGTCGCTCAGACCAAGCCGCTGCATCAGGATCACGGCAGATTCAGCCATCGCGCCGAAAGTTAGTCGCCGCGCGATTGCAGCCGTGCAGCCGGCTGGCGCGTCTGCTCGCCGGGCCAGAAGCCCGTGATGTACCTAAAGCCGGTCGCTCCCGCACGCGTGAAAGTCGCTGCAGTTACAGCGATAATCGAACCGCGCAGCGCGGCGGCGGCGGCGACCTCGGGCCAACTAGCCAGCTCGGTAGTCGCTGTCGGCGGCTGCGTCCCGCGGCTGCGCTCCCAGCCGTCGGCAAAGACGGCTTCGCCGACCCGCTTTGAGAGCAGAGTCCCGAGCAGCACTCCGATTGGCATGAAAATGATCCTCGCAAGCACGCCACAATCCTACCGCGAGAGAGGATCAGCGCCGCTCGACCCGCACCGCTGACAGAGGCTGCCTTTACCCTCTTAGTTCGTGTTGCTGCCTCGGATCTGGAAGATAGTCGTGCTGGTGCTGCTCTTTGTAGCCGTGTCGTTCTTCGCCGCTCGCTGGTTAACGGCCGAGAATCGCGAGCGCAGCGCAGTTGTTGAGCTGCTGCGGGCACAGAAGGACGGCGACTGGCCGACGATGCTCGGGATGCTCCCAGGCTGCTCGCAGCGCCCTGCTTGCCGCGCCGATGTAATCGCTAACGCCAAACGCCTCAAGGGCCCCGGGCCGCTAACAATCTTGCGTTACGACTCGGGCACGGCTTACTCACCAAGCGCAGCCAGCGGCGAGACTCGCGTGGCGTGGGATCGCGGCGGTGCTTCAGCGGCGGTCGTTCAGTGCGTCGAGGTCCAGCGCAGCGGCATCGCGTTTCTTTCTGGCAGCATCTCGCTTCGTTCGATCAGTCGTCCGCTGCCTGGAATCGCGTCATGCGCAGGCTGATCGGCTCAGCCCGCTTCGTTGCGCTACCGACCCCGCTAACGCCACTCGATGGGCTGCCAGAGAGCCTAATCGAGGCGATCCCGCTACCATCGAGCGCCGCTGATGGCTGATTCAAAGACGACAACACTGAACGCTTCTACGCGTGAACCAGGCGGTTCGCGCCTAAGCCGCCGCCTGCGCCGCGAGGGGAAGGTTCCCGGCGTGCTCTACGGCGGCGACGAGCAGCCGGTTGCCTTCTCAGTTGATAGCCGCGAGCTACGGGCTGCGCTTCACGCATCAGGCGCCGTAATCGACCTGAAGCTCGGCAGCGAAAACGCTTCGGCCGTCCTTAAAGAGGCTCAGCGTCACCCTGTGCGCGGCGAAGTCACGCACGTTGACCTAGTCCGCGTGAACCTAAACGTTGCGATTCAGGCTGTCGTGCCGCTGGTTCTGGTCGGCGCCGAGGAATCACCGGGCGTGGTTGACGGCGGCGTCGTCGACCAACCGATCCGTGAAGTGCACGTCGAGGCACTCCCGAATGAGATCCCTGAGTCAATTGAGCTTTCTGTTGCGGAGCTAAATATTGGCGAGACGGCGGTAATCGGAAGCGCCGTGCTGCCATCCGGCGTGACACTGCTCGACGAAGTTGACCTCGTCGTTGTCACGCTGCTTGCGCCGCGGCTCGAAGTCGAAGAGACGATCGAGGAAGAGACCGAGCTGATTGGTGAGGACGGCGAGGTAGTTGAGGGCGGCGCCGATGAGGAGGGTGCTGACGGCGGTGGCGAGAGCGAAGGCGACGCGTCGGGCGACGAGTCCGGCGACGACGCTAACTAGCTCGCGCACTCCGTTTCGCAGCACTTCCCGTGCGCCGCATCTTCTCGCGTTCGTCTCCCGTTGACTGGTTGATAGTCGGGCTTGGCAATCCCGGGGCCGCCTATCAATCAACGCCGCACAACGTTGGCTTTGAAGTAATCGCCGAGCTCGCCAAGCGCTGGCAGTTTGGTCGCCCGCGCAAGAGCTTCAACGGTCTAATCGTCAGTGGCCGAGTTGGCGCACTTGGCGCTGACAGCACACAGGTCGCGCTGTTAGAGCCGCTCACTTATATGAACGAGTCGGGCAGCTCGGCCGGCCCTGCGCGGGGATCGCTGAAGCTGGAGCTTGACCGTGTGATTGTGATCCACGACGAGATCGACCTGCCGTTCGGACAGTTGCAGGCGAGGCTCGGCGGCGGACTCGCTGGGCACAACGGGCTCAAGTCGCTGCGTAAAGGGTTTGGCTCAGCTGACTTTGGCCGGATTCGCATTGGCGTCGGTCGTCCTGCTGCGACCGATTCGAAGAGCGTCTCGGATTACGTACTAGGTCGCTGGACTGAATCTGACGCCGATGTTGATCAGCTAGTAGGCCGCGCAGCAGAGCTCGCCGAGCAGATCGTGCTTGGCGAAAGCGCACTAAGCGGCACGGCATAGGGAGCGCGGAAGTGTCACTAAGCACGCTGCTGGCGGCATTGGGCGATGATCCACAAGGCCAGAAGCTGCTTGAACAAGGTGGCGCTGCCTTCGTATCGCGATCGATTCGCCCGTACACGATCGCTGCGATGGTCAACGCCGACGCCGCACGACCGGCGGTCGTCGTTGCCGGAGACGACCGCGAGGCGCAAGCACTAGCGAGCGATCTCAGCCTCTGGCTGGCACCGCGTCCAGTGCGCTTTTATCCCAGCCGCGGCGTCACATACGAGTCGCACCTAGCCCCACCGGCGCACCTCGTGGGTCTCCGCGTCGCGGCGCTCGACGCGCTGCTAGATGGGCCCGAGGACCGGCCGCCGGTTGTTGTTGTTTCGGCCGTCGCTCTCTCTGAGAAGGTCCCTGACCCGCAGCTGCGGCCGCGTGGGTTCACGCTCCGCAAGGCAGATCTGATCGACCTCGACGAGACAGCCGAGCAGCTCGTTGCCGCAGGTTACGAGCGCGTGTCAGAGGTTGCTGAGCGCGGCCAGTTTGCGATCCGCGGCGGCATCCTCGACTGCTTCCCGGCGACTGAGGACCACGCCGTTCGCGTCGATTGCTTCGACATCGAGATCGAGTCGATGCGCCACTTTTCAACCTTCACGCAGCGGTCGCTCGGTGAGATAGAAGAGGCCGATATTGCTCCGGCCGCTGAGCTCGCGGCTGAACATCGCGAGCTAGCCGAGATGGCTGCGCTCAGCGATCCCGACGAGCGGCCTGACGTTGCCGATCTCCTTCCCGTCGACCGATTTCAGGCGCTGCTCGATCTAGTGCCAGAGCAGGCGCTGGTGATCGTCGGTGCCGGCGAAGAGATCACTGCGGCGCTCGGTGATCACTGGCAGGACGTCTGTGCCGCATTCCACGACGCCGACGCGCATCACCTGTACGTCGCCCCGGAGGCCGTTGAGCAGGCTCTAGCGCAGCGCTCTTTCGCAACGCTTTCGACGATTCCGTCGGATCAGCCAATTGAGATCCATGCCCAGGGCGCAGAGTTTGCAGCGCGCTCGTTGGCCGAGGCTGAGCCGCAGCTTGAGACGCTCGTCCGCGGCGGCTACCGGACGGTCATGACATTCGCGCAGCGCGGCGAAGCAGAGCGGCTGAGTTATAACCTCGCGCGCCTTTCGGCCGGTTGGCTCGGCGAGCCGGACTCGCGCTCTGAAGAAGCAGGCTTGGAATTTGCAGTGGCTGGGCTGCGGAGCGGCTTCATCGCTGCTGGCGCGCGGCTTGCTGTCATTCCGGAGCGAAAACTGTTCCGCCGGCGCCGCGTCGAATCGGGGGATTCGGAGCGCCGGCTAGGACGCTTCGCGTCGCTCTTCGAACTTCGCACCGGTGACACGATCGTCCACGAAGATCACGGCGTTGCACGCTTTTCAGGGTTCGAAACGAAGACCGTCAGCTCGGTTACTCGCGATTATCTAGAGCTCGAGTACGCCGATGGCGATCGCGTATTTCTGCCGGTCGACCAGCTGGCAAAAATCACCCGCTACATCGGCGCCAGCGATAGCGACACGAAGCTCTCAAAGCTTGGTGCGAAATCATGGGAGACGCTGAAGGCTAGGGCGCGCAAGGCGGCGCAAGGGCTAGCCGGCGAGCTGCTCAATCTCTACGCTGAGCGCCGCCGCCGCGAAGGGCGCGCTTTCAGTGAGGACACGCAGTGGCAGGTTGACTTCGAGTCTCGTTTCGGCTGGCAGGAGACGGCCGACCAAGCGGCAGCGATCGAGGTCGTCAAACAGGACATGGAGCGCCCCAGGCCGATGGATCGTCTGATCTGCGGCGACGTTGGCTACGGCAAGACAGAGGTTGCTCTGCGGGCGGCGTTCAAGGCAGCAGCTGACGGTGCACAGGTATTGATGCTGGCGCCGACCACGATCCTCGCGCAGCAGCATTACGGCACATTCAGTGAGCGGCTTGATGATTTCCCGTTCACCGTTGATGTCGTCAGCCGACTACGTAGCGCCGCGGAGCAGCGCGAAGCAGTCGCCAAATTCAACGATGGCAAGACCGACATCCTGATCGGCACGCACCGTTTGCTGGGCCGCGACCTAAGGCCGAATGACCTCGGTCTCTTGATCGTCGACGAGGAGCAGCGGTTCGGCGTCAAGCAGAAGGAGCTTCTGCGCCAGCTGAAGCTGAAGGTCGATGTGATTGCGATGAGCGCTACGCCGATCCCGCGTACCTTGCAGATGTCGCTGGCGGGAATGCGTGACATCAGCGTGATCGAGACACCGCCCGAGGGACGCAGGCCGGTCAAAACCTTCGTCGGCGAGTACGACGAGGAGCTAGTTCGCCAAGCGCTGGAGCGCGAACATAAGCGCGGCGGGCAGTCGTTCTTTCTGCACAACCGTGTTGAGACGATCGAGGAGACCGCGGAGCGGCTGCGCGGTCTTTGCCCAACTCTGAGCTTTGAGGTGGCGCATGGGCAGCTTGACGAGAATCAGCTGGAAGAGAAGATGATGCGCTTCCTGCGCGGCGACTGTGATGTGTTGGTGTCGACCAGCATCATCGAATCGGGGATCGATATTCCCCAAGCCAACACCTTGGTCATTGAGAACGCCGACCGCTTTGGTCTTGCCCAGCTCTACCAGATCCGTGGCCGAGTCGGGCGAAGCCGCGAGCGCGCCTACGCCTATCTCCTCTATCCAAGCGCGGCGGCTCTGACCGAGGACGCGACACGGCGACTGAGTGCGCTCTCTGATTACACGGAGCTTGGAGCCGGCTTCAAAGTTGCGATGCGCGACCTTGAGATCCGCGGTGCCGGAAACCTCCTGGGTGATGAACAGTCAGGCCACGTCGCTGCGCTGGGCTTTGAGCTCTACCTCTCGATGCTTGATGAGGCGGTGCGTGAGGCCGGGCCGCTCAGCGGCGATGAGGACTTTGAGCCGGTGCGGCTGGATGTCGACGTCGACGCTTATATCCCCGCCGATTACGTGCCCTACGAGCAGGCCAAGATCGATATTCACCGCCGTATCGCCGCCAGCCATGAGATCGCCGACCTTGGGATGCTGAGCGACGAACTAGCTGATCGCTTCGGACCGTTGCCTAGTGAACTCGAGAACTTGCTGGTTCTGCAGAAGGCACGAATCAAGCTTGGTCAGGCAGGCGCCAGGGTAGTCAGCATCCGTGGCCAACGGATGGTCATCACGCCACTCGACTTTGATGGCCCGCAGCAGCTTCAGTTGGCCGACGGCCTGCCGTCCGCGAAATACGAACCAGGCCGCGCTCAGTTTTCGATCAACGTGCCGGAGGACCCAAGCGAACGTTTATCTGCAGTTGATAGCATCGCGGACGCACTTCTCGCCGTCAGTCGGTTTGGCGGTTAAAGTGGCGCCCCGCGCTAATCAAGTACCTATCATCAAGGATCTAATGAATAACTCTCTACGCTTCCTGGCGCCCGGCGCCGCAATCCTTTCGATCTTCGCTTTCGCCTCTTGCGGCGGAGTGTCCAGCAGCGATGTCGCTGACATCGACGGAACGACGATCTCGAAGACAACCTTCAACCGCTGGGTTGCTGTTGCCGCGAACTCGTCACAGGATCCAGCCGCAAAGGCCGCTGGCGTCCCGGACCCACCTAACTACACAAAGTGCATCGCCGCTAAGACGAAGGCCGCGGGGAGGCCAGTAAAGGGTCAGCCGCTTCCGAACCCTGCCACTTATAAGACCGAATGCGACCAGCAGTACACGCAGCTGAAGGACCAAGTCATGACCTTCCTAATCCGTTCCGAGTGGCTTGAGCTTCAGGCCAACGAGATGGGTATCACGGTCTCCGACACGAAAGTCAAAGCGGAGTTCTTGAAGGCGCGCAAGCAGGCCTTCCCTGAAGACAAGCAGTACGCAGACTTCCTCAAGACCTCCGGTCAGACTGAAGCCGACCTGCTTTACCGCCAGCGCTCTCAGATGCTGGAGCAGAAGATTACGGCTCAGGTACAGAAGGATTCGAAAACCGTAAGTGACGCTGACATCTCGGCCTACTACAAGAAGAATCAGGCCCAGTTCACGCAGCCTGCAACGCGTGACCTCAACGTCATCTTGACGAAGACCGAGGCTCAGGCCAACAAGGCCAAGGCGGCGCTTGAGGGCGGTGCATCATTCGCCTCAGTCGCAAATCAATACTCGATCGATGCGGCCTCGAAGAAGGATGGCGGCAAGCTTCCTGCCGTCGCTCAAGGCTCGCAGGAGGGCGCCTTTGATAAGGCGATCTTCGGCGCTCCTCTCAATAAGGTCGTTGGGCCTGTCAAGACCAGCCTCGGCTACTACGTCTTCGAAGTAACTAAGGAGACGCCGAAGAAGGTTCAGACCGAAGCTCAGGCAGCAAAGGCGATCAAGCCGATCGTTACCTCCGAGAAGGGTCAGAAAGCTCTGACGAACTTCGGCAAGATTTACCAAGCTCGTTGGAAGGAAATGACCGAGTGTCAGACCGGCTACATCGTTGCTGACTGCAACAACTACAAGAAGCCAAAGACCACTCCGACTACCTCTACTCCGCAGCAGACGCCTACCGCGCCGCCAGCAGGAGGCTGAGCGGCGCCCCGTGCTCGGGGTCTAAAGCGATAGCGTGGGCGCGGTGGATCGCGCCGAAATCCAAGCATCTTTAGGTCAGCTAGACGAGCTGACCCGCCGGCTGCGGGTCGAATGCCCGTGGGACCGGGAACAGACCGCGAAGTCGATCGTTCCACACACGGTCGAAGAGGCCTACGAGCTTGCCGATGCAGCCAACGCGGACGACGACGAAGGGCTCGTTGACGAGCTCGGCGACGTCCTCTTTCAGGTCTACTTTCTCTCACTGCTACTCGAGGAACGCGGCGTCAGCGACCTTGGACAGATTGCCGAGCACTGCCGTCAGAAGCTGATTGGTCGCCATCCACACGTATTTGCCGACGTTGAGGTCGGTGACAGCGCTGAGGTGCTCCGCAACTGGGATCAGATCAAGCGCAGCGAGCCAGGCCGCAGCGCCCAGATCTTCGGTTCGGTGCCAGAGAACCTCCCGGCGCCACTTCATGCGCGCCGCGTCCAGAGACGAGCAGCATCGAGCGGATTTGACCCGATCGACACGCCGCAGGCGATCGAGGCGCTCGCAGACCAAGTTGACGCCCTGTCGGCAGGAACTCCGGACGATCACTTCGAGCAGCTAGGCGATCTTCTATTCGCAGTCGTCAACGTGGCGCGCAAGCTGAAGGTTGACCCAGAGCTGTCACTACGCTCGGCGAGCGGTCGTTTTCGCGGGAGGATCGAAGCGGCTGAGCAGCTAGCGCAGGCGGCAGGCTTAGATTGGGATCAACTTGAAATCGACAAGCAGCTCGAGCTATATGCGCAGGCGCGCATGGGGGAGGAACAATGACGAAGATCACTTCAGTCGAGGCGCGACAGATTCTCGATAGCCGTGGCAACCCAACCGTTGAGGTAGAACTTGAGCTTGAGGGCGGCGCACGCGGCCGAGCGGCCGTACCGTCGGGAGCGTCAACCGGCGAGTTTGAAGCGACCGAATTGCGCGACGGCGGCGAGGACTGGGGTGGCAAGGGAGTCACCGGAGCGGTTGCCAATGTCAACGGTGAGATTGCGGCTGGAATCGTTGGAATGGACTCCGCTGATCAGCGCGCGCTAGACGATTCGCTAATCGCGCTCGACGGCACTGCCAACAAGTCACGGCTCGGCGCCAACGCGATTCTCGGAGTTTCTTTGGCCAATGCTCACGCCGCCGCCGCAGACGCCGGTCAACCGCTCTGGCTCTACTTAGGTGGCGCTGAGGCGAACGTACTGCCGGTCCCGATGATGAACGTCCTCAACGGCGGCGCCCACGCCGACAATCGCGTTGACTTCCAAGAGTTCATGATCGTGCCCTGCGGTGCCAGTTCATTCGGCGAGGCGCTGCGAGTCGGGGCCGAGGTCTTCCATACGCTGAAGGCGACGCTGAAAGGTCGTGGGCTAAACACGGCGGGCGGCGATGAGGGCGGCTTCGCACCCGATCTCGACTCCAACGAGCAGGCGCTGGAGGTGTTGATCGAAGCGATCGAGGCGGCTGGCTATCGCCCTGACGGCGACGTCGCGATCGCGCTTGATCCGGCGACAAGCGAGATTTTCGAAGCGGGAAGCTACTCGCTGACGCATGAAGGCCGCGAGCTCAGCTCAGCTGAGATGGCTGACTACTGGGCGCAGATGGCCTCGAGCTACCCAATCGTTTCGATTGAGGACGGGATGGACGAGGAAGACTGGGACGGCTGGAAGGCTCTGACCGAGAAGATCGGTGACTCGGTTCAGCTAGTCGGCGATGACCTCTTCGTAACCAACACGGAGCGGCTCGGGCGCGGCATCGAGCTGGGCGTAGGTAACTCGATCCTCGTCAAGGTCAACCAGATCGGAACGCTGACCGAGACGCTCGATGCGATCGCGATGGCGCGTGAGGCCGGCTACAGCGCCGTCATGTCGCACCGGTCGGGGGAGACGGAGGACACGACGATCGCTGACCTTGCAGTCGCGACCGGCTGTGGCCAGATCAAGACCGGTGCTCCGTCACGTTCAGATCGCGTAGCGAAGTACAACCAGCTGCTGAGGATTGAAGAGGCGCTTGGAGCGAAGGCAACCTATCCGGGGCGTTCGGTCTTTCGCCGCTGAAATTTGCTTGAAGGAGTTTGACGTTCCGCCCCGAATGCGCGTACATGTCAACCTCTGGCGCCGCCGCACGTGATCGCCTCCGAGGCCGCCAAATGCTGCCCCGTCCGAAGCTTGTCACCGGCCGTCCTGCTGGCTCTAGCCCGATCCGCTGGGATCGCATCGGTCGGATGATGATTCTTGCCGTCTGCGTCCTTATCGCGCTGCTCTACGTGCGTCCCTTGTTTGCAATCTGGTCGGCGCGTGGTGAAGCAGCGGTGCGCCAGCAGCAGGTGTCGAAGCTCGCCGCTGAACATAAGCTCCTGACCGAGCGCGTCAACGCGCTGAAGAACCCGGCTGCTTTGGAGCGAGAAGCGCGCCGCCTCGGGATGGTCAAGCCCGGCGAGCAGGCATACGTAATCAAGGGACTGCCGAGCGGCCCTTAGATATCTGGCGCTACTCTGCGCCGCGTGTCGTACGAAACAGCGATTGAGCAGTGGCGCGAAGGCGAGCGGGTGATTGCCGCTGCGCCGCCAGAGGAGCAGCCAGCGCTGTTGCGCGTGGAGGAGGCGCTCGTCGCCGAGCTGCGCCGCCGTCTCGGAGGCGCCTTCACCGTTGATGAGCTTGTCGAGTTCTATGAGCAGGACAGCTCATGGTGCATGGAGTTGGCGCTGCGGCTTGAGCCGGAACTGCCGCAGGCCTGGGACGCAAGGATCGCTGACGCCGCCTATGCCCGCTATGTACGAGGCGCTGTCGATTTTGCCGGCGGGCGGCGGATTGAGCAGAAGCCTTAGGAGGCTAATAATCGAGCGCGCTGGCCGCTGAGCGTTTGCATAGTTGCGCTCAGCGCGGTAGGAACTACTTATGAGCGACGCTGCCGCAGATCCAGTCCAACTAGTCCCGGGGAATTCCCTGATCACCGAGACTCCCGAAGAAGGGCGGCAGCTCGCCGTCAAGATGGCACGTCTGATCGTCAAGTTCACCCAGCCCGACGCTGAAGTGCGCGGAAAGCTCCGTCAGGCCTATGCCGAAGACGCGGCAGTATTGACCGCAGTCACTCAGACTGTTGCGACTGAGTTCGCGACAATCGCCGCGGCCAACAACTACTGGAAGTAGCTGGTCTGGGGATCAGTCGTCGCCGGAGCGTCGAATGACGATCCGGTCGGCTTCGACTGTCACTGTGACCGAGCGCTTGCCGGCCCAGTGCTCAGCATAAATCGCGTTCTCTGCGATCGCAGGATCGAGCCATAGGCCGTATCCCTCTTCACCGTGGTCGAAGCTTCCCTCAAGTTCTTTTGATCCGGTTCGGCGCCCACGGCCGCCGCGGCGCCCGCGGCGCGCGCGTGCTGGCTGCCCATCGCCGTTGGTGCTTGATTCTTCGTCGTCGCTTTCAGCTTCGTCGGGGTCTTCTTCACCGGCAGCGATTCGCTCGGCCCGTAGGCGCTCGCGCTCAGCGTCTGCTTCTGCCCGTTCGGCTTCTTCGGCCTGCAGCGCAGCTGCTACCTGCGCATCGTCTGCTGCTCGCAGGTCAATCTCGGCATCGAACTCAGCGACGGCGCCTTCGGTGCTGCTCAGTTCAAACTCCTGTTTGAAGACTTCGAGCTGCGCTACCGGCACCTCTAGCTGGTGAGCAATCCACGCGTCGGTGCGACCTTGGCTTACCCATACGCGGATTTGGTTGAGCTGTGGCTTAAGTGATTTGCGTGCCATACGGCGATTCACCCTAGCGGAGCGGCGCTCCGCGGCGTCGGGCGCCGACTTGTCGCGGCGACTCTCGCAGTGGTAGTTTCGCTGAACTTGGCAGCAGCGTTAGCGAGGGAGAGTAAGAGTGCTTGTCTTGTCACGGAAGGTTAATCAGAGCATCATGATCGGTGATCAGATCGAGGTTACGGTGCTGTCAGTTAGCGGCGAGAAGGTGCGCCTGGGGGTTAAAGCGCCGCGCGAAGTACCGGTCTACCGCGATGAGGTCTTTGCCGAGCTTCAGTCGGAGAGCGCCTCTGAGCCCAGTGGCGCTGAGGTCGCTGCGCCTAACCCATGACGATGTAGAGCGTCTCGAACATCGCCACCGTTACTACCACGGCGGTTGCGATCAAGAGCAGCACGAGCATCGCGAAGCGAAGTGTGCCGTGGCGGTGCTGGCGGTCGAGCCGTCTGACCCTGATGCGCGTTTCGGCGCGCTCGTGGATCTCGTAGCGACGCTCACGGTCGGCGCGGATCTCCTCACGAAACTTGCTCTCAAATTCGCGCAGGTTTTGGCGCAGGCGGCTTGCCATAGTGCTCAATCCTAGCGGCGACAGCTCAGCCAGAGCCCTCGCCTAGCGCTACGTGCCCGAACTGCAAGCCGCTCGAATTGAGCGGCGTGGCGCGTATTGGGCGGGTATTGACGTGCCGTTGCAAAGCCGCGTGCGACTAGCTCTGCGTTGACAAAGAGCTCCTCACCGCCTGCATTCTCAACATAGACATAGGCCAGCAAGCGTCCGTATCGGTCGCGCTGCTCGGCGTCCAGCGCGAGCCGAACTTGCTGGCCCTCGACGAGCTGTTGGTTGGCGTGGCTCGCCTCGGGGCCAAAGCAGCCGACCGCTCGGCCCGGGGCGACGGTTTCGGGGGTGTCGATTCCGATGTACCGCACCCGCTCATCCTGCCCGCCGAGCCGCACGACGATCGTGTCGCCGTCGACCGCTCGGATCACTTCACCGCTGAGGCTCTTGCCGCCGCTTGCCGAGTCGCCGCAGCCAGCGAGTAAAGCGGCGAGTGCGAGCAGTGCGCCGGCAGTCGCTAAAGCCTTGCTTGACGCGTTGAAGGGGTGCATTGGTCGACGCTAGCGCGCCACACAGTGGAACGGCAAGGGGCGTCGTAGTCCGCGCAGCGTTCCGTCAGGTTCGTTACAGACCGAGGCGAGCGTCAGGCGATTGTGACGTCGTCGGAGAGGTAGACGTCCTGTACTGCGTTGAGGATCTCAACGCCTTCGTTCATTGGACGCTGGAAGGCTTTGCGACCGGTGATCAGGCCGGTGCCACCAGCGCGCTTGTTGATGACGGCAGTCGTCACAGCTTCAGCCTTATCGCTGTCGCCGCCGGACGCGCCGCCGGAGTTGATCAGCCCGGAACGGCCCATGTAGCAGTTGGCTACTTGGTAACGAGTGAGGTCGATCGGGTTGTCGGTCGTCAGCTTGTCGTAGACCAGTGGACTGGTCTTGCCGTATGAGACACCGTCGGCGTTAAGGGCCAAGTAGCCGCCGTTGTTCTCGGGCAGCTTCTGCTTGATGATGTCGGCTTCGATCGTCGTCCCGATGTGATTTGCTTGGCCGGTTAGGTCGGCTGAGACGTGGTAATCGGTGCCGTCGACGACAAAGGCGCTGTTGCGCAGGTAGCACCACAGCACGGTGAACATTCCTAGCCGGTGAGCCTCCTCGAAGGCGGCAGCGACATCAACTATCTGGTGGTGAGACTCGGGCGAGCCGAAGTAGATCGT
>CAMDLG010000018.1 GCA_945901565.1 Bifidobacterium breve | reverse complement strand
AGTCGGTCGGCCTTGCGCCTGTTGCAGGGGGCGCAGGAGGCGACGATGTTCTCCCAAGTTGAGCTGCCGCCCTTGGAGCGCGGGATGACGTGGTCGACGGTCAACTTCGAGCGCGTGCCGCAGTACTGACAAGCCCATCCATCACGGGCAAAGACGGCGCGCCGCGTGATCTTGCGCTTCGAACTATCGCGCGGGAGCTTGACGTAGTTGCGCAGGCGGATCACGACTGGGCGCGCAAGCACGCGCCGTTCAGATCGCAGCTCGGAGATCCCATGCTCGACCATCTCGGCCTTCTCTTTGAGAAGCAGCACGGCAGCCCGTCGCACGCTGCATACATTGATCGGCTCGTAGGTGGCGTTGAGAACGAGCACGCGGCCTGCGTCGCGTGCCAGTCGCTGGCGCGGCAGCGACGGAGAAAACTCAGCCGGAGCTGATGAGGTCAGCGTCTTCATTTGGTTCGCTCGCGAGTCTAACTGTGGCGACGACGGCTAGAGCTTGGTGGCGGCGCAGTCACTCGACTGGATAGCTGCCAAGCACGCGGACCTGCTGGCAATGCTCGGCAAGCCCAGCCAACGCGTCGGCGGCCGCTCCGGGCAGGTCAACACGGCCCTCGACGTCGACTAGGAATATGTAGCGGCCTAGCTCAAGCCGTGCTGGGCGTGATTCAATTCTCGTCAGGTTGATCGACCTACTCGCAAACTCCGCGAGGCAGTCGAGCAGCCAGCCAGGCGAGCCATCACCGGCGCCGGAGAAGAGGATTGCGCTCTTTCCCGCCTGACCTTGCTGCGGAGCAGGGCTGGCCTCGCGCGAGAGCCAGATGAAACGTGTTGAGAGCAGCTGATGGTCGGCGACCGAATCAGCGAGGAGGACTGCGCCGCTCTGCTCGGCAGCAAGGTTGCTCGCGAGCGCGGCGATCGGTTGATCGCTCGACATCACGAGCTGAACCGCCTCGGCGGTCGAACTGGTCGGCCGTAGCTCGGCGCTAGGTACTTCCCGGCGTAGAAATGAGGCACACTGAGCGAGAGCCTGCGGATGCGAGCAAACGCTGATCACATCGCTGAGCTCGATCGCTTCGCGGGCGATTAGGCAGTGGTCAATCTCAAGCACGTGCTCGCCGACGATCTTGACCTCTGGCGCGTCGTGAACGAGCGCGTCGATGACCTCGTTGATGCCGCCTTCTACCGAATTTTCGATCGGCGCGATCGCGCGATCGACGAGGCCGCTTTCGACCGCGCATACGACTTCATGGACCGTTGCCAGAGCAACCGGCTCGACCGGCGCATCTAGCACTGTCACGGCCAGCGACTGCTGCATTGCCTGCTCGCTAAAAGTACCCGTGGGCCCGAGATAGCCAACGCGCATCAGGCATTACCGATGACGTCGAGAATTTCACCAGAGATAGCTGCGTCGACCGCCTGCTGCTCTTCGGGAGACAGCTCAACGGTTCCCTTGCCGCCTTCAACCTGCCGGATGTAGAAGCGCGTCTGGTCACGGTGCTGGATCGACGAGATAACGACTCCTGAGCTGTGCGCGTCGAGCAGCGCAATCGACACCGATTGGCGCCCAGAGAGCTCGTTATAGGCGTCATAGCGGACTACGGCGCGTTGGCTTATAGCGCCATCAAGTCTCGTCTCTGCGACTTCAACGCGGTTATCAAGACGGGTCGCAATATCGATCAAGTGATCATGGAGCGCGACGAACTGACGCTCTAAGTCGGCGGCGTGAGCGGCGATGTCCCTTTCGCCGTCACCAAGCAGCAGGATTTGATCGCGTTTGATGCTGCGCAGCTTGCCTAATGTCACGACGATCGCAAGCAGCGCGACGAGCGCGATAACTGCGGCGATTACCGCGATAAGTCCTGCGCTGCTGTTCAATGAATTCACGCTGCGAAGAGGATAGACCCGCGAGGGGCTATCAACCGCCGGCGAAGAGAACGGTGTAGCTCTGCTCGTTGTTGTCGGTGTTCGTTTCACCGGCAACCGCAGCGACTTTCACGACAAGCGTTGCCGCGGCTCCCTGTGGAACCGACGGCAGTGCAATCGAGACGTCTGTCGTGCCACCCGCAGTTGTCTGGTTGACGACCTTCTTGGCGGTGATTGGCTTCGCACCAGGGGCAGTCAGTGTCAGCGTGACGGTGACATTCTTCTCGTTGTTCTCGCCGCCGTTGAGCAGCTTCACTGTGACTGCAACCGGCGGCGTAGCTGAAACCTTGTTAGCGGCCGGGGATGGCTGCAGCGTCGTGCCAGCGATCGTCGTGCTTGTGACCTCATGACCGTGTGTCCCCGGGGTAGCGGTCCCATCAGGAGTGCCTCCGGCTGCCTGTCCACCGATCGCAGCAGCGATTGTGCTGGGAGCGAGCCAGGTGTAGCCAGGCAGCGACTGGCTGGTCTCGATTGTGACTCCGGTGATGCCCGCTTGATCGAGAGTCTGCTTGATCAGTGGTGCAGTTCGCTGTGAATAAACGACGTCGGATGCTAGGAACGCCTGCATCTGCCCAGCGATCTCGTTGGTCGCAGTCTCCGCGGCCTGCCCGGTCCCTTGCGCCTTGGGGAGTAGTTCGGCGATCTTTGTGAGCGCGCCTGAGCGAAGATCGAGGGTCAACATTAGGTTCTGTTGTGCGTCGCGCATCTCGGCAGGAACGTCGAGCTCTTTACCGCGCTTGACGTCCTCTTCGGCAGCCAGGCGGATCTGGTTAATTTGAACCTGAAGGTCGCTTGTTGCACCGGCGCCGGTTCCGCCGCTGAGCAGCTTGAAGAACGGAGCAGCAACTTGGTTATCCGAATCAGCGATGATCGCGCCAGCGTTGCGGTTGTAGTCCTTCAGCGCACTTTCGCTGGCGCTGTCGAGGCAGCCCTTGACCGTGAAGATGATGGCCAGCAGCAGGATCAGACCAACACCGACGGCAACTAGCTGACGGGTTCGTAGCGTCTGACGCTCTTCAGCCGGAGGCTCCGACCCGCTCGCAGCAGGCCGACGCGGCTCTGCCGCCCGCCTAGGGCTGGAGCTGACTTGGGTCGGTTCGTCGTCGAAGAAGGACATAAAGAAAGGCGGCTTTAATCAGCCGTGATGGGGCAGTATGACGAGAATCGGGCGAAATCGAGCGGAATGCAAGTTTACTGCCAGTTATCGCTGGCGACCACTGGGGCAGGCAGCACGCCCTCGGCGCAGAATAAAGGCCCTAGTGACAACGTTGGATGAAACTCTTACGCAGCATCAAGCGCCGCCCCAAGGCGAGCCATCGACGACCGTCGTGCTCGACCGGTACTTGCTGATTCGACGTCTAGGCTCCGGTGCCTTCGGAGTCGTCTGGCTTGCTCACGACCAACGCTTGGATCGTGTCGTGGCTGTCAAACGAATTGAGGCGCACGACTCGGATATGGCGCAGCGAGCCGAGCGAGAGGCGATCGCCGCAGCGCGTCTGAGTCATCCCGGGATCGTGGCGTTGCATGAGGCTGGTCGAGATTCGCAGGCCGTCTATCTGGTTTCAGAGTTGGTGCGCGGCGCTACTTTGCGCGAGCGACTGTTGGCCGGTGAGCTATCAGATCGCGACGTTGTGCGGATCGGGATTGCACTTTGCGACGCCCTCTCGCACGCTCACACTCGAGGCGTAATCCATCGCGACATCAAGCCAGCGAACGTGATCATCCCGGACCGCCCCGATGGCGAGGCCGGGATCGTCAAGCTGACCGACTTCGGGATTGCCCTAATCGCTGGCGACGACGCCTTGACAAAGACCGGTGATGTAGTCGGCACGCTGGCATACATGGCTCCAGAGCAGGCCGACGGGCGCCCGGTCAGCGGCCTCAGCGACCTCTACTCGCTAGCGCTGGTCTTGTATGAGGCCTTTAGTGGCGTCAACCCGATACGGGCACCTGGCGCTGCGGCGACTGCGCGCCGCGTTGGAACACGGCTGCCCGCGCTCCAGCAACTTCGACCCGATCTCCCAGCCGAGCTATGCGAAGCGATCGACTGGGCCGTGCAGCCCGAGGAGTTTGATCGAGGAACACTCGCAGAGCTGCGCGAGGCGCTACTGGACTCGCTCGATCAGGCCGACACTACGGCCGGGACAATCGACGCGTCGGTCATCGAAAGCTACGAGCAGGTTGACCTGATTGATGGTCCTCCGCTGCAGGCCGAGCGCTTTTCGATCAGCATTCCAGCTCGATTGCTCGCAGCTTGTACCGCAGCGACGCTAGTCGCGCTGCTGCTGCTTGCGCCGCAGGCGATCGTGAATGCCACTCAGCTCCCGCCGCTCTGGGCAGCGTTGGCGGCAGGGCTACTCGTTGGCGCCCTGCCGAGGCTTGGAGTTCTGATACTCGCGGCTGGGCTAAGCGCGCTGTTTATTAGCGCTGGGGTGCCTGGTTGGGTCGTCCTGATGGCTGCCGCGATCCTGCCTTCGGCGCTGCTCTTGGAGCGCGACGGGAGCAATTGGCTCTTCGCGCTCGGCGCTCCGCTGCTCGGGTTGCTTGGCGCGGCCTGCGCGTTCCCTGCCTTCGCTTCATTCTCGTCGAGTGGTCGCCAACGGGCGATGCTCGCGGCGCTTGGTCTGTGGTGGTTGGCTCTGGCGGAGTCGATCGCTCAGGGCCGGCTGCTGCTCGGCCAGTTACCGGCGCAGGTGGACTGGGCCAGCACGCTTAAGGGTGGACTTGATGTAGTGGTTGCATTGATCTCGCACGGAGTGCCGCTGGTTGCGCTCGTCTGGGCTCTTGCTGCCTGGCTCCTTCCATCGCTGACGCGGGGCGGTTCAATCGCGCTAGATCTAGCTGCGTCGCTGCTTTGGGCAATAGCTCTCACTGCGGCGACAGTTTTTGCCGCCAAGGCCCTGAACTGGCCTTTGGCCGTCCCACAGGCCGGTCCACTGGTCGCCGGGACAGCGGTCGCCGCAATAGTTGCTTTGGCTGGTGCTGCACTGCGGCCGGAGCGATAAATCGGGGCTCTGACACGTGGCGCCGCCCGTAGTGCGTAGCATGGTTGAACGCGCCAGCTGGGCACTACTGACGAGTCCTGCCGGCGTGGTCATCTAGCCAATCGATAATGAGCGTTTTACGCAATCTGGAAGAGCGACTGAGCGGCCTTGTTGAAGGAACCTTCGGCCGCCTTTTTCGTACTGAAGTCGGGCCGGTTGAGATAGCGCGGCGCCTTACTCGTGAGATGGATCAGAACGTCACCGTCTCACTCTCCCGCACTTATGCCCCGAACGAGTACGTGATCTGGCTTTCGCCAGAGGATCGGGAGCGCTACGACGGCGTTGAAGCCGAGGTCACCGATGAACTTGCGGGCCATCTGCTCGATCATGCGCGGGCCGAGCGGCTGACATTGGTCTCACGCCCGGTAATTGAATTTGGCGTTGACGAAGCGCTCGGGCTAGGCGAATTTGGGATCGAAACTCGCGTCGTTCAGCTAGATCAGCCAGAGCCGGAGCCGGAGCGTCAGCCGGTCGCTCCAGTCGCTTCAGACGCCGAATCGCGTCAACAAAGCAGCGCAGAACGGGCGATCTTTGCAGCGCAAGGCAGTCGCTTTACGATCCCTGCGAGCGGCGCAGTGGTTGGCCGCAGCAGCTCCTGTGACGTCGTGCTCAACGATGCCGACGTATCGCGGCAGCATGCGCGGATCAGCTTCGAGGAAGGTTCGGGATGGGTGATAGAGGATCTCGGCTCGACGAACGGCGTTGTCGTCAATGGTGGACGTGTAGACGGGCGGCTGCGACTTAGTATTGGCGATCAGATCACGCTTGGCCCCGTGAGCGGCAGATTTGAGGCTCGCTGATGATTCAGCCGACCGCGGTCGCACTTCAAGCCGCATTCCTATTGGTCCTCTTCCTGTTTGTCGCCTGGGTTGTACGGAGCACATTGCGCGATCTGCGCCGCCCGGACGAGCAGCGCGTGGCCGGCCCGCCGCCGGCAGATGCGACAGGCATCCACAGTGCAGTGACAGCTGGCGCCGCGCCATCTGGCCCTGGGGAACCTCGGCTAGTGGTAGAGCGAGCACCCGGTCACACGCCAGGAATGGAGTACGAACTGGCTGAGGGCGCAGTGATGGGGCGCGGTGAGCAGGCTGAGATACGGCTAGATGATCCTTACGCTTCGTCGCGGCACGCGCGTCTAGTGCTGCAAGGTGGTCGCATCGTCTTGGAGGATCTTGGGTCTACCAACGGCACCTACCTAAACGAAGAGCTCGTAAGTGGCCCGCAGCCACTCCACCAAGGCGACAGAGTGAGGATTGGTGACAGCGAATTTACGTTCGTTGACCGCTGATGTTGCGCGTCGCCGAACACGTTGAGCTAACTGACACCGGGCTCCAGCGCCGGGCAAACGAGGATGCCTTTTTGGCGCGCGCGCCACTCTTTGTTGTCGCCGACGGGATGGGCGGTGCACAGGCCGGTGAGGTAGCGTCGCAGAGCGCTATCGAGGTGCTGTCACGGGGTATTGGCGACAGCGCCGACGGCAGCCTTGAAGAGCGACTAAGCGCCGCTGTTCAGGCAGCCAACGCGAAGATCCATGGGCTTTCAATCGCCGATGATGAGCGCGCAGGTATGGGCACGACGGTGACAGCCGCGTACATCGGTGAGAGCGATGTCACCCTGGTTCACGTTGGTGACAGCCGCTGCTATCGCTGGCGCGCCGCCCAGCTTGAGCGGCTAACCGACGACCACTCGCTAGTCGAGGAGATGGTCCGCCAAGGTCAGCTGACGGAGCAGGAGGCGCTAGAGCATCCGCAGCGCTCAATCATTACTCGTGCGCTTGGGCCGGAGGCGGAAGTCGAACCTGATTCACAGACCGTCGACGGGCGTGGCGGTGACCTGCTGCTGCTCTGTAGCGATGGGCTGACGACGATGATCACCGACGACGAGATTGCTGAGATCCTGCGCAGTAATACTCAGTTGACGGCTGCGTCCCGCGCTTTGATCGCTGCAGCCAACAAGGCTGGCGGCCGCGACAACATCACCGTCGTACTGCTGCGGCTGGAAGAGCTCGATCTCGATCCGCAGGAAGCTGAGCAGACTCAGGTGGGCGTGTCTACGGCCGGGCTGGCCGCGGCGGCTCCATCTAGTCCCTCAAGCGATCAGCCTGCTGCCGTCGAGCAGCGGATTCCCCAGCAGGCGCGCGTGACAGAGAAGCGCCGTCGTCGATTCAAGCCTGGGCTCGGGACGCTGCTGGTGATCTTCGCTAGCGCGCTTCTGCTCTCCGGTGTCTATTTTGCATCGCAGGCGATCTACTTTGTCGGCGCCGACAATGAAGGCTTCGTCAGCGTCTACCAAGGGGTTCCGTACGAACTTCCGCTCGGAATCAATCTGTACCGCGAGGACTACGTATCTGGGATCAACCTCTCGCAGCTGCCTAGCGCCCAACGCGCGACGATTACCGATCATCGCCTGCGAGCACGCAGCGACGCCGATGATCTTGTCCGTCAGCTCGAGCTCGGGCAGCTCGGGAGTGGCAGTCCGTGAGGGCACGGAACCGCGAGTTGCTGGGGCTGCTGCCCGCCTCGTTACTGATCGTCGCTGGCTTTGGTGCTGTCTTTCTACAGGAGCAAACAAAGTTAGGCGATCTCTCGTTGACCTACGGGGCGATCTTCTTAGGACTCTGTCTCGCCGCACACGTCATCATCCGCCTGCGTCTCCCCGACGCTGACCCCTACCTACTCCCAATTGTTGCGGTGCTCGCGAGCATCGGACTAGTCGTCATCTACAGGCTTAACGAGACGCTGGCGCGTGATCAAGCGCAGTGGTTCGTCATCGGCTTGATTGCTTTCGCAGCAACGATTGTCTTGCTGCGCGATTACCGAGTCCTGGAGCGCTATCGCTATGTGATCGCTGCGGCCAGCTTGTTCCTTCTGCTGCTCCCGAGAGTCCCGGGAATTGGTCAACAGGCAAACGGCGCCTATCTCGGCATCAGTCTCGGTCCGGTTAACTTCCAGCCGGCCGAATTCGCAAAGATCGGAATCATCATCTTCCTCGCCAGTTATCTGCGAGACACGCGTGCCCTGCTGGTCTCGCGCAAGCGCTTTGGCATCACCTTGCCGCGGCTCAAGCACATTGGGCCGTTGCTCTTGGTTTGGGGGCTAGCAATGTTGATGCTGGTCTTCATTCGCGACCTTGGGTCGTCGCTGATGTTCTTCGGAGGCTTCCTCGCAATGCTCTACGTAGCGACCGATCGGCTGATCTTTCCGGTCGTCGGCTTTGGGTTATTTGGCGTCGGCGCGTGGTTCTTCGCTAGCACCGTTGGGCACGTCGGGGATCGCGTAAGCGCTTGGCAGCACCCTTTCGATCCAAAGCTCTACGAGCAGATCGGCGGCAGTTACCAGATTGCCCAATCGCTCTTCGCTCAGGCAGATGGTGGTGTTTGGGGGCAAGGCTTTGGGCAGGCGCTAGTTAGCGTCGGCGACAGTCCGATCCTGCCCGCAGCGCAAACCGACTTGATCTACGCGGTGATCGTCAACGAGCTGGGGTTGATCGGAGGCATCGCGCTGCTGTTGATCTACGTGCTGTTGATCGAGCGCGGCTTTCGGATTGCCGTGCTAGCCCGCGACTCCTTCTCGAAGCTGCTGGCGACAGGTCTGACGACCGTCGTGGCACTGCAAGTCTTTGTGATTGTGGGCGGAGTTACAAAAGTGATTCCACTGACCGGCGTTACGTTGCCCTTCGTCTCCTACGGTGGCTCGTCGATCGTTGCCAACTTTGTAATCGTCGCCCTGCTTTTGCTGATCTCTGATCGCGCACGCCGCGAGGCACGGCGATGAATAAGCCGATCATCCGCGTCTTTGCCTTGCTGCTAGTGCTCTTCGGGCTACTCGCTTACTTCACGACGCGGTGGACGGTGATCGACCGCGCGCAGCTCCAAGACAATCCCCAAAACAAGCGCCAGCTGCTTGCTCAGCAGAAGATTGAACGCGGCTCGATAATCGCTGCGCCCGGGACCATCTTGGCGCGCTCAGTCAAGCGTCCCGACGGCACCTATTCGCGCCGCTACCCAACTGCGGGCCTCTTTGCGCAGAGCGTCGGTTACTCATTTCTAAACCCGGGTACAGCGGGTCTGGAGCGCTTCTATAACGGCGAACTGACGGGCCGCACACAAGGCCTTGACCAGACGCTGCGCAAGCTACAAGGCAAGCGTGAACAGGGCAATGATCTGCAGACAGCGCTCGATCCGCAGGCTCAGCAGGTAGCGCTCGACCAGCTCGCTGGCAGAGCCGGCGCCGTCGTCGCCCTCGATCCACAGACCGGCCGCGTCAAGGTGATGGCATCTGTCCCGGGCTATGACCCCAACTTGCTGCGCAGCGCGAAGGCCACCTCGGCTCTCAACTCGGCTGCCGGCGCGCCGTTGCTGAATCGCACGACCGCGGGTCTCTACCCGCCTGGCTCGACCTTCAAGGTCGTTGCCGCGACGGCCGCAATCGACAGTGGTCTCTTTGAGCCAGACTCAGTCGTCAACGGCGACAACGGAGTCGTGATCTCTGGCGTGCCGCTAAATAACGACGGCGGTGAAGCCTACGGCGACATCGACCTCACGACTGCCTTGACGCAGTCGGTCAACACCGTCTGGGCACAGGTGGGGGAGCGGGTCGGCAAGCGTCGAATGGACCGCTACATGAAGCGTTACGGATTTGGCAGCCCGGTCGTCGTCGATCTTCCTGCCGATGAGCGGCTCGCCAGCGGCGACTACTGCACCGTTGATGGTCGCCGCAAGATCGTTAGTGCAACGGCAAGTTGTGTTGACATCGGCCGTACCGCAATTGGGCAGGACAAGTTGCTGACGACGCCGCTACAGATGGCGATGGTTGCTAGCGCTATTGCCAATCGCGGTGTCTTGATGCGGCCTGAGATTGGTACGCGGACGATCGACCCCGAGGGACGTACCGCGTATCAGAACAAGCCGCAGCAGTTTTCGCGCGTGATGTCCGCCGCTAGCGCCGACAAACTGACGGCGATGATGACGCGTGTTGTTCAGGAGGGAACCGGAACGGCAGCGGCGCTGGACGGAATTGACGTTGCCGGTAAGACAGGCACCGCTGAACGCGACGTGATTAACAACATCACGCAGCCTTGGTTTATTGCCTTTGCGCCTGCCACCGACCCGCAGATCGCGATTGCCGTGACGATCGAGAAGACTGTCGGCGGCTTCGGTGGAACCGACGCCGCACCGATCGCGAAGGCCGTCATGGAGTCGCTGCTGCGATGAGCGGGGGCGTCGAACCAAATACAACGATCGATGGTCGTTACCGCGTCGAATACCTGTTGGGCTCCGGCGGGATGGCCGATGTTTACTGCGCCACAGACCTGCAGCTAGATCGGCAGGTCGCTGTGAAGGTTCTCTATCGCAGGTTTGCCCAGGACCCAGAGTTTGTCGAGCGTTTCCGCCGCGAGGCCTCCGCTGCCGCGGGTCTCCAGCACCAGCATGTCGTCTCCGTCTATGACCGAGGAGAGTGGGACGGCACCTACTACATCGCGATGGAGTACCTCCAGGGTCGTTCGCTGAAGGCGATCATCAACGAATACGGCGCGCTCGATTCGGACTGGGCGATCGACATGACGACGCAGATCCTGCGCGCAGCGCGGTTCGCTCACCGCCGCAACGTGATCCACCGCGACTTCAAGCCGCACAACGTGATCGTCGACGACGATGGGCTCGCGACCGTGACCGACTTTGGGATCGCCCGCGCCGGTGCCTCGGACATGACACAGACCGGTTCGATAATGGGCACCGCTCAGTACCTCTCGCCTGAGCAAGCGCAGGGGCACGCGGTCAGCGAGCAGTCAGACCTTTATTCGATCGGCGTGATCCTCTTCGAGATGGTCACTGGGCGCGTGCCGTTCGACGGCGAGAGCGCAGTCACAATCGCGCTCAAACACGTCAGCGAGCCGCCGCCGCTGCCAAGTTCGATCAATCCGGGGATCAGCCCGGCGCTCGACGCGGTGATCATGAAAGCGTTGGCAAAAGACCAAGCCGACCGTTTCGCGAACGCCGATCAGTTCATCGATGCGCTCGAGCAGGCGCGAGCCGGCGTGATCCCAGCAGGGGTCCCTGCCCCCGCCGTGGGCGAACGAACGATGATCGGAATGTCGGGCAGCGCCCTCGCCGCCGGCGCTGTACCCACCTCGGCCTACGCTGCCGCGAGCGACGCCAACGGTGATGACGACGGCCCCGGCCGTCGTTGGTGGCTTTTTGCCGGAGGAGCCGTGATTGCCGTTGGCCTTCTGTTGGTGTTGCTGCTCGCTCTCAAGCCTGGGCAAGTGACCGTGCCGCGAGTCGTAGGAAGCGACGCTACGACTGCACAGGCAGCGCTGACCCGCGCCGGACTGAAGAGCGACATCGTGCTGAAGAAGTCACTGACCGTAAAAGGTCAGGTGATCGCCCAGAATCCTCCGGCCGGCGAGCAGGCCGACGAGGGCTCAACGGTAACGCTCACAGTCTCTGACGGCCCTGACTCAGTCGCCGTCCCTTCGGTAGCTGGACTGGCCTCCTTGCAGGCAAGGCGAAGGCTCGAAAACGCTGGTTTCACCGTGCGAATCAGGAAAAGTTCATCGGATACGGTTCCCTCTGGCGACGCCGTTGAGACACTTCCACCGGAAGGAACACCTTCGCCGCAAGGTTCGACCATAACGCTGGTCGTTTCGACCGGTAAGGCGACCGTTGAGGTACCGGCCGTAGTCGGACAGAACGTCGACGACGCGCGCGCCACGCTGCGCGGCGCTGGCTTCGGGGTTAGCGTCACCGAGCAGGACTCAAGCTCCACCGCGGGGACGGTCCTTAGGCAGGATCCCGGAGCCGGAGGGAAGGCAGATAAGGGTTCAACCGTCGCCCTCGTAGTTGCCAAGACTCCGGCAACGACCAAGGTGCCCAATACGGTTGGCGAAGATGAAGCATCGGCGATCGCGGAGATCCAAGGGGCAGGGTTCAAGGTCAGTATCGATCGCGTCGCCGTCCCCGACGAATTGCAAGACGGCACGGTTGTGTCACAAGACCCATCCGGCGGTAGCGCCAAAACTGGTTCTACGGTGACGATCGGCGTCGGTCGCTACGACCCGCCGCCAGCGAGCGGCGCCGGTAGGAAGCCGGTACGCAGATGATCGTCGCCGTTATCTGCGGTGGCCGTTCCTCAGAGCGCGACGTTTCGCTCGCCAGCGGCGCGGCTGTCGCTGACGGAGTCGAATCGGCAGGCCACGAAGTTCGCAGGATCGAGATCGACAGCGACGGACGATGGAGCCACGAGGGCAATGAGGTTGAACTTCGCCCAGGCAGTGGCCTACTGGGCGCCGAGGTTGCCTTTCCGGTCTTGCACGGCCCGTTTGGTGAGGACGGAACGGTTCAAGGACTGCTCGAGATGCTCGACATCGCTTACGTGGGCAGCGGCGTTCGTGCCTCGGCTGTCTGTATCGACAAGCTGGCCTTCAAGCAATTGATGGGTCAGGCTGGGATTCCGCAGGTTCCCTTTGTAGGCCTTACACGCGCCAGTTATGAGTCCGAGAAGGAGCCGCTAACTGCGCAGATCGAGCAGCTTGGAATGCCACTCTTTGTCAAGCCGGCTCGGCTTGGGTCATCTGTTGGAATCGTCCGCGTTGCGCAGGCCGACGAACTTGCGGAGGCGCTCGAGCAAGCCTTCATATATGACCCGCGCGTGATCGTCGAAGCAGCAAGCGGTGGTATCGAGGTTGAATGTTCGTTGCTTGGCACAGCAGAGCAGGCTGAGGTCAGCGTCGCCGGTGAGATCGTTGTCCTGCATAGCGCTTCGCCAGGGGGTTGGTACGACTACGAAGCTAAATACACACCCGGCGGGATGGAACTAGTAGTCCCCGCAAGGATCTCTGAGCTAGCTAGCCAGCGCATCCGTGAGCTTGCGATCAGAGCTTTCAGCGATAGCGATTGCAGCGGCCTTGCTCGCGCCGACTTCTTCGTTGACGGTGACGACGTGCTGCTGAATGAGTTGAACACGATGCCGGGCTTCACGACTACCAGCGTCTACGGGCGTCTCTGGCAGGAGAGCGGCATCGAGTACCCGCAGCTCTGCCAACGGCTACTAGACATTGCGATTGAGCGGTACCGCGAACAGAGCGGCTACCGCTTCTAGCGGTAGAGGAAGACTTCGCTGATCTGAACGCTGCTCTGGCCTGAGGCGAACTGATCGATCCAGACGAGATACCAGCGGTACTTCTGACCTGCAGTTTCAAGCCTCGCTCGGGTGCGGGCTGTGGCGCGCGGGATGCTGCCGACCTCTTTCCATTGCGGATCGGTGATCGTGGCCGGCAGGGTCGCGCCATTGGCGGCGTAGATCCGCGCTGACCAGCCCGGTGTTGGCGTGACCACGTCGATTGCCCGCGCCTGCAGCGCAGGGATAGCGTCGATTGCAAGCCCAACTCCGTCCTTAGCGAGATTGCCGTTGAGGTAATCCTGCGTTGACCAAGTAGTTGCCGGACTGCGGTCGACCGCGAACGCGGCCTCGTCGTTATGTTCGTCAAAGTCTCCAACCGGGTCGTACGCGCTGGCTGCAGTTGCCTTAAGCGAGACCGCTGTCAAGCCCGCACCGGCGAGCGCGTTATCGGTCCCGGTGCCCCGCTGCGCGCGCTGCGCGAGCACAGCGAAGACGCCGACAGTGATCGCTGCGCCGAGCGCGATAATCGCTAGCCAGCGCCAAGGGTGGGTCATCTTTACGGCCACGCGGCGCTGTGTCTCGCGCGGCAGTGACTCGAAGACTGTTGTCGCTTCGCCTGTGATGTGACCGGAGCGCGCCGTCTCGACAGCTAGCGCCTCTTCGAGGTCGGCGATCATCTCTGCCGCGTCGCGGTAGCGGACGTCAAGATCCTTCGCAGTTGCCGCGTCAACGACGGAAGCCAAGACCGATGAAATCTCGGGACGAAGTGCCCTCACGTCGGGCAGTTCGTCGCGCACATGAGACATCGCCACGGCAACCTGATTTTCGCCGTGGAACGGGACGTCGCCGGTCAGCATTTCAAAGAGCACGACGCCAAGCGAGTAGAGGTCAGATTGCCCTGTGACATCGTGGCCGAGAGCCTGCTCTGGGCTTACATAATCGGTTGTTCCGAGCACGCGCCCGTCGGCCGTAAGTGATTCGTCGTCCAACTGACGTGCGATCCCAAAGTCGGTTACTCGGGCAGCACCGTCCTCGTCCAGCAGGACATTCTGGGGCTTGACATCGCGGTGGACGACCTGCCGCTCATGGGCAGCTTGCAGGCCCCAAGCAATCTCGATCGCGAAGGCCAGGGCCTCCGGAATATCGAGCCTCTTGACGTCGCGGATCCGCTGCTTCAGGTTCTGCCCATCGACGTACTCGAGAACGATGTAAGGCGTCTGATCCTGCTCGTCAGCGTCGATCACGCCAACGACATATGGCGATGAGATCTTCGCGACCGACTTAGCCTCGCGGCGGAAGCGCTCCAACTGCTCACTCTCGCGGGCGACCTCGCGGTGCATCATTTTGATCGCCACCCAACGCTCAAGAGTCAGGTCATGGGCGCGGTAAACGGTCGAGTTACCGCCGCGGCCGATCGGCTCGTCGATTTCGTAGCGGCCGCCAAGAATCGTCCCAACCGGTGAACTCATCGCGGGCCGCCCAGCGGGGCGCGGGATTTCGCGGTTTGGTTGGTGCTGAGAATCATCGGCTGGCGTCTACTCCGCGCCGACCACAATTCCGCCCGGTCCCAGCGTTTGGTCTGCGTTGGCGGTGACATTGCCAATCTGCGCCGCGCCAGGATGATGCGGTTCAAGGATCGAGATGGCTTCGTCAACCGCGTCCGCGGGAACGACGATCACAAAGCCGCATCCCATGTTGAATACCTCCCACATCTCGGATGGCGGCACGGCTCCTAGTTGCCCGATCAGGTCGAGTATCGGCGGAACAGGTAGCGGCGAAGTCACCTCGTAACCAACCCTTCCGGGCGCTAGCCGGCGCAGGTTTGTGAGTCCACCGCCGGTGATGTGGGCTAGGCCATGGACCGCCGGCCCGTTGGCGATCAGGTCAAGGACGGCCTTGACGTAGATCACTGTTGGAGCGAGCAATGCGTCGGCAACAGTGGCGCCCCCGAGCTGCTCGGGCGTCGCGTCGAGACCGGGCCCATTTTCGATCAGAACTCGGCGCGCCAATGTGTATCCATTCGAGTGCGCACCGCTCGACGGAAGCCCGATCAGAGCGTCGCCTACCTCGATCTTGTCGCCGAGGATCATCTGGTCGGGATCGACCGTGCCGATAGCCGCGCCGCAGAGGTCAAAGCCGTGCGGCGAAGGGTGGCCGCGGATCAGTTCGGGCAAGACTGCGACCTCGCCGCCGGGAATCTCGATCCCGGCCAGTTCAGCGCCGCGCTTCAGTCCTTCACCAATTCGCGCCAGCGCCGTCGGGTTGGCCTGTTCAACGGCGATGTAGTCGAGCATCGCTAGCGGTTCGGCTCCCACGCAGATGATGTCGTTGACGTTCATCGCGATGCAGTCAATCCCTACCGTCTCTAGGCGGTCTGCCTGTTCTGCCAGAACTAGCTTTGAGCCAACGCCGTCGGTGGCCATCGCGAGCGCTAGTTGGTCGGTGATCTTGAGCACGCTCGCGTAATGCCCTGAGCCGATTATTGATCGCGAAGGTCGGCCGAGATCGATTCCTCTGAGCACGTCAACGAGGGCGCTTACGGCGCGGTCAGACTGGTCGGTATCCACGCCAGCAGCAGCGTAGGCGTCGCTCATGCAGCCGATCTTCGCAGGCGGCGCAGAGTGATCGCCGCTAGCCCACTTCGGTAAGCGGCGTAAGGCAGCAATGAGCCGGCCCGTTCGATCGGCAAGAGCCGCGCAGCGAGTAGCGTCGAAGCTGCCGCTGCGAGTGCCCCGAGGGCCAGTCTCGGCGCTGCTCCGGGAGCGATTCCCTTCTGCGTCAGCCGGACGCCCTTCAGTGCACTTGCGCCGAGAATTACAGGCAGAGCGACGTGACGCGAGAGCGCGCTGGCAGCCGGTCTCGTGAAGCCCCGCGCACGCATCGCGCTGATCGTCATCGCGCCGCGTGAAGTCCCAGGCATCAGCGCCGCCGCCTGCGCTAATCCCAGAAGCAGCGCGTCGAGCGAGCCGGCATCGTCGCGTTCACGCTGCTGAGCGCCGAGCTGATCGCAGATCGCCATCACTGCAGAGCCGGCGAGTAGGCCGGCGGCGATCGAAGCTGGCGTACCGAAACGTCGCTCGATTGGGCCTTCGAGTGTGTAGCCGATGATTGCTGGAGGAAGGAATGAACCGGCGATCAGGATCGCCCGTCGCCCGTCAAAACCGCGGCCTGCGTCGGCTACCTCATGACGCAGCGCGATCAATAGTCCCGCTGCGGTGCCGGCATGCAGTGCCACTTCAACGCTCTTGCGTAGCGCCGGATCAAGCTCCGGGTAAGGCCAGCCAAGTAGCCATGGAACTAGCGTCGTGTGGCCAGACGATGAGATCGGCAGCAGCTCGGCCGGGCCATGCATCAGGCCCAGAGCCAACACGTGGCGCAGCGGTAGCGTCTGTTCAAGCGGACGGGGCATCGGCCGCGTCGCTGCGTGAGCGCCGCCAGCGCATGAAGAGGTAAACGGCGCCAGCGACGATGATCACGACTACGAGGTAGTCGATGTAGTGCAGGTAGCCCTTCCACTCTTCCCAGTTGCCGCCGACCGCGTAACCGATGTATGTCAGCCCAGCCATCCATGGGATACAGCCGAGCGTCGTGTAGATAGTGAATCGCCAGAACGGCATCCGTGCGACGCCCGCTGGAAGCGAGATGAAGGTGCGCACTATCGGCAGCATCCGCGAGAAGAAGACCGCCCAGCCGCCGTACCGATCAAACCAGCGGTCGGCTTGCTCAAGCCGCTCCGGCGTGATGTGGAGCCACTTGCCGTGCCGCTCGATCAGCTCAATGCGGCCAAATCGTCCGAACCCGTAGGCGATCCAAGAGCCGAGCACGTTGGCCGCCACGCCGACGCTGACGACGGCGACAAACGAGTAGGTGCCCTGCTCTACGTTGAAACCAGCAAACAGCATTGTCGGCTCCGAAGGGATCGGAATGCACATGCTCTCGAGCGTCATCAGGACGAAGATTCCGGCCAATCCGAGGTCGCCAACGACGCCGGTCGCCCAGTCAGCAAGTTTGTCGGTGATCGCCGCGAGGACGATAAGTGTGGAGAGCGGCACCGGTCGAGAGGGTAGCGTTGGGGACAGAATGAACGTCCCGCTATTCGATTCAACGACCGTGATCGAGCCGCTACGCGGTTCGATCAACGCCGCGCTGCTCGAAGTGACCGAGGCTGGGCAGTTCATCCTCGGCCCAAATGTCGAGGCCTTCGAGCACGAGTTTGCTCAGGCCGTGGGTGCTAAACACGCGGTAGGCGTCGCCAATGGGACCGAGGCTCTAACGATCGCTCTCCGCGCTCTTGGCGTTGGTCCGGGCGACGAGGTGATCGTGCCTTCTTTCAGCTACTACGCCAGCGCTGAGGCGATCCCACCGACCGGGGCTACGCCGGTCTTCTGCGATGTCGACCCGGTCACCTATCTCTCGACAGCAGATCAAGTGAAGGCCGTGATGACGGAGCGAACGAAAGCCGTCATTGCAGTTCACCTATTCGGCAACGTCGCTCCGGTCGCCGAGATCGAGGCGCTCGGCGTGCCGGTTGTCGAGGATGCAGCTCAGGCGGCTGGCTCGGTCGGAGAAGATGGACGGCCTGGCGCGCTCGGCACGATCGCGGCTCACTCTTTCTACCCGTCGAAGAATCTTGGCGCGTTTGGTGACGGCGGTGCAATCACGACCTCCGATGACGAACTCGCCGAGCAGGTCAAGATGCTCCGCTTCCACGGATCGCGTGATCGCGTCACCTACGAAGCGGTTGGCTACAACTCGCGGCTCGATGAGATGCAGGCAGCGGTGCTGCGAATCTTGCTTCGTGAACTTCCAACCTGGGCCGCCCACCGCAGCTCCGCAGCTCAGCGCTACAGCGAACTTGGCCTTGGCGAACTGGTGACCTTGCCGGAGGCGAGCAGCGGTTCGGTGCCTGCTTGGCACCTGTATGTCGTAGCCACCGACCAGCCAGATCAACTCGCCGCCAGCTTGGCTGAGGCTGGTATCGAGTCACGCGGTTATTACCGCAGGCCAATTCATCTCCAGCCATCGATGTCCGAATGGCGGCCCAGCGATCTATCCCTGCCGGGAACTGAGATTGCCGCTGGTCGCCACTTAGCGTTGCCGATTAGCGCATCGATTACTGAGCAGCAGCTAAGTGACGTCGTTGAAGCGGTCGGCGCCGCGCTCCGCTGATGCGTGTTTGGATCGACCTCACGAACTCGCCGCACGTCTTGGTGCTGCGACCTGTAATCGAACGGCTGCGAGCTCGCGGGGCTGAGGTTGAGG
>CAMDLG010000017.1 GCA_945901565.1 Bifidobacterium breve | reverse complement strand
AGCTCGTTGCCGATCTGGTAGGTCAACGTGCCGGAGCGCGACATCACGCCGACGTTCCCTTCCTTGAAGAACGAGGCCGGGATGATCCCCACGTTGGCCTTGCCCGGCGAGAGCACGCCGGGGCAGTTCGGCCCGATCAGGCGCACTCCCGGGGTCCGCTTGATCTGCGTGTAAACGCGCAGCTCGTCGTGTGCGGGGATCCCTTCGGTGATCGCGATGATTAGTTCAACGCCAGCGTCGGCCGCCTCAAGGATCGAGTCGGCTGCAAACGGCGGCGGCACGAAGATCATCGCCGTGTTGGCACCGCTCTCTTCTACCGCGGCATGGAAGGTGTTGAAGACGGGAATTCCCTCAACATCTTGACCGCCCTTGCCTGGCGTTACGCCGCTGACGACGTTGGTGCCGTAGTCGCGGTTGTTCAGTGTGTGAAAGCTGCCTTCGCTACCGGTGATGCCGGCGACGCAGAGGCGAGTATCAGTTCCGACTAGGACGCTCATAGTGATTCTCCCTTAGCCAGCGCAACAACTTTCTCGGCTGCTTCGTTCATCGTCGCTGCCGTGTGGACGCCAGGCAGATTTGCGTCAGCGAGAATCTTGCGCCCCTCGACGTCGTTCGTGCCGTCGAGCCTGACGACGAACGGAACGGCCGGCTTCGCACTGGCAAAGGCTTCAATCAGTCCGTTAGCGACCTCATCGCAGCGAGTGATCCCACCGAAGATGTTGAAGAGGACTGCTTTGACGTTGTCGTTCGAGCAGATCACTTCGACCGCGTTGGTTATCGTCTCGGCCTTCGAGCCTCCGCCCGCGTCAAGGAAGTTTGCTGGCTTGCCGCCGTACTGAGCGACGACGTCGAGCGTGCTCATCACGAGACCGGCGCCGTTGCCGAGAATCCCGATGTCGCCGTCGAGCTTGACGTAGGTCAGGCCACAGTCGCGCGCCATCTGCTCTTGCGGGTCTTCATCGCTGGGGTCGCGCAGCTCTGCGTTCTCTTCATGGCGGTAGAGAGCGCTGGGGTCCAGCGTGACCTTCGAGTCAAGTGCCCTGACCTTGCGTTCCGGCGTGATGATCACGGGATTCACTTCGACCAGCAGCGCCTCCTCAGCGATGAAGGTTTCGTAGAGGCGGGTGAGGAAATCACCGATCGGACGAATTAGGTCGGCGTCGATTCCGGCTTCGAAGGCAAGGCGCCGCGCCTCAAAAGGCTGGAAGCCGAGCAGAGGGTCGACATGAAGCGTGGCGATCGCCTCGGGAGTCTCGGCTGAGACCTGCTCGATGTCCATGCCGCCCTGCGTCGAGAGCATCACCAGAGCTGCGCGTGCAGAACGGTCGAAGACAATCGCTGCGTAGTACTCGGCCTCGATCTCTGAGGCCTCCTCGATCCAAAGCTCGTGGACGGTGAAGCCCTTAATGTCCATCCCGAGAATCGCTTCGGCGTGTTCACGCGCTTCGCTTGCGTTAGCCGCAACTTTGACGCCGCCGGCCTTGCCGCGGCCGCCGATCTTGACCTGCGCCTTGACCACGCAGGGGTAGCCAATCTGGTCCGCGGCAGCCACTGCTTCATCGACGGTTCGCGCCGGAATACCCGATGGAACCGGGATTTCATGCCGCGCGAAAAGTTGTTTGCCTTGATATTCGAGGAGGTCCATAGCGGCGGCGAACGCTAGCGCACAGCACCCTTTGCCCGTCGCGACCTAGACTAAGCGCAATGCCAATCCCCGCAAAAGTCAATTGGGTCACCTTCGATGTCTACGGAACACTGATCGACTGGGATACCGGCGTTAAGACTGCGTTTGCCACAGAGGCCAAGCGCAGTGGCTTTGAGATTGCCGATCCGGACGCGGTATTCGCTCGCTTCGTCGAGCTCCAGCATGAGATTGAAAGTGGTTCCTACGAGCTTTACGCGGAGGTCCTGCGTCGCGTCGCGATGCAGATTGCAGAAGAGATTAAGTGGGACCTCGAGCCTTCGCGTGCGGGTTTCCTGCCTGACTCAATCTTGCGCTGGCGCCCCTTCAAGGAGACCAACCTTCAGCTCGGCCGCTTCGCGAAGAAGTTTGAGACCGGCCTGATCTCAAACATCGATGACCGCCTGCTCGGCGAGACGCGTCGCTACCTGCCGCTGGAGTTTGAGCTCGTAGTAACGGCGCAGCAGGTTCGCTCGTACAAGCCGGAGCCAGCTCACTTCAAAGAGTTCGCGCGGCGAGTTGGCGGTAAGAAGAACTGGGTCCACATCTGTTGCGGTTACGAGTCCGATGTGCTGCCTGCGCTGAAGGCGAAGGTGCCTGTGATCTGGGTTAACCGCACGAAGCGCAAGCTTGAGCCAAGCGACAAGAAGCCCACTGCTGAAGTGACGACCCTGCTGGCTGCGGCGAAGCTGCTCGGCGCCGCGTAAGCAGCAGATCTCGCTATGCAGGTCGTCTCGATTCACGAGGATGTTCTTGTTGTCCGCTCCGCCTTCTGGCAGACGACCTGCAGCATCGTCCATCACGGCGAGGAAACATTCGTCATCGATTCGCCGCCCTTGGCGGAGGAGCTTGAGTCACTTCCGGGGCTACTTGAGAGCGTCGGTTGGAGCGTCAGCGGGCTGCTCGCCACGCACGCCGACTGGGACCACCTGCTTGGCAGATTGGCCTTCCCGGGCGTTGCGCTCGGTTGCTGCGAGACCAGCTCGGCTCGACTGGCCAGCGAACCCGGAGGCGCGGCCCGTGAGCTGCGCAAATTTGACGAGCAGCACTACATCGAGCGCGCCGCTCCGCTCTCGCTGGGGCAAGTTCAGGCGCTGCCGGTGCCAGGCGTGGTTGAGATCGGCGATGCCGAGCTGGAGCTGCATCCGACCGGCGGCCATACGGCCGATGGAATGGCGATCGTCGTTCCTTGGGCGAAGCTGCTGATCTGCGGTGACTACCTCTCACCGGTCGAGATCCCGATGCTGTCGGGCGGTGGTTCTCGGTCGGCTTACCGCGCAACGCTGGAGCGCCTACGTCCACTGGTCGAGGCCGCTGAGTGGGTTGTGCCGGGCCACGGCGCGCCGGTTGATAGCGCACGCGCACTGGCGATCCTCGGCGAGGATCTGGAATACCTCGAATCGCTGGAGCTGCCGCTGGCGCGCCGCGACGCAGAGCAGCAACGGATTCACGCTGCGAACCTCGAGCGGATTGCCGCCGAGCCAGCTAGCGCTTAAGCCGCTAGCCCTCTGCTGAGAGGTTGCGGCGCAGGTACAGATCGCGGCCGCCGTGGCTGTTCTTGATCCCGAAATCGAGTGATTCGTAGAGCTTTAGTGCTTCTTCGTTTGCCTCATTGACGTCTAGTTCGATCCGCCGCGCGTCACGTGCAGTCGACGCGTGCTCAACTGCGAACTGCGTCAGCGCTCGGCCGAGGCCTTTGCCCCGCGCGGCGTCTTCAACGAACAGATCCTCCAGCAGACAATCGGTGCCCTCCTGCCAGAGGCCGTAGCGGAAGCGCAGCTGGCAGACGCCGACCGCTGGCCCGTCGCCGATCGCGCCGAGCAGGTAATCGGTTGAATCACCGGAGATCAGCTGCGCCACGCCGCTAACGAAACTCGCGTCGCTTGGCCAGTCGTAGCCGAGGTCGTTGCGAAATCCGATCAGCAGCCGCGTTACTTCGTCAGCCTCCGATGGGTCGGCCACCCAGACGCGGAGCTCGCTCACTCGCCGGCCGGTTCGCTGACGATGCGGGCGATCGGGTCGCCGGCGCCGATTGGAGCGCCTTCGGTGATCGGCAGTTCGGCGATTACGCCGGCCTTGTGGGCGGTGATCTCGTTCTCCATCTTCATCGCTTCAATGATGCAGAGCAGCTGCCCCTCCTCGACCTTGTCGCCGGCCTTGACGACGACCTTCCACATGTTGCCCTGGAGGGGTGCTTCAAGCAGGTCGGCGCCGCCACCGCCACCGCTCTTGCGCTCGGTCCGCTTCGGCTTCGGCGCTGCCCCTGGCGCCGCCGCAACGCCGCCGCTTGGTGGCGGCCCAACTACGTTGACGTCGAAGCGACGACCTGAAACTTCCACCGTGTACTGCTGCTCGAGCTTCTCGACGCCGTCATCGTCGATTCGCTCGACCGGCGTCTCGGGGGCGGTTGACTTAAGCCACTGCTTGTCCTCTGTTAGCTCACGGCAGGTGTCGGCCTTCTGCCACTGCTCGGTGGCGAGCAGCGCGCTATGGAACGGGATAAGAGTTGTCAGGCCTTCGATCTCGTATTCGTCTAGGGCACGAAGCATTCGTGCAGTCGCGCGCTCACGGTCAACGTCCCAGACGATCAGCTTCGCGACCATCGGGTCATACATCGGCGTTACCTCGCCGTTCTCACCGACGCCTGAATCAACTCGCACGCCTGGTCCCGACGGCTCGACGTAACGGCCGATCTTGCCTGGGGCGGGGGCAAAGTTCTTCGCCGCGTTTTCAGCGTTGATCCGGCATTCGATTGCGTGGCCGCGCATCTCGACTTGGTCTTGAGTGATCGAAAGCGGCTCGCCGGCGGCGGCGCGGATTCCCTCACGGACGATGTCGATGCCGGTCGTCATCTCGGTCACGCAGTGCTCTACCTGTACGCGGGTGTTCATCTCTAGGAAGAAGTATTCGCCGTCCTGGAGCAGCCCTTCGACGGTGCCGGCGCCAACGTAATCGACTGCTTTAGCTGCCTCTACACCGATCTTGCCGATCTTCTCGCGCAGCGCCTCATCAACAACCCATTCGGCCGCGGGTGATTCCTCAATCAGCTTCTGGTGGCGGCGCTGGATTGAGCAGTCGCGCTCACCGAGGTGACTGGTGTTGCCGTGCGTGTCGGCAAGGATCTGGACTTCGATGTGTCGCGGGTCGGGCAGGTAGCGCTCGATGTAGACGCGGCCATCGCTGAAGAATTTTTCGCCCTCGCGTGAGGCCCCCTCGAACGCCTCCTCAAGCTCGTCGGCTGTCAGCGCGACGCGGAAGCCCTTGCCGCCGCCACCGCCTGCTGCTTTGATCGCGACCGGGTAGCCAATGTCGGCGTCGATGATCTTGCGCGCGTCGTCAACGCTTTCGACCGTTTCGGTCGTGCCCGGCACGATCGGTACGCCGGCGGCCTGCATCAGTTCGCGCGCCGATGTTTTGCTGCCCATTGACTCGATTGCGCTGGCCGGCGGTCCGATGAAGACGATGCCCTCGTCGGCGAGTCGTTGCGCGAAGGGGGCGTTCTCGGCGAGGAAGCCGTAGCCCGGGTGGACCGCCTCAGCGCCGCTCTGCTTGATCACTTCGATCAGCTTCTCGACGTTGAGGTAGCTCTCAGCGGCGGGGCCAGGGCCCAGCAGGTAAGCCTCATCGGCGGCCTGAACGTGGAGCGCGTCGCGGTCCAGCTCCGAGTAGACAGCGATCGACTTGATCCCCATCTCCTTGCAGCAGCGGATTACTCGGAGGGCAATTTCACCGCGGTTGGCAATCAGAATTGAGCTGAACATTCGGCGGCGAAGGTTACCCGTGCGGCGGATTGGAGGCGGTCTGAGCCTTGCGGCTCAGCCGACGCTGACCCAGCTAGTTGGCAACTGTGGCTGGCGCGAGACGCCTTCGCTCAGCGCTGCGCTAAGCCACGGGCTTTGCTGCAGGCTCTCGGCGGCAGCGGCGGGGGCGTTATCGCTGAGAAAACGGCTCAGCGCAGCAGCGATCGCCGCGGCCTCAATCGGTGAGGCTGCGGGGTTCGCTGTCGTGATGACTGGGTTGCTCTGGGGCACTCGCCCTGAGCGTAGCGATCAGCCCTATGGGAGGCGGTGACCGACGGTCGTCTTCGCGCCGCTCGGGATGCGCCACTTCCAGCTTTTCTTGTCAGCGGCCTTGGGCTTGACGGCGGTCGATGGTGTCTTGATCGTCGACATCCGTACCAGCTCACACTCGTAGTTCTTTGAGCTAACCGTCGCCGACCCGTAACCATGATGGTCAAAATCGGCGTCTTCGACCCAAGTGTTGATACCGCGGAGGATCTTGATTATCGATTCAGGCGTATTCGGGTTCGCGTCGTCACCCTTGATGATCACCGGCTTGCCCTTGAGAGTGCCGGCTGGAAGGTCGGTTTCGCCTAGACAAGTTGATGTGACCGAACCAGCAACGAACTCAACTCCGGTTGACTTACCTGTGCCGAGTTTGTCGCCAGCCGTCTTGCCGGCCCCGTCGAGCTTCACGTCGCCGACGATGAAGGTGTGGATGTCGCCGGTATTCCAGACGACGTTCTTAATCTTGTTCTTGTCGATGTGCTTCAGCAGCTCGGCCCGCTCCTTCGGGTAGCCCTGCCAGCTGTCGAAGCCGAAGAACGATCCTCCGAGCACCTTCGTCGGCATCATCGTCAGCTCGTTGCCCATCACCTTCCAGTTGGCCTTCGATGCTGAAAGCTGCTTCTTGACCCAGGCCATCTGCTCCTTGCCGAGGAATGCCCGCGTTTTGTCCCAAGTTGGGCAGGCTTTGACTACCGCGTCATCGCAGGCCTGGTTGGCGCGGTACTGGCGCTGATCCATCATGATCACATCGAGCGTCTTGCCGTACTGCAGGCGCCGGTACATCGTCGTTGTTCCCTTGCGCGCGCCGTAAGTCGGCATGTTCTCAAACCAAGCTTGGTAGCCAGCCTTGCGCCGTGCGACCGAGTACCGCTCGTTCGCAGGTAGGCCGCCGTTGATGCCGCCGCCGCCGGCGTAGTTGTTCTGCACTTCGTGGTCATCCCAGATTGCGATCACAGGGAACTTCGCCATCACCGCTTTTAGGTGCTCATCGGTGCGGTATAGCGAGTACTTGAGGCGGTAATCGGCAAGCGTCTGAGCGACTTTGCGGTCTCCGTTGTAGCCAGGTTCTGGCGAGCCGATGCTGTCGTCACGCACGGCAGTGCCATCAGCGACGGTGTGGTAGGTCTCGGCGTAGATGAAGTCGCCGAGCATCATCACGAAGTCGAAATCCTGCTTGGCCATGTGTGCAAGCGCGTTGAAGTAGCCGTGCGTGAAGTCCATGCAGGAGAAGAACGCGTACTTGACCGTTGCGTTTGAATCGGCCGGCAGCGCGGTGCGGAAGCGGCCGGTGCCGGAGATGCTGCCAGCAGTCGTGAACTTGTAGTAGTACTGCGTGTGAGCCTTTAGGCCCTTGACCTGTGCCTTAACTGAGCCGCCAACGAGGCTGCTCGTCTTGATCGTGGACTGGGCGACGGTCTTTGAAAAACCTGGATCGGTTGAGACGATAAGTTGGACGCTGTTGGTTGCACCTGCGCCAGCAAGCCGAGTCCAAAGCACGATCGAGTTGGGCGTTGGCTCGCCTGAGGCGACGCCGTCGGTGAAGCCGGTTGCGACGCCGGCAGCTTTAACGCCGGTCGCCGAGGCAAGCTGCGAGAGCAGCATCGGTGAGATTGTCGCGGCGGCGCCTGTGGCTGCTGCCTTGGTTACGAACTGACGGCGACTCTGCATAGTTACTCCCCCTGAAAGGCTTTGGAAGATTAAGTATCCACTATTCGGCTGCCGCCGTGCGCCAATTACGCAGAATCTTTACAGGGGGATGTTGCCGTGCTTGCGCTTCGGCTGGTCAACGCGCTTTGTCAGCAGCGTCTCTAGCGCGTTAATGACCGTCGGCCGCGTCTCGTGCGGGACGATCACATCATCGATGTATCCACGTTCAGCGGCCGAGTAAGGGTTCGCAAAGCGCTCCTTGTAATCGGCCATCAGCTCTTCGCGGCGGCCTTCAGGAGTCTTCTCGTCGGCAAGTTCGCGGCGGTAGATGATGTTGACGGCGCCCTCGGCGCCCATCACGGCCACCTCAGCCTGAGGCCAGGCGAAGTTGAAGTCGGCGAGCAGGTGCTTTGACGCCATCACGTCGTAGGCGCCGCCGTAAGCCTTGCGGGTAATGACGGTGACTTTCGGGACGGTCGCCTCGGTGTAGGCGTAAAGCAGCTTCGCGCCGTGGCGGATGATGCCGCCCCATTCCTGTGATGTCCCTGGCAGGAAGCCGGGCACATCGCAGAAGGTGACGATCGGAATGTTGTAGGCGTCGCAGGTGCGAACAAAGCGCGCGGCCTTCGATGAGGCATCGATGTCGAGTACGCCGGCGAGCTGCGCTGGCTGGTTGCCGACAATCCCAACCGAGTAGCCGTCGAGCCTCGCGTAGCCGCAGATGATGTTCTTCGCCCAGTGCTCATGAAGCTCAAAAAACTCGCCGTCATCGACGACCGTCTTGACGACGTCACGCATGTCATAGGGCTTGTTTGGGTTCTCGGGAACCATGCTGTCGAGGTTCTCGTCCATCCGCTGAGGGTCATCGCTAGGCGCTACGCGCGGCGGCATCTCAAGGTTGTTCTGCGGCAGGAACGAGAGCAGGTAGCGGGTGTCCTCCAGCAGCGCGTCTTCGTCCTCGGCCGCGAGATGGGCGACTCCCGACTTTGAGTTGTGCGTCATCGCGCCGCCGAGCTCCTCGAAGCCGACCTCTTCGCCGGTGACCGTCTTGATCACGTCGGGTCCGGTGATGAACATGTGCGAGCTCTCTTTGACCATCATGATGAAGTCGGTGATCGCGGGGGAGTAGACAGCGCCGCCGGCGCAAGGCCCCATGATCAAGCTGATCTGTGGGATCACTCCCGAGCACATCACGTTGCGCACGAAAACGTCGCCGTAGGCGCCGAGCGAGACGACACCTTCTTGGATCCGCGCGCCGCCGGAATCGTTGATCCCGATCACCGGGCAACCAATCTTTGCCGCGAGATCCATCACCTTGCACATCTTCTCGGCCATCACTTCGCCGAGCGAGCCACCGAAGACCGTGAAGTCCTGGCTGAAGACGCAGACGCGGCGACCGTCGATCGTTCCGTGGCCGGTTACAACGGCGTCGCCCCAAGGGCGGTTCTTCTGCATGTCGAAGTCGACCGTGCGGTGGCGCATGAAGGTGTCGAGTTCTTGGAACGAGTCCGGGTCGAGCAGCTTCTCAATCCGCTCGCGCGCCGTGTACTTGCCGCGATCATGTTGCTTTGCCTCGGCCTCCGGCGACGAATGCATCGCCTGCTCGCGCATCTCGCCGAGCAGTGCCAGTTTTGCGGTGAAGTCTTCAGCTTCGGGTGCGCTAGCCATTAGGCGCCCCAGTCTAGATGCTGGGCAGGGCGGCAGGGCCTGCGGCAGCCGTGATGCTTAGGAGCGAGAGAAGGGGCGGTGGTGCGCGGCGCCAAGGTCGTCGAGCACGCCCTGGAGTATCGCGTCGATCATTTCGGCGCTAAGTGGCGCCGGCTCAGGCACTTCGGTGCTGATCTCAGGCTCTACTTCGGGCGGCAGGATCGGCTCGGGCTGGGGCGCCACTTCAGGCTCGGGCGTCACTTCAGGCTCATCGCTGTTCGCTTCCGGCAGCGATGGATCGGGAATCGCTGGGCCAAAATTGAAGAGGCGCGCAAAGAAACCCTGCTTCGCTGGCTGCGGCGTTGGTTCTGGCTCCGGCTGCGTTTCTGGCTCCGGCTGCGTTTCTGGCTCAGCGGCTACCTCAGCCGGGGGAGCAGTTTCTGTGGCTGCGGGTACGGCGGCCGGCAGATCTTCAACTTCGACCGTCAGCGTCACTTTCGTTCCCCAGCCAGCCGATTCGATAGCCACCGTGCCGCTTGCTGCATCGCCCTCCCAGGCGACGGTGCTGTCGGGTTCGGTCCCGGTTATGCGGATTTCGCCGAAGGCATCGAGCCGCCGGCCAAGCGATTCCTGATCGCTGACCTCGGACCAAAGCTCCGGCGAAGACTTAACAAGCCTGCGCTCTGCAGTGTGCGCTGACATCGTCATCTTCTTTTCCCGCCGCTGGCGGCCATTCCTGCCAAATCGTGGCTCTGCAAGGCTGCGCCCGCGGCGGCTTTAGGGCTAAGCCGGCTGGACGATCATCAAGAAGAGCGCGATCAGCACCAAAACATTCGAGATCACGCCGACGAGGTTGAGCTTGCGGTAGGCCTTCTCATAGTCGGCTGAGAATGTCATCTGCGTGCCAGGGCTGTGCGTCGCCAGTTCGCTTGTTGCGATCGCGCTGAGCTTCTTCTCGGTTGGCATCGCGAGGCCGTGGCTCAGGCCGATCAAAAGGATCAGGATCAAGAGCGAGCTTGAAACCCAACTTGCCGACCAAAGATCGCCGTCGGTTGCGAGGTACGCGCCAGCCAAGAAGAGGACCACGTAGGCGCCAGTGATCAGCGTGCGTCCAGCATGGATCATTGCGTTGTAGAGGCCTGGGAGCGCCTCAGGGTTTGCGTTCGTAACGCGCGCCAAGATGATCGGGTAGATGAACGGCGCGCCGAACGCGATCACTACCGCGGCGACGTGGATCCAAAGGGCAAAGTCGTAGAGGCGCATTGCAAACATCGTAATCAGGGTACGCGCTAGCGATCAAAAGCCCGGCTTGTAACCGCCGAAGACGTCCTTCATCGCGCCGCAAACTTCACCCATCGAGCAGCGATCCTTCAGTGCGATGCGGATCGCTGGAACTAGGTTCGCTTCGCCGCGGGCGACCTCACGCAGCTCCTCGAGCCGCGTGGCTACGAGCGCCTGGTCGCGGTCGGCCTTGAAGGCAACGAGCCGATCAAGCTGCTCGCGCTCCGATTCAGGGTCAACGCGCAGCAAGCCTGGCACCTCAATCTGCTCCTCGATGTACTCGTTGACTCCGACGACGATGTCTTGCTTTGTGCGGTAACGCTCTTGATAACCCCACGCCGATTCGTCGATCTCGGCCGTCATGAACTCGATTGCGTGGACCGCGCCACCTAGCTCATCGACCTTGGCGATCAGTTCAGCCGAGCGGCTTTCGATCTCGGCTGTCAATGATTCGACGTAGTACGAGCCAGCGAACGGATCGACTGTGTCAGCGGCGCCAGATTCCGCAGCGATTATCTGCTGCGTCCGCAGAGCCGTCTTCGCAGCCTGCTCGCTAGGGAGTGCCAGGGCCTCGTCAAATCCGTTCGTGTGGAGCGACTGCGTGCCACCGCAGACGGCAGCAAAGCCCTGCAGCGCTACGCGCACAATGTTGTTCTCCGGCTGCTGCGCTGTCAGCGTCACGCCGCCGGTCTGCGTATGGAAGCGCAGCATCATCGCCTTCGGGTTTGTCGCGCCAAAGCGCTCCTTCATTATCTGCGCCCACATCGTCCGCGCCGCGCGGAACTTCGCCACCTCTTGGAAGACGTTGTTATGGCCGTTGAAGAAGAAGGCCAGTCGCGGCGCAAAGTCGTTGACGTCGAGGCCGCGGTCGATTGCCGCCTGCACGTAGGCAATCCCGGTAGAGAGTGTGAAGGCGACCTCTTGAACCGCCGAGCAACCCTTCTCGCGGAAGTGGTAACCGGAGATAGAGATCGTGTTCCACTTCGGAATGTTCTCGGCGCAGTAGGAGAAGACGTCGGTCGTCAGGCGCATCGAGGCGTCGGGCGGGTAGATGTAGTTACCGCGCGCGATGTACTCCTTAAGGATGTCGTTCTGAACGGTGCCGCGCAGTTTCTCGCTCGGCACTCCCTGCTCCTCCGCGACTAGGTCGTAAAGCATCAGCAGGACCGACGCGGGCGCATTGATCGTCATCGAAGTGGAGACCTGATCGAGCGGGATCTGATCGAAGGCCGTGCGCATGTCGTCGATCGTGTCGATCGCGACGCCGGTGCGGCCAACCTCGCCTTCGCAGAGCGCGTTGTCAGAGTCGAGGCCAAGCTGCGTTGGCAGATCGAAGGCCATCGAGAGGCCGGTGCCGCCGCGCGAGAGCAGGTACCGGTAGCGCTCGTTTGACTCTTTGGCGCTCGCGTACCCGGCGTACTGACGCATCGTCCACTGCTGCGAGCGGTACATCTGCTCGTGAACACCGCGCGTGTACGGGAAGTCACCGGGCTGCCCCAGCGCTAGCTGCTCGGGCACGTCAGCCTCGCTGTAGAGGGCGTCGATCTCAATCCCGGAATCCGTGAAGCGGCGTGGATCATCGGGCCCGACGATCGGTGCAATGGTGAGGCGCTCGTCCTGCTCTGAAGAAGCCATCGTCAAACCGTACCGCCGGATCGCCAAACAGGTTGTGTCGTAGGCTGCGCGGAGTGATTGTTTCGATCCGACTATTCGCAGGCCTGCGCGAGCGCGCCGGCACGGAATCGCTCCAGTTGGAGCTTCCAGAAGGTGCCAGCGTCGGCGCCGCGCTCGCGCAGCTCAGTGGGCAGATCGACGCCGCCGGCTGCCTGCTGGCAGTCAACCGTGAGTACGCCGCCGATGATCTGATCCTCAGCGAAGGAGACGAACTGGCGCTGATCCCTCCTGTTTCGGGCGGAGCAGCGCAGAGTCACGTAGCGCTAAGTGAGTCGCCGCTGTCTCTCGATTCGCTCTTAGCGCGGGTCAGCGATCCGCGCGCCGGAGCGGTCGTCAGCTTCAGCGGCGTCACGCGTGAAGTTGACTCGCTCGACTACGAGGTTTACGCCGAAATGGCGCTGGAGCAGATGGGCCAAATTGTTGACGCCGCGATCGAGCGCCACGGGCTCTGCGCCGCTGCCGCTGAGCACCGCTTCGGCGCAGTGCCTCTGAGCGAGGCGAGCGTGATTGTCGCCGCCAGTGCGCCGCACCGCGGCGAAGCGTTCGCCGGTGCGCGCGAAATTATTGACGAGCTGAAGGCCTGCGCACCGATCTGGAAGGTCGAGGTTGAAGGCGATCAGCGTCGCCGCGTCGAAGGGGAAGAGCCGAAGCGGCGTCAGGATTAGGAGTGCGCTGCTGATTCGCACGAAATGGCCCGCCTAAGAGATCTCTGACTCCGTACCCTTGACTGATGCCCACATCCCTAGTTACCGGCGGCGCCGGCTTTCTCGGCTCGCACCTTTGCGACGAACTACTTCGCCGCGGCGATCGCGTGATCTGCGTTGACAATCTTGAGACCGGCTCGCTACACAACATCGAGCACATCGGCGTCGATGAGTTCACATTCGTCAACTGCGACATCACCGAGCCGTACTTCATCGAAGAGCCGATCGATTCCGTCTATCACCTCGCATCGCCCGCTTCTCCGATCGACTATCTGCGCCTGCCGCTTCAGACCTTGAAGGTTGGCTCTCACGGCACGCATCACACGCTGGGTCTCGCGAAGGAACACCGCGCACGATTTTTGCTTGCCTCGACCAGCGAGGTTTACGGCGACCCGCAGGTTCATCCACAGACCGAGGACTACTGGGGCCACGTCAATCCCATTGGACCGCGCGGCGTGTATGACGAAGCGAAGCGCTACGCCGAGGCGCTGACGATGGCCTATCACCGCCAGCAGGGCGTTGACACGGCGATCGTGAGGATCTTCAACACCTACGGCCCAAGGATGCGCGCCCACGACGGCCGCGCGATCCCCACCTTCCTGCGTCAAGCGCTAGCCGACAGGCCGATCACCGTCTTTGGTGATGGCGGCCAAACTCGCTCGTTCTGTTATGTGTCCGACCTGATCGCTGGCCTGATCGCGCTGAGCGAATCGGGCGAACACCAGCCGGTCAACATCGGGAATCCCGATGAGTTCACGTTGTTGGAGTTGGCGCAGGTCGTGATTGAGGTTTCCGACTCGCGCTCCGAGATCGTCTATGAAGCTCTGCCGACCGACGACCCGAAGCAACGCAAGCCTGACATCACCCGCGCGCACGAGCTCCTAGAGTGGAAGCCGAAGGTCGCGCTGCGTGACGGACTGAAGCAGACGATTGAGCAGTCAGGCGCCGAAGCTCTACTCGGCCTAAACGGATAATCAATCCGCAGCGATACATCCGCTATGCGGCGCTGTTGTAGTGAGTAGCCAATGACCGACGACCCTCGCCGACCCAAGCCCACCGCAAGCGACCCGTATGCGCCGCGCCCTGAACTTGAGGTCGTCGCCGACGGACACGATGTTCGCCGCAGGCGCACGCCGCTCTCGTTCATCCTTACGCTCGATGCGCTGCGTAGTACGGCGCGCGTGGCCTCGCTGGTCGTCGTTGACGTTGCTGGCGTCTACCTCGCGATCCTCGCCGCGCTCACTTTCAAGTCGCTAGTGCAAGGCGGCGCAGCGTTCTCGACATCGGCCGAGCAGGCCTACCACTACGCGGCTTTCGCCGTGCTCCTGACGGTGCTGCTCTTCGTGCGCGCCGGCCTCTACGGAGACCGAGCTTCAAGGCCAGGCCTCGGGGCGATCGTTTCAGCGCTCTTTTCGGTCGCGTTAGTCGCCTTTCTTTACGCGCAGCTGACGGGGCAGCAGTTCTCGAGCTATTACATCTTCTGGGGAACGCTGATCTTTGCTCTCGTGATCGTCGGCACGCTGCGCGCGCTCTACGACCGCGCAACGGGGCGCATCCTGCGCGCCGCTGGTTACCGGCGCCGAGCGCTGCTAGTTGGTAGCGGCGAACACGCTGAAGCGGTCGGTCAGTCGCTGGCCAGCAGCCGCGTCAACCCAATTGAGATCGTCGGGATTGTTTCGGCCGAGCAGCTCGACGAGGCATTCGAGCAGCAGGACATCGACGAGCTGATAATCGCCGATCCGGATTTTGCCGAGGATCGCGTCCTTGAAATTGTCGACAGCTGCCACCGGCGTGGAGTGCGCGTCCGTGTCGCACCGTCGACGATGGGAGTGCTGGCGCGCCGCGCAGAGCTCGTGCCGGGCGCTGCGGTGCCGCTCTTCGAGCTGCGGCCGCCGGTCTTTGAAGGTGTCGATTACGCGCTGAAGCGTTTCTTCGACCTTCTCGGCTCAGCCCTGGCACTGGTCGTGCTCAGCCCACTGCTACTCGTGATTGCGATTGCCGTGAAGGTCAGCTCTCGCGGCCCGGTGATGTTCCGCTCGCGCCGACCAGGGATTGGGGGCGTTCCATTCGCTTGCCTCAAGTTCCGCACGATGTACGAGGGCGCCGAGCTCCGTCAGCATGAGCTTGAATCTGAGAACGAGGCCGACGGTCCGCTCTTCAAGATTCGCCGCGATCCGCGGGTCACGCCAGCCGGCCGGCTGCTACGGCGCTACTCGCTCGATGAGTTGCAGCAACTCTGGAACGTGCTCCGCGGTGAGATGTCGATAGTTGGGCCGCGCCCGCTCCCGCAGCGTGATTACGCGCGGCTTGAGGGTTGGCACCGCAAGCGTTATCTCGTGCTTCCGGGAATGACCGGTCTTTGGCAGGTCTCGGGCCGCTCGGAACTTGATTTTGACGACCTCGTAAAGCTCGATTTTCTTTACATCGAACGCTGGTCGCTGGCGCTCGACCTCAGCATCATCGTCCAGACAATCCCGGCCGTCCTGCGGCGTCGCGGCGCATTCTGATCTGTGGCCCAGTGGCACGAGGATCTTTGGGCGAATGTTCCAGCGGACGCTGTTCCCGAGCGCTTCATAGCGCGCCGTGAGCTGCTGCTGAGCGAGGTTCGGGCCGGTCAGCGCGTCCTCGACCTAGGCTGCGGCGACGGGTCTTTTAGCGCTGCGCTACTGACCGCCGGTGCTGAAGTGACAGGTGTTGACGTTGCTGATGAAGCAATCCGGCGCGCCAAAGCGCGTGCGCCAAGCGCCGATTTCCTGAAACTCGATGATCGCCAACCGTTGCCGTTCGATGATGATCAGTTCGACCTCGTCTGGTGCGGTGAGACGATCGAGCATCTCGTGGATCCTGGCGCGATGATCGCCGAAGCGCGCCGAGTGCTCAAAGACGGCGCCTTGCTGCTTATCACGACGCCCAACCAGCCACGGCTGCGAGTTGCGCTCGAGGCTCTTGCTGGACGGCCCCTGGAGGATCGCCTAGACCCGCGCTCCGACCACCTGCGCTTCTTCACCGCGCGGACGCTCGAACTGATGATCTCTGATGCAGGCTTCCAGCAGGTTTGGGTCAGTGGTTTTGGCGGGCTGCCGTTGCTCAGGAGCTCGCTGCTGGCACGGGCTCGTTAACGCTTCTTGCCGCCGGCTTTCTGCGCCGCCCTGTAGGCCTGGAGGTAAAGAGCCCGCGCTACATCGGACCGAGGATCAAGGTAGAGAGCCGGTTTGAGAGCGGCCATCGCTGCTTCGGGGTCTTTGGCGACGAGCAACTCGAAGCGAGCTAGCGCCAGCCAACTGGCGACGACTGAAGGCTGTTGGTGGACGGCAGATTCAAATGTCGCTCGCGCCTCGACCGACTGCCCAGCGGCACTCTGCGCAGCGGCCAGCGTGAATAGCGGGGTTACTGAAAGCGGGTTGCTGGCATAGGCTTCACGCGCGAAGTTCTGGGCCGCCTGCGTATCTGATTTTGAGAGCGCTTCGATCGCATCGTTGTTCTGATTAACGGCTCTCTGCGGCAGCATTGCCGCCCATACGCTGGTTGCTGCGGCGATCAAGACGAGCACCGCTAGCACTGCGCGCAGCGGCGTGCGAAGACCGGTCCTAATTCGCAGACGTAGGTTTCCAAGCTCAGGCAAGTCTTCGAGCGGTCGGCCGCGCGCAACGAGCCATCCGGCGAGTACTAAGGCTGGCACTGTGGTCCCCGGTATCAGCCATGTCCAATCGACTAGCGAGTGGACGCCGAAGACGACGACGCTGGCAGCCATCGCGCAGAGGCCGACGCGCTCGTGCGACCAGTCCCGCCGCTGCGATCCGCGCCACGGCCCTGTTGCTCGCCAAGCTCCTGCCAGCCAGGCTGCAAGCAGAGCCAGCGTGACGGCCAGTCCGATCAGTCCAAGGTCGGCTGCTGTCTGGACGAAGAAGCCGTGCGCGTGGAGAACGTCAAGGTCGTCTTTGCGGATCACCAGCCGCGCATTGGCGTAGCCGCCCGCGCCAACGCCGATGATTGGGCGTGCTTTGAAGATCGTGATCGCGTCACGCCAATAGCGAGACCGCACGTTGCCAACCGCCGTCAGTCTGCTTGGGTCATTGCGGGGTTGCTTCGTGTTGGGATCGGTCAGTTGGGTCCAACCGTCGCTGACGCTCGTCCCAAAACCCTTCTCGGACGTCGCCAGCACCGCAGCTACGCCGATCGGAATTAGCGCTAAGCAGACGATCAACACGGTTCCTGCGCCGCGCTTACTACTTTGGCTCCACGTCGCTCGTTCTCGCAGCCAGGTGCTGATCAGGCCGATGATCAGCAGCAGGATTATCAAGGCCAGCAGGCCCACTCCAAGTTCGCGTCCGGCGTCACTTCGCAACAGAAGCTCGACGCGGTCATTGCTGAGGCCGCTCTGCCCGAAGGCCCAAAGGCCAAGCAGCAAACCAAGCCCGCCGCCAGCGATCAGCAAGGTCGCGCTGCGCAGGCGCAGCGGCACTGCAATAAGCCAGAAAGCGAGCCCGATTATCGCTGCGAGCAGGGCGCCCCTCGAGTAGGACATCAGAAGCGCGACTACGAGCAGCCCGCTGGCGGGAAAGGCGAGGATTGCAAGGGCCGAGTGGCCTTCGCGGCGAGCGCTAAGCCAAACGGCCGCCGGCAGTCCAAGTGCTGCGGTGAGCCCTACCGCGTTCCAGTAACCAAAAGGGTCGCGCAGGCGGCCGTAGGTCTCGCTCGCGGCAAAAGAGTCTGGGTAGACCTTTGTGAGGAGCGAGTAGCCGGAGATCACGACCGCTGAGAGCAAAAGGCCGCCGAGCAACGAGCGCCAGCGGTTCGGTGCTAGCCGGACGGCTGCGACGCCGATCATGAAGGCGCTAAATAGCGCGATTGTTCGGTTGGTTTCAATCCACGCGGTCGATGGGTTGATCGCCCAAAGGATTGAGCAGCCCGTCACGAATGCCAGCAGCCCAAAGCATGCGACCGAGACGACGCCCCAGGGCTTGCTCTGCGGCGAAGCAGCGAGCACGGCGGCCATCACGAGCAGTCCAGCGATCGCGTCAAGCGCAACCTCAACGTCGGTCAGCGTCCCCAGCTGTAGGCCTCCGGAGGAGTGGAAGACGATCGAGCTAAAGAGCGCCGCGAAGGCCAGTGTCAGCAGTACTCGCCCAAGTGCTGCCCGCCGCCGGTCGCCGGCGTCAGGCACGCCCTCAATCGGCGTAGTAGGCGCGAACACGAGGAATGATTAGCAAGAGGATTGCGGCTATGGCGGCTGATCCAATCAGCGCCAGAGCCACAATCAGGGCAGTAGGTAGGGAGCTGATTGAGCGGCTAGCACCGAGCGCGTCAGGGTTAACGGTCGCGGCGCCGATCACGACCGGCCCGCCACCATTCTTGACGGCATCGCTGACGGCCGCATCGACGGAGTTTGTTTCGCTCTTTGATGGCTGCGACGTGGTGCTCTGCTGGGTAACCGCTGAGCCGCCACTGGAGGCTGCGCCATCCGAAGTTCCGTCCCCAGAAGCTGCAGAGAGTTGAGCTGCTGTGAGGATTGCGCGGCAGTCCGAATACTGGTCAGCGTCGGTCGGGATATTCGCGATTGCGTCGCGGTATTCACTCTGCGTGTAGTTGCCGTTGACGGCGCCGTCGTTGCCGCAGGCGTCTAGCAGCAGTCGCTGATAATCGGCGGACGCTCCGGCCGGCGCCAGTAACGCGGCGCAGAGGGTTGTAGCGAGCGCCAGCTTGAGGA
>CAMDLG010000016.1 GCA_945901565.1 Bifidobacterium breve | reverse complement strand
TAATGATCAGCTCTTTCTTGCGGTCGACGATCTTCAGGTACATCTGCTCGTCAAACTGGCCGATATCTCCAGTTGCGAGCCAGCCATCGGCATCAATCGTGGCGGCTGTCTCATCGGGCATGTTTCGGTATCCATCCATCACCAATTCGCCGCGAATCAAGATCTCGCCGTCGGCCGCAAGTTTCAGCTCTACTCCTGGGATCGCTGGCCCGACCGTCCCGATGCGGACCTCGTCCGGGGGGTTGACGGTTCCGGCGCCGCAGGTTTCTGACATCCCCCAGAGCTCTGCTAGTGGCAGGCCGATCGCGTGAAAGAATTCCAAGACGTCAACTGGAGTCGGTGCCGCACCAACGTTGATCGTCACGACTTGGTCTAGGCCAAGCATTCCGCGCAGCGCGGCGAAGTACTTCTCGTCTGCGTCAGCCACTGTCGCTTCGAGCTCGGCTGGTACCGGCTCGCCAGCCTGCTCCAAGCGGACCTTCTCGGTCGCGGCGGCAAGCGCTGCTTGGAGGGGTTCACGCTGCTCTTGTGGCTGGCTGGCGACCATCGTTTCTAATCCGCCGCGCAGCTTCTCCCAGATCCGTGGCACCGCAAAGAACCAATGCGGGCGCACCTCCGGTAGGGCCTCCATCACGAGCTTGTAGTCGTCTACCGACGTTATCTCGAAGCCCAGAACCGCAGGAATGTAGTGGTGCGCTGCGCGTTCGGCGATATGCGCAGACGGCAGCCAGCTAATCACGCGCGAGTTGCGAGGGAAGCTAACGATTTCGGTCGTTCCCCGGACCGAGAACATGAGGTTGTTGTGAGTGAGCTGTACGCCTTTGGGAGGCCCCGTCGTGCCGCTCGTATAGATCAGTGTGAGCACGTCGTTTGGCTTGATTTCGTCCGCGGCCACTTGACCATCGAACTCTGGGTCGAGCTGCTCAAGCTCGGCAAGGCTCATGATCCCGTTAGCCGTGTCGCTCGGCTCTGGGTCTACAAGGATGATTTGTGGTGGGTTATCGAGCGCCTCGCACGCCTTCTTGACGGTTTCGAGGTAGAGCAGCTCTGTGACGATCAGTTTGGATTCCGCGTCGCCTAGTAGATAGTCAATCTGTTCGGGCGTATACGTCTGGTAGATCGAGAAGGGCGTGCCCCCGGCGATCATCACGCCGAAGTCCACTAGATGAAATTCCGGACGGTTGACGAGCATTAGCGCCACGGTGTCGCCCTTTGCGATTCCCAGTTTGCGTAGCCCTCCAGCAATCCGGTCAACGCGCGCCAGGCCCTCTGCCCATGTAACCACTACCGATGCGTCCCGATTCTTTACCCATATCTGATCCGCATTCTCTGCGGCTGTGACGCGTAATGCGGCGGCCAGGGTCGGTGCTTCCATTGCGGCGTATTTGACTGCTTCAGTAGTCAACTTGCGATCCTTTGCTGAAGGGGCTAAAACCTGCCTCCAAGGCTACCTCTTCGCAGCGTTGCCTGGGGGCTATCTGATCTTGAAACCGTCGCCTTGGAGCCTAGAGATGTCATTCGAGAGGCCGACGACGAAGAGGATCATTACTAAGACAAAACCGATCGCGCTGGCACGCTCCATTACGGAATAAGCAATCGGCCGGCCACGCAGCTTCTCAGCAATTGCCCAGAAAATGTGACCGCCGTCGAGAGGCAGGAACGGAAAAAGATTAATAAGCGCTAGCGACAGCGAGATGATCGCTAGGACGCTCAACGCCTGCGCTAAGTCGAAATCAAACGATTGCCTTGTTACTTCGTAGCTTCCGACTACACCGGAAATCTCTTTGCGTGCTTGTGGGTCGTACACAAGCCGCGAGAGAGCGCTTAGAGTCGCTCCGGCGACGCGGCCCATCTCGCTGCCGCTGCGCGAAGCCGCGTCGAGCACTCCCAGCTGCTCGCGCGTTACCGCAAAGTTGAAACCAAGGCGTGTCTTCTTTGCAGTCGCGTCATAGCGCGGCGTTATCAGGAGCGTCTGGTCGACGCCATTGCGCCTAATGACGACGCGCACAGGTGTAACCGCGGCGCAACCGTCGCTTGGGGTTCCGGCACAACGGTGCTTGGAGATAGCGCGCCCAAGAACGGCCGCGTCTCCTTTTACGCCATCAACCGAAACTAGGCGATCACCGCTGACCAGCGAAGCAGCCGCAGGCGAGCCTGGCTCGGTTTGATCAACGACGCTGGACGGAGAGCTAAGACCAACCACGAGGAACAGCCCGAACAGGATCACGAAGGCAACGAGAACGTTCATCAACGGGCCAGCAGCAATGACAAAAATCCGTTTGTTTACAGCCATCCTTGAGTACGACCGGGCCGCGAGGTCGGCTGGAATCTCCTCGTTGGGGTTCATTCCCATGATCCGCACGTATCCCCCGAGAGGGATTAAGCCGATGCAATATTCGGTTTCACCGCGAGTCTGCTTCCAGATGTGAGGTGGGAAGAAGAGCGAGAACCGCTCGACGCGCATGCCGACCTTCTTGGCAGCCCAGAAGTGGCCAAGCTCGTGCAACATCACTAGCGCCGAGAAACCGACGAAGGCCAACAAATAGCTCATCGCTACGAGTGTACGAGGCCGCTCTCAGCCAAGCGCCGCAACGCGCGCCGTGGCTATTGACCTTGCTTCGCGATCGCACGCAATGAGGCTTTCGAACGAGTAGCTCTGCTCAACCTCCAGAGCCGTGAGTGTCGTCTCGATGATGTCTGCGATGTCGAGGAAGCTGCAGCGGCGATCGAGGAACGCGGCGACCGCAATCTCGTTTGCTGCGTTCAGGATGCACGGCGCGGTCCCGCCGGCGCGCCCGGCGTCCAGAGCCAGGCGCAGACACGGGAAGGACAGGAAATCGACAGCTTCGAAGGTAAGGGCGCCCACTTGCGCAAGATTTAGCCGCTCTAGTTCAACGCCGATTCGGTCGGGCCAGCAGAGCGCGTAGGCGATCGGGACACGCATGTCGGGGTATCCAAGATGGGCGAGCGACGAACCGTCGCTCAGCGTGATCATCGCGTGGACTATTGACTGCGGATGGACGACTACATCAATCGCGCTGTAGTCGGTGCCAAATAGCTGATGCGCTTCAATCACCTCCAGCCCCTTGTTCATCAGCGTCGCGGAGTCGATCGAGATCTTTCCGCCCATCTCCCAGGTCGGATGATTGAGCGCTTCGTCCACCGTTACAGCGGCGAGATCCTCACGGCTGCGACCGCGAAACGGGCCACCTGAAGCGGTTAGCGTGATCCGTTCAATTGTCCCCGGTTGCTGGTGATCCTCGCTCGAGATCAGTTGGTGAAGCGCCGAATGTTCAGAGTCGACCGGCAGTAACTTTGCACCGCGTGCCGCGGCCAGTTCAATCACAAGGTCGCCCGCAACGACGAGAGATTCCTTGTTAGCAAGGGCCAGATCAATCCCCTCGCTGAGCGCCACAATCGTCGCGGCGAGACCCGCTGAGCCGACTATCGCATTACAGACGAGGTCGGCATCAGCCTCGGAGATCAGCTGCGCTAGCGAATCTGGCCCTGTCAACACCTCGCCGTTCCAAGCCGATTGTGCCTTAGCAGCGCTTTCCCCGTCCGCTACCGCCACACGGCGCACGTTGTGCTGCTCCGCCTGCGCGATCAGTGCCTCCCAGTTGCGATCAGCGGACAATCCGACGACTTCGAAGTCGTTGCGACCACTGACGACCTCTAGTGCCTGGACGCCAATCGATCCAGTCGATCCGAGTATTAAGAGCCGACGCATCCCGGAACGCTGTTAAAGCAGCGCACTCCAGACGTAGTAGCCAGCGACGATCGAAAAACTTACTGCGTCGAGTCGATCCAAGACACCGCCGTGTGCACCGAAGATTGTGCCGGAATCCTTAACCCGTGCTTCTCGCTTTACGTAGCTTTCGAAGAGGTCACCTAGCGGAGCCGCTAGCGCCACAGAAAAGCCAAGAATCAGCGCGTCGACTCCGCTCAGCCAGTCAAAATAAAGGCCCGTAAACCAAGCGGCAGCAGTGCCGGCGAGGATCCCGAGCAACAAACCTTCGACCGTCTTGGCCGGTGAGATTGTCGGGGCCAACGGCCGGCGGCCAAAGGCTCGACCTCCAAAGTAAGCGCCTGTGTCGGTGAGGAAGGCGGCGATCAGGACCAAGAAGACGATCGCCGAGCCATGGTCGAGGTTGCGGAGCATGATCGCGTGAGCGAACGCTAGGCCGATCCAGACAAGGCCGAGGATTGCCAACGCAAGCCCAGGAAGGCTCGTGCTCCGGTGATCGGTGATGCTGATCACGAATACGACGGCGAAAGCGACGACCAGTGCGAGCAGAACACGAGACGGTCCGCCGGTTTGAGCGGCCGCAAGGAGAAGGATTAGCCCGACGATGCCGGCCAGAATTGGCGGTGAGAGGCGCTTAAAGATCGAGAAAAGTTCGCGCAACGCGATAACGCCTAGAACCATCAGCCCGAGCGCAAATATCCATCCGCCAAGCGCGACTAGAAGAATCGCGAGCAGCGCTAGCGGTACGGCAGTTGCGATCCGCGCGCCTACGTCTGAACCACCGTTTCGTCCGCGGAGCCAGTCGAGCGGAGAGGCGCGGCGCGTCTCCTCCTGTTCGCCATCGTCATCCATTAGCGACCTCCGAAGCGTCGCTCGCGCGAATCGAACTCGGCCAACGACGCGACTAGCTCTTCACGGCCGAAATCTGGCCAGAGTTCGTCACGGAAGACCAGCTCGGAGTAGGCACACTGCCAGAGAAGGTAATTAGAGATGCGGCGATCACCACCGGTCCTTATCAGCAGGTCAGGGTCGTGCATCTCAGGTGCATAGAGCAGCTCTCTGAATGCGTCTTCGCCGCCGCCGTCGTATCGCTCAGCCGCCGCCACAATCTCAGCCCTCGATCCGTAATCGAACGCGATGAACAACGTCAGTCGGTCATTCGCCGCCGTTTCTTCTTCTGCCCATTCGATCCGTTCCAGCAAGGTGGGCCCGATTCGATCCCGGCGGCCGATAAATCGCATCCGAACCCCTTCGGCTTTTAGCTCAGGCGTCTCGGAGCTGATTCGGTCGGCAAACATCTCCATTAGGCCGGCGACCTCTTTCGCTGGCCGCGACCAGTTCTCAGTCGAGAACGAGTAAACGGTCAATTCCGTAATGCCAAGCTCGACTGCATCACGAAGGCGGGCCTTAACGTTGTCGGCTCCTGCACGATGGCCATCGAGCGTGGGCACGTCGTTTCGTTCAGCCCATCGCCCGTTTCCGTCGGTGATAATTGCGACGTGGCGCGCCGCGGCCGCGGGCCGAGTCATCAGACCTCAGTTATCTCTGCTTCTTTTCCCTTGAGATGGGTCTCGAGCGCCGCGACCTTTGCGTCGGTCAGCTTCTGCAGCTCTTGTTCGCCGCGGTGTTCGTCGTCCGCTCCGGCGTCGCCAGCTTCACGCAGTTCGCGCAGGTCGCCCATCACGTCTCGGCGCACATTGCGGATCGCGATACGCCCTTCCTCGGCGATCGCCCTGACGATCTTCACCAGCTCGACACGCCGTTCTTCGTTTAGTTCGGGAATCGAAAGCCTGATCAGCTTGCCGTCGTTGTTCGGCGTCAGCCCAATGTCTGAGTCCATGATCGCCTTCTCAATTAGCTTGATCGACGAAATATCAAACGGCTGGACCGTCAGCAGCCGCGCTTCCGGCGCGTTGATTGTCGCGAGCTGGTTGAGCGGTGTCGGGACCTCGTAGTAATCGACCATCACGCGATCGAGGAGCGCCGAGCTGGCGCGTCCGGTGCGAATCGTGGCGAATTCAGAGTTCGTGCTTTCGACCGTCAGCGTCATTCGCTCTCCAGCGTCAGCAAGCAGCTCGTCAATTAGATCGCTCATGTCTTAACCAAGGTTCCCACAGCGCCACCGCAGACTATCCGGTCGATGTTCTGTTCGTCGTCCATGTTGAAGACGTGGATCGGGAGGTTGTTCTCCATGCAGAGGGTTAGAGCCGTCGCATCCATGACTTTGAGCCCTCGTTGGATCGCTTCCATGTGGGTGATCTCGGGGATCAGCTCAGCGCTCGGATCGCTCTTCGGGTCGGCGCTGTAGACGCCGTCAACGCCATTCTTGGCCATCAAGATCGCCTCAGCCCTAACTTCGGTTGCGCGGAGCGCGGCTGCGGTATCAGTCGTGAAGAACGGGTTGCCCGTGCCGCCAGCAAAGATCACTACTCGACCCTTTTCCAGGTGGCGCATCGCACGTCGACGGATATACGGTTCGGCTACTTCGGCTACGGCAATCGCCGATTGGACGCGCGTGTGAACACCGACTCGCTCGAGAGCATCTTGCAACGGCAGTGCGTTCAGGAGGGTTGCGAGCATCCCCATGTAGTCGGCTGTTGCGCGGTCCATCCCGGCTGCGGCGCCGCTCATCCCTCGGTAGATGTTGCCCGCGCCGACGACGATCGAAACCTCGATTCCGCGATCGTGGACGACCTTGATCTGCTCGGCTACCGCTAGAACGCGTGCCGGATCAGTGCCGAAATCGAGATCTCCCATCAGCGACTCGCCGGATAGCTTTATCAAGACCCGCCGGAATACCGCCTCGTCTGCCATTGCTGCAGGCTACTCCCCTACGGCATAACGTTCGAATCGTGAGACGACAACGTTCTCGCCGGTCTTCGCTGATAGGTCGTCTCGCAGCTGTTCGATCGTCTTGCCTTCGTAGCGATCAGAATTAACGTGGGGCTGGCGTAGCAGAACAATCTCGTCAAGCCACTTATCGAGCATTCCCTGCACGATCTTCGGGCGAACGTTCTCTGGCTTCTCGGCAGCCTGCTCGGCGAAGACGCGCTGCTCGGCTTCAATCTCGTCGGCGGGGACATTTTCCGCGTTGACGAATCGCGTGCTCGGGGACGCCGCTATGTGCATCGCAATCTCCCGGGCGAACGCAACAAACTCGTCGTTACGGGCGACGAAGTCTGTGTTGCAGTTGACCTCTACGAGTACACCTACCGTCCCGGTCGCGTGGATGTACGACTGGACCGTCCCCTCCGCTGCTTCGCGGTCTGCGAGCTTGCCGAGCTTGTTTCCCATCTTTACGCGAAGGATTTCTGTTGCGCGCTCTGCGTCGCCGTCCGCTTCGGTTAAGGCCTGCTTACAGTCCATCATTCCAGCGCCAGTTGCCTTGCGTAGCGCGGCGACATCTGATGCCTTGATCTCGGTCACTTTGACTCCTCTACCGGCTCGGCGGCGGGCTCCGTCGCCGCGGCTTCAGCGGCTGCCGGTTCAGGCGCCGGAGTCTCTACTGGCGGTTCAGCGGCTGCTGCAGCGACTGCGGCGGCCTCTGCGACTAGGCGCTCTGCTTCCGCGGCTTTCATCTGTTCAGCCTGCTCAGCTTCGATCTTTGCCTGCTCCTCCGCACGAATGCGTGCTTGTTCTTCGGCGGCAACACGGGCCTTCTCCTCATCTGCGAGGAAACTGAGGCGGGCCTCAGCAATGACGTCCGCGAGGCCGTCCGAGATCACCTTGCACGAACGGATCGCGTCGTCATTACCAGGGATTACAAAGTCGATCCCGTCCGGGTCACAGTTGGTGTCGACGAGCCCGATCACAGGGATTCGGAGCCGCTGCGCTTCGCGCACCGCGATCTCTTCAACGTTTACGTCGACGACGAAGATTGCGTCCGGCGCGCGCTGCATGTGCTTGACGCCACCGAGGTTGGCACGGAGCTTTGTGAGGTCGGCAATCGCTGACATCCGCTCGCGCGTTGGGAGCAGCGCCAGTTGGCCTTCTTCTTCGTATCCCTCAAGATCATGGAGGCGACGGATTCGCTGGCTGATCGTCTGGTAATTGGTCAGCAAGCCGCCGAGCCAGCGGTGGTTGACGTACGGCATGCCTGCCCGTTCGGCCGCATCCTTGACCGAATCACGAGCCTGCTTCTTAGTGCCAACGAAGAGGATGATTCCTCCGCCCCGTGCGATCTGTTCGACGAAAGCCTGAGCTTCGGCTAGCAGCACCTCTGTGCGCAGCAGGTCAACGATGTAAATGCCTTCGCGCTCGCCGAAAATGTAGCGGCGCATCTTTGGGTTCCAACGGCGCGTCTGGTGGCCGAAATGGACACCAGCTTCTAGTAGTTGCCTGAGCCCGACCGCGTTTGTGGCGGTGGTCATACGTACTCCCTTGGTTGACTTCGAATAAAGCCCGCAGCGGCTTGTTGGGTCCCGATTTAGCGCTCAGCGCGTGGCGGGCAGGGCCGACAAACCTTGGATCCGCGGGGTAGCGGTTGATTGAGCCATCAATACTAGCCAAAACACTGCATCGGCAGCGACGAGCGTGGGTCGATCGTAATCAACTACGCGTTGTTGCGGCGTCGGCTAAAGCCGATTTAAGGTCGTCCGGCAGCGATGAACTGACGTCGACTGTCGCGGCACTAATTGGATGAATGAAGCTCAAACGAGCGGCGTGAAGAAACTGGCGCGTCAAGCCGTAAGCTGCTCCAGCGCCATAAGTTGGGTCGCCGACGACCGGTAGGCCAATCGCTTCTAGGTGCGCACGAATCTGGTGGGTCCGACCGGTTTCCAACTTCACGCGCAGCAGCGTCGTCTCCGCCAGCGTTTCTTCGATCTCAAAGTGGGTGACGGCAGACCGTGGTCGGTCGGTATCAATTGAAACCTTTGTCCGGTCACGGCGATCACGGCCGATTGGGGCGTCGATCGTACCTGTGCGCGACGACGGCCTCCCGTTGACGAGGGCCAAGTACTCACGCGAAATCTCACGCCTCGCCATCGCCGCCTGAAGAGCCCTGTGGGTCGCTTCGTCACGCGCAACTACCAGCAGTCCAGAAGTGTCGCGGTCGAGGCGATGGACAATGCCGGGCCGTTCAGGGTCCTCGCCGCCGCTAACGCGGCCAGAGAGTGCCTGGACGAGGGTTCCCGTTGCGTGACCACGCGCAGGGTGAACTACCACTCCTGCCGGCTTGTCGACGACGAGCAGCGAGGCGTCCTCATATGCGACGGTGAACTCCGCCACTGGTCCGGTGCTCGCAGACGCCTCGCGGCGGTCGGTGTCGTCGACGTCGATCACGGTACTGAGCCCTGGCTTCATCGATTTGACTGCCGCCGCACCGTCCACAGTGACCTGTCCCGAATCGATCAACCTCTGAGCTCTGGCGCGAGAACCGAGCGGCACGGCGAGGATGGCGTCGAGGCGCTTTCCAGCATCCTCAGCAGTTACTTGAAGACGCATTAGTCAGCTCCTCCTTACGCGACCGACGCGAGTCAAGCTCAACTAGTAGAACCAGCAACACGACGCCGAGTGTGATCGCCGCGTCGGCAAGGTTGAACGCTGGCCAATAGGGAAACTTAATGAAGTCGGTTACTGCTCCGGCTCTTACCCTGTCGATCACGTTGCCAGCCGCCCCGCCAATAACGAGCCCAGTCGCCAGCCAGATCATTGGAGTACCAAGGTGACGAAGGAAATACCAAACGAGCACCGTCAGTGCCGCCGCTACGAGCCCCGCCACGAGTACGCCGCCTCCGCTGAGCTGGCCGAATGCCACTCCGCTGTTACGCACGTCGACCAGCTTGATGAAACCGCCAAACAGCTCAGGCTGAGGCTGAGTTCCAGCCGCGCCGCGGGCGATCGACTTAGTTAACTGATCGGCGGCGACGACGGCGATCGCGGTTAGCAGCGTCAGCGCCACTACTGAGCGTTCTTCGAGGATCATCCGGCTATCAATCTAACGATCAGGTCGCCGCCGATCGTTAGGACCAGGATTGCTGCGATAGGACTCAGGTCGAGGCCGCCTAGCGCCGGGATGAATCGACGGAAGATGCCGAGGAACGGCTCGCAGACTTGGCGCAGAAAGTCGAGGACTGCAATCAGCGCGCGGTTGTATGGGACCTTTCCGCCGAACGACTGGTACAGCGAACTGAGGATGTAGGCAAAGATCAAGATCGTGTAGACATCGATCAACGCTGACAGGTAATTTGCGATCGTGATCCTGAAAGTAGCCAGGCCCGCAGCTGCCAGCCAGCTCATTTCGAACGACCGAGCACCGCGTCCATCGCCGCGATGAATCCGTCCCGCAGTGGCCTATCGAGCGCCGCTAAGCCCTTCTCGGTGACTCCTCCAGGGGTCGCCACCTCGCGGCATATCTGCTCGCTGTCATTGGATCGGGAGATCAGCAGTTCCGATGAACCGCGTAGCGTCGAACCAACGAGCATCTTGGCGGTTGCCGCATCAAGGCCTTCTGCAACTGCGGCGTCGACCTGCGCCTCCGCGACTAATGCAAGGTAGGCAGGCCCGACGCCACTGATAGCGGTCAGAACCGCGAAATGGGACTCGTCGATGACCGCTACGTCACCAAGCTCCTCTAGGAGCGCGATGACCTTCGCAAAAGTCTCTGGGTCGCCGCAGTCGTCATCAACGATGCCGATCGTTGCTTGCCGTACCTCAACGGCGAGGTTCGGCATGATTCGAACGACCTTCGAGTTTGGATAGGCCTCGCGCAACTGACCCATCGTCACGCCGGCCAGGATTGAAACGACTACGGCCGCATTTTCAGCAACCTCGGCTGCGACGTCAGCCAGCTGTGCCGGCTTGTGGCACAAGATGACGATGTCGCTTTGCTCAGCGACTGCCAGGTTGGTCGTTACTGCGCTACCACCCACTAGCGCGGCCAGCGCTTCGGCCTGTTCTAGCTCGAGTGCGGAGCAGGTAACTGGGCGACCCCAGCCGACCGCCAATGCCCTCGCCATGTTGCCGCTACCAATCAGTCCGATTCGCATAGTGGACGAACCGTAGCGGTTGAGCACTCAGCCGCCAAAAGAGGCGGAACTAGCTCTGGTTGAAGAAACCCTTCTCGATCAACGAGGCGCGCTCTTCGGCAGAGATTTCGACATTCCGCGGTGTGAGCATGAACACCTTCTCTGCGATCTTCTGCATGCCACCGTCGAGTCCGTAAGTTAAACCGCTGGTGAAGTCGATCAGGCGCTTGCTCAGGTCGCTTTCAGTCGACTGAAGGTTTAGTACGACCGGAATTCCGTCACGGAACTTGTCTGCAACCTGCTGAGCGTCGTTGAAGCTTTTCGGAATCACTAGGTGGACGCGATCGGCGGAACCGGAATGTCCGTTGCCGGTGCGCGCAGGCGCTGAGCGCGGCGCTCCGGCTCCTCTCCGCGGGCTCTCGTCCGGGAAGATCTCGTCGATGTCGTCGCGCTTTCCACGTTTTGACACCCTCTTGACGTTGGGCCGTTCCCTATAACGACCTTCGAGCTCAGCTTCGGGCTCAAATGACCCAGTCTCCGGGCCGTAAGGATCCCGATCTTCGGCGAGACCGAAGTAAACGAGGGTGCGGTGCCAAGTATCGCTAATCGCCATTGGGTAAGTTTAGCCGCGCAGCGGCGTATTCCTGCTCTGATGCAATCGCTCAGTCAGATCAGCAGGCGGTTACCGATTCGCACGATAGTCGCGCCCTCTTCAATCGCAACGCTGAAATCCTGCGATGTTCCCATCGATAATTGCTCTAGCTGCCTCTCTTCGGCCAGATCGCGGAGGGTTCTGAAGCCACTGCGGTTCGATTCAGCATCCGCAGTGAGGGCGGGCATCGTGCTCAGCCCTACGACTGGAACGGGGCAGCGTGCGATGAACTCGTCAAGGGCGTCCGGCGACACGCCTTCCTTCTCTGGGTCACCGTCGAGGTTCACTTGAACCAACACCTTGGTGTCGGGCCTGTGGTGTGCTTCCAGCTGAGCTAGCACCGAATTAGTTGCCACGGAATGGATCAAACGGACGTGAGGGACGATCTGCTTCACCTTGCGACTCTGGAGCCTGCCAATGAAGTCATAAGTGAAGACGCCAGGGAAGGCATCGATGCGTGCTAAGAGATCTTGAGCCCTGTTTTCCCCGAGTAGCGTCATTCCCGCATCGGCCAACAAGCGGCTTGCCTCGATCGGGACGTACTTGGCGGCTAGTAGAACGTCTACATCATCACGGCGACGGCCGGCTTGGTGACATGCCGCCGCGATCTCAACTTCGACCCTCTGTCGCGCATTGGTGATCGATGCCAGATCCAGCCCATCGATTAGCTCAGCCATGTCGCACCGATCATCCGACCAGTTTCACCAGCGTCTCGGCGGTAGGAGAAGAAATCGCCCTGGTCGCTGCAAATCGTGCAAATTCCGCAGTCGTAGATTTCCGAGATGCCGGCTGCAATTAAACGCTGCCGTGCGACTACCGCGAGGTCGAGCATGCGGTTCTCCCCCACGGCACCCTCAAACTGAGCAAACCGCAGTAAAAGATCTTCCCCAACCTCGTAACAGCAGCCGCGCGCTCCGGGGCCGATCGCCGCGATCAACGGTCCGGAGTAGAGATCCATCACCGCCGCCACGCCTCGCTCGATGATGCCTGCATCGAGACCTTTCCAGCCGCCGTGGAGCGCCCCCACTGCCCCCTTCCCCGCGAGGAGGATCGGCAAACAGTCAGCAGTCCTGACTGCGCAGAGGACACCTTCCTGGTCGGTGACCTGGCCGTCGGCCTCGCGCGAGCGACCATCGAGATCCGCGAGGCTACGCAGCCTGACCACTTCAGCGCCATGGACCTGCTCGCCTTGGGCCCAGAAGCTGCTGGGGATGCCCGTCACCTGTTCAAGCCCTGCGATCGCGCCACTGTCCGGCTCCGCGAAGTCGCCAGCGGCCGCGGTCGTGAATCGCAGGTTGGCCTTGCCATACCCCAAGGTCAGTCCTAGCGGGTCGGCCGTATATGGACTAGCAACCCCGTACGGACTCATTGCGACGACCGGTTTAAGAACTCCAGGGCTGTATTAAGCTGCTCGGATCTATCTGCAATCACCTGATCGAGCGTCTTGTCGAGGGCGTGATTGAGCGCGTCACCAACCATCGGCCCTCGCTCGACGCCGGCGGCAATCAGGTCATCGCCGGTGATTTTCAAGCCGACGTGCCGTAGCTCCGAGAGCCATAGCCTCGCATTTTCGCCGCCGGCTAGAGCTACCGCTTCGAGTGGCGCGCCTCGCGCGGCTGCAGCGATTGCAGAGCGGCTCTGAGCGTTGCGGAGCGGCTCACCGGTTACCCATCGAGAGGCTACTAGCACGCAGTCGCGATCCTCTGCAGAGAACTGTAGGAAATTGAGCCAGCGTGTGAGTAGGTCGAGCTCGACGCCAGCGCAGCAGGCCGCCAGAGTCGTTAGCGGGGCGCTACCTTGCTCGCCGAGCAGATCCAGCGCCGAATCTAGCGAGCCGGGACGCGGGTCGAAGCCTTCGACAAGCGCCCCCGCATTGAGATCTTCGAGGATTGTAAAAAGAGCAGTTGGTGATGGTTCGCGGAGAGCTAGGCGGAGCTCATGCCCTAGCCGTTCACCGCTAACCGCGCCCGGTAGCGCCGCCGCGGCCAACGCGGCCGTCTCGGGCTCAACTTGGAATCCAAGGCGCGCCGCGTAGCGAGCGCACCGCCAGAGCCGCGTCGGATCGTCGACGAACGAGCCGGGGTGAAGAACGCGCAGCAGTCCTCCGGCGAGATCGTCCAGAGAGCGGGGGTTGGAGCGGACTGAACCGTCGGCAAGTCGCACGGCGATCGCATTGATCGTGAAGTCGCGCCGCGCCAGGTCCTCTTCGATCGTCGAGGGCGAGACATCAGGCAGCGCTCCGGGGTGTGCGTAGCTCTCGCTCCTTGTCCGTGCAATGTCGAAGCGGGCTCCCTCAGATGTGACGGTCGCCGTGCCAAACCGCTCAAAGCGCTGGGACTCCCCGCCCAATGCTTCGAGGAGCTCATCGATCGGTCCTTCGACGACGACATCGAGCTCCCTCGGCTCAACTCCTAGCAGCAGGTCACGCACTGCGCCGCCGACCAACCAGACGTTGTCAAGCTGCTTCGCTGCAGCAATCATCCGCGCCCCTTGAGGGATAGCTGAGAGCTTGTCGACCACCGTTGCTGCTTCCATGTCGCCTATGATCCCGCGAACGCGTAAAGGGCGCGTACTGGTCGGCCTCCTAGTCGCCGCAGCCATTCTGACGGCCGCGGCGGCTCTATTCCTATTTACGGCGCGTAATCCCGGTGATGTGAGTAACTCCGACGTGTCGTTCGGAGGTAACCAGGGCAACGCTAACAAGCCGAAGCCGACAACGGCGAGCTTCGACTGGCCTTTCTATGGCTACGACGAGGCGCGGACCCGAAACTTCCCTGTCTCGACGCCCATTCGCCCACCGTTCAAGGTCAAGTGGACCGTCTTCAGCAAAGTCCTGCTCGAGTTCGGTCCAGTTGCTGGCGGCAAGTCGCTCTTCCTTCTCAAGAACAATGCTGCGCTCTACTCGATCAAGAGGAGCACAGGCACCGTCTACTGGAAAACGATGCTCGGGGAGCTAGCCGCGTCCTCCCCAGCCTACGTCGACGGGATTGTCTACTGCACCGTGCTTGTCTCGAAGAAGGGAACAGCCCACGGTAGCGTCGTCGCGCTCGACCCGGCCCGCAAGAAGGTCCTCTGGACGCGGCAATTGCCGAGCCGGACCGAGAGCTCTCCACTCGTCCGCAAAGGGGTCCTCTACTTCGGCAGCGAGAACGGAACGGTCTACGCGCTGCGGGCGAAGGACGGCAAGGTCTTGTGGACGTTTCGCGCCGGCGGAGCGGTCAAGGGCGGCCTTGCTTACGCCAATGGCAAGCTCTTCTTCGGTGACTACGGCGGTCATGTTTATGGGATCGATGCGACCAACGGTCGCGAACGCTGGACCTCCGGCGGTGGCGGAGCGCTCGGACTCGGCGGCGGTAGCTTCTATGGGACAGCGAGCGTCGCTTTCGGGCGCGTGTACATCGGTAATACGAACGGCAGCATCTACTCCTTCTCGACCAGTAACGGCGCGCTGGCCTGGCGAGTGGGCACCGGCGGCTATGTCTACTCGTCGGCTGCCGTAGCCGACGTTCCGAAGCTCGGCCCGACGGTCTACATCGGCTCTTACGACGGCAAGCTCTATGCGCTCAATGCGCGCAACGGAGCTGTCCGTTGGACTCGCTCAGCAGGTGGCCGCGTCTCTGGCGGCATTCAGATCATCGGGGACCTTGTCTTCGTATCCAGCTTGGAAAAGAAGACGACGGCCTTCTCGGCTCGCACAGGGAAAACGATCTGGGCGCTTGATAAGGGGATGTACAACCCTGTTATCTCGGACGGCAAGACACTCTTCCTCAACAGCGTCACGGCCCTCTTCGCTTACAAAATGGTACCCCGCGAAGCGAAGGCCGCTAAGTAGCTAGCTCTAGAGTTTTAGGCTGCGTCGCTGGGAGTGTGGCGCTCAATCTTGGCGCCGAGCCCGCGAAGCCGCTCGTCGATCCGCTCGTAGCCACGGTCGATCTGCGCGACATTGCCGATCCGACTCTGACCATCAGCGCACAGGGCGGCGATCAGCATTGCCATTCCAGCGCGGATATCTGGTGATTCAACGTTCTCGCCGCGCAGCTGGCTAGGACCATTGACGATCGCACGGTGCGGATCGCAGAGTGTGATGTCGGCGCCCATTAGCACCAGCTTGTCGGTGAAGATCAGACGGTTCTCGAACATCCATTCATGGATTAGGACCGACCCATCACATTGAGTAGCTAGTGCCACAGCTATAGATGTGAGATCAGCTGGAAAAGCCGGCCATGGGCCATCCTGAATCTTGGCCTTGTATTCACCAACGTCGCGCGCAGCTACGAGCTTCTGTTCGCCGGGAACAATGACGTCCCCGCCCTCAAGCTCCGTGTGGAGGCCGAGCTTCGCGAAGACCAGGCGGATCATCTGCAGATCTTGCGGATCAGTGTTGACGATCCGAATTTCTCCGCCGGTGACGCCTGCCAGCGCCATAAACGAGCCGATCTCGATGTGATCTGGGCCCACCTCATGCCGGCAGCCACCAAGCGCGGCGCTACCGCTGACGGTCATCACGTTCGACCCGATCCCTCGGATGTCGGCGCCCATCTTGCACAGCATCCTCGCGAGGTCCTGCACGTGGGGTTCAGACGCTGCGTTTCCGATCAATGTTTCGCCTGGCGTTAAGACAGCGGCCATTAGGGCGTTCTCAGTCGCCATGACCGACGGTTCGTCCATGAAGATCTGAGCTGCGTGGAGGCCGCTGCTCGGTGCCTCGAGAACGATGTCGCGGCCATGAGTAAGCGTTGCGCCAAGGGCACCGAGCGCGTCAAGGTGCGGGTCGAGCCGCCGCCGGCCGATCACGTCGCCGCCTGGAGGCGGCATCACGGCCTTTCCGAATCGTGCCAATAGCGGACCAGCCAGGAGAAACGAAGCGCGGATCCGCTCAGCGCAGTCACGGTCTAACTCGGCTTCAGCGTTGACATCCTCCGAGCAAAGTGCGACCTCGTTGTCGCCGGTCCATTCGACAGTGACGCCGATACCTTCAAGCAGAGAGAGCATCGCGTCGACGTCAGAGATGCGCGGCACGTTGGCGATCACGACCTGCTCAGTAGTCAGGAGCGATGCGGCCAGAATTGGCAGGGCACCGTTCTTGTTACCAGCCGGGACGACCGTTCCGCTAAGCGGGAAGCCGCCTTCTATCAAGAAGCTATCCATAGTTAGGGACGGTGGTTGTTGTTGCGTGTCACTCGCTGCAAGGCTACCCAATCGGTGGACGACGACCGTCTCGTGTGTGGAAGCGCCGCCGCTGGAAGCCCAACATCAGTGTCGCCGAGATCAACAACGAGCCGATGTTCAGCGCAAGCTGCCCTGCCGCGCCCCCCATAGAGTTCCAGTCGCCATAGCTGAGTGCGAGGCCGATCTCGGCCGCTGCCGGAATCGTCGTGATCGAAACTGCAACGCCGACTAGCGCGCCGGCCTTCCCGAGCGTTACCGAGAGCATCCCTGCGGCGCCGGCACAAGCAGCAACGACGACGGAATAGATGTTCGGCGCTGCGATTGACTCTGCCAGTGCGTTGTTCTCGATGTTGAACGCCTCGGGCGCCACACCAATCATCGTCAGCACGGTCACGACCGCAAATGAAGCGGCGATCCCTGCGGCAAATCCGACTAAAAGAGCGAACAAGCCGCCGCGAGCTCGGGCCCGGTCACGCCGAACCACCCCGACGGCAAACGCGGCGATCGGCCCGAAGTCGGGACAAAGCGCCATCGCGCCGACGACTATTGGTGCCGAGTCGATCAGAATCGCGACCGCGGCGATCACGCCGGCAAAGGCAAATAGCGTGACCATCCCAACGCTGATCAGCCCTTCGTTGTCGATGCGCGCAGCGACGTTCTCCCAGATCACCGAGTCCGCTGAGTTCCCGATTGCCGAGTCTTCGGCAGCCCTGGAAGCGACGGAGATCGACGAGTCGATCTCATCGATGTCTATTGCCCCAAGCTCCCCCAGCCCCATCCGACGAAGGTCTCCAACGATGTAACTGGCGTCTTCGGGCGCGACATCGCAGTGGATCATGTCGCCGACTGGGTCGACCGCAGCGCCGCGCAGAACGACGACGTTGGCAACTGACTTGGAGTCCACTAGTAGCGCCACGACGGCGTCCGAATGCGATGCTGGGGCAATTACGCGTAGGTGGATCACGCTGCGCATCTTATGCTGCGCGTCGACTGCACGGAATCGTGCAACGAAAACGCAGTAGATTGCGACTTCTTAGGTAGGTTTGCGACAGGGTGAAGTGACCCGTCCGGGCCCATTCCTAACCTTACGAACATATGTTCTGTTTAACGAATCCATCTAACCGTCCCCGTCGCCAGCGCTCAAGTCTGATTGCAGCCCTCGACGGCATTGTGGCCTTCGCGACACTCGAGTCGTACGGCGTCGTAGACAAGCGCGACATACCGCCATGCGAGGTCGCTGAAGAGCGCATCCTGCGCGCCGAGCGGCGTGCATCTGCCCGCTCGCGCCTTGATCAGCGCTGCCACCCCAAGCCACAGGCTCGAAGCATCCGTCGCTCTGGCATCGCCAGCGCGAGCTGATCTAAGCCGATCGCGGTAAGCCGGTCCCACTAGAACCGGCCGGCGGTGGATCGAAGCAGAGCGAACGACAGAGGGGCCGCCGATGGCGACCCCTCGTCCTTCAAATAAAACCGGCGGCGTCCTACTCTCCCGGGCCTGAAAGGCCAAGTACCATCGGCGCTGAGGGGCTTAACTGCTCTGTTCGGAATGGGAAGAGGTGTTTCCCCCTCGCGATAACCACCGGAAATTGTCGAGACCACCGCCTCGACGCATCCTTGAAAACCGCACAACAGCCACTACAGGTACCACTTAAAAAAAACCGTCAAGCCCTCGGATTATTAGTATCAGTCTCCTACACGCGTCACCGCGCTTCCAGAGCTGACCTATCAACCTGGTGGTCTGCCAGGATCCTTACCCTCTCTAGGAGGTGGGAGAATTCATCTCGAGGCCGGCTTCCCGCTTAGATGCTTTCAGCGGTTATCCGATCCGTTCGTAGCTAAGCTGCGATGCCCTTGGCAGGACAACAGCTACACCAGAGGAACGTTCACCCCGGTCCTCTCGTACTAGGGGCAAATCCTCTCAATTCTCCAACGCCCACGGCAGATAGGGACCGAACTGTCTCACGACGTTCTGAACCCAGCTCGCGTGCCGCTTTA
>CAMDLG010000015.1 GCA_945901565.1 Bifidobacterium breve | reverse complement strand
CCGCTGCCCGGTTGGCTGGCGCGTCCTGTACGACCCGAAAGGCATCGGTGCACCTAAGGAAGCCACGCTCTGTCACCACGACAGTGACGTGGACAACCGCAGGCCGGACCTGCGAGCGCGCGCGTTCTACTACGTGCTGCCCCACTAGCCCGGCTGGGGTAGCTAACCCCTTCCGCTTAACCGCGGGTTGAGCTCATGTTCATCGGCCTCTCTTCTAGCTCGAGCGCTTATTTCAGCGCCCACAGGAACCGCGGCGCGTACTGACGCGGAGGTGGTGCTTCGCAGCTCGGCGCCAACGCGCCGCAAATGCAGCGCCTCGCTAGATGCTTCCACGATTACGTCGCCTTCCTCATACTGCGCCGGAAGGCTTCGCCGCGTCTAGCGGCGGCCTTCAGGCGCATGAATGAGAAACCGAATCAGTTGACGTTGAAGTCTTGGTACATCCCAGCGGCGTAGTGGCCGGGCAGGTTGCAGATCAACGCGTAGTGTCCGGCGGCTAGGTCCAGAGTGAGGTCCTTGCTTTTTCCTGCCGCAAGTTCGGCGACCTCGCCAACTTTGCCCGCTTCGGATGCCTGTGCACCCTGGCCAAGGTCGGAGGCCATCTTGTCGGTCTTGATGACGATCATGTTGTGTCCCGCCGCGCCCTCGTTCTTGACGTCAAAGGTCACATCGCCGGCTTTCGATTCGTCGGGCATCGCCATCACGTTCATCTCGTTCAGGACGACATCGACCTTGGTTGAGGCAGACGAATCGTCCATCGCGGTTGCCGCGGTGGTCTCTGTAGTCATTGCCGCGGTGGACGCGGTTGTATCGGTGCTAGACGAGGAACCGCAGGCAGCAAGCGCGGTCGCAGCGATCAGCACGGCAACTGCGGATCCAATCGTTCGAAGTTGATTTCGTACCATTTCCATCTCCTTGTCAGTTTTGCTGTTTCCGATCAACGTCAGTCAGCGAGCGATCGGTTCCCGTTCAGTCGAAATCCGGACGCGGAGCTTGAGATGAGGTCGAAAATCAATACGCCGCGCTAGGCAATTCGGATCAGTGGCCACAGATCGAAATCTGATCGATGGGCAAGAACAAAGGCGACGACATCGCCAAAGCGCCGGGCTGCCATCAAGTAGCGAGGGGTTCGCGGAATGCATCGGTTAGGCTTCGCGCCTGCCGATGAACCTAATCACCGCAGCAGCTTCGTCTGGCGTCCAAGTCGACGAAGGATCATTTATTGTGATCGTGAGCGCCGCCGCAGTGGCGGCGCTCGCAGTCACCTTTCTTGGGCCGCGCGTGGCGATTCCGGTCGTCGTGCTGGAGCTGCTCTTCGGGATCGTGATCGGCCCGCAGGTGCTCGACATCGCGACGCCCGATCCTTTCATCCAGTTCTTCGCGAACCTTGGCCTGGGGATGCTGTTCTTCTTCGCCGGTTACGAGATCGATTTCCAGCGGATTAGAGGCAAGTCGCTAAACCTTGCGCTTGCCGGATGGGTCCTCTCGCTCGCGCTGGCTTACGGGATCGGCGGGGCTCTCGCGTGGGCTGGCGTCGTTCTCTCGCTGCTTTACACCGGTTCGGCAATGGCGACGACGGCGATCGGCACGCTGATGCCGATCATCACCGACGCTGGCGAGATGCGCACGCGCTTTGGTACCTACCTGCTGGGCGCCGGCGCGATCGGTGAATTTGGGCCGATCCTCTTGCTAACCCTTGTGTTGACGGCGTCGACAGCGAAGAACACCGAAGTCCTTATCGCCTTTGTCGTACTCGCGGTGCTTGCTGCGGTCGCCGCGGTTCGCATCGTCCCGCGACTGTGGGGCAAAGCCCCAGGGAATCCTGAATCGAGCAGCCAGCTTGCCGTGCGCTTGTCGGTCGTGATGATTTTTGTGCTCGTATTTTTCGCCTCGGGGCTCGGTTTGGAACTGCTGCTCGGCGGATTCGCTGCCGGAATGATCGTTCGCCTCGCCGTCCGCGGGCGCGAGGTTGCGGTACTCGATTCGAAGCTGGTCGGGATCGGTTACGGCTTCCTAATCCCCTTCTTCTTCATCTACAGCGGCATGAACTTTGACCTCGATGCACTGATCAGCAGCACCGAGGGGCTACTGAAGCTGCCGCTCTTCGTCGCGCTCTTCCTGATTGTGCGCGGAGTGCCAGCACTGCTGCTCTATCGCGGCGTGCTTGAGCTGCGTGATCGCTTCGCGCTCGCCTTCTACTCCGCTACCCAGTTGCCGCTCGTCGTTGCCATCACAACGGTGGCGGTTGAGGCCGGCAAGATGAAGTCGTCGACCTCAGCCGCACTCGTAGGCGCAGCGATTCTCTCAACGCTCTTCTTCCCGCTGATCGCGATGCATCTGCGCTCCGGCCGCGTCGAAGGTGATATCGACGAGAGCGTCGAGGATGAACTGATTTCCGAAGGCTTCATCGAAGCGCCAGCGAGCGCTTAGCGTGGCTCGCGAGCTCTATCTAGTTGGAAGCGAGCTGACGGTGGGCATCGGTGCACCGGCACGAGTCTTTCTAACCGCAACTGGTGCAGGCCAATGAAGAACCCGCTAAAGGCCGCGTTCGCACGCGCGTTGGATCGCCGCTTCGCTGAGCTAAGCGCGCAGATAGATCGCCAGCAGGCCGAGCTGCGCGACGCCGTCGCGGCGCTCGCAGCGCAGAGCGCCGAGCAGCAGGGCCGCGTTGACGGCGCCCTGCGGTACCTGCTCAGCGAGGAGGCTGAGAACTGCCGCCGAGTCGAGGCTATGCGTGCAAGTCCCGAATACCTAGCGCCGTACGAAGATCCCGAGCCGCTCGTCTCTATCTGCATTCCGCTGATCGAGGAGCGCATCGACCTCTTCCTCGAGCGCGCGCTGCCGTCGGCCCTGGCGCAAAGTCACAAGGCGATCGAGCTGCTTGTTGTTTGCGACGGCTTTGACCCGAGCAGCGAGGCACGCTTGCAGGCGGTCGACGACCCCCGCGTGCGCTTCGGTTGGGTTACCCAGTCGGTAATCAACCCGCATCAACATCGGCATTGGTTGTCTGCTTCGACGCTCCTGCAGATTGAGGCGCGGCGGATGTCAACCGGTCTTTGGATCACCGAGCTTGATGACGATGACGCTCTGCCCGCGGACGCAATTGAGCTACTCCTAGCCAATGCCCGTGAGACGCGGGCCGAGGTTGTTTCAGGAACGATCGAGCAGTTTGCGCCGGATGGTTCGTCGACGCTGATTGCCGGCTTCCCGCCGGGGATGTTGCCCGCATGGAGCGGGCTCGGCGCCGACTGGAAGGCACGCGCCACTTCTGCGGCGCTAGTCCACAGCGGCCTCAGCTCTATCGCACGGCAACGAACCGAGGACTTCTTTGAGATCCCCGGCGATCTAATGCTGACAATCAAGCTGGCCCGCGCCGGCGTTCGCTTCGCGGCAATCGAGGACGTCGTCTACGACTATTACCCAGGGACTCTCTGGGGCGACGATCAGCGCTAGCTGTCGGAACCTTTGGCGTCGAGCTTCCTGAAGTAGTCGGTGCCTTCAATGCTGCCCTTCGGCAGTATGCGCGCCAGCCACTTCGGTAGCCACCAGTTGCGTTTACCAACGATCACCATCAGTGCTGGAACTAGCAGGCAGCGCACGATCGTCGCGTCGATCGCGACCGCAAATGCCAAGCCAAGCCCGAACTGTTTGGTTGTTGGGTCGGGGTCGGTGACGAAGCCAAGGAAGACGCAGACCATGATCAGCGCCGCCGAGGTGATCACCCGTGCGCTGCGCGAAAGGCCACGGACGACGGCAGTTTCGTTGTCGGCGCCGCTCTCGTATTCCTCTTGGATGTGAGTTACAAGGAAGACCTCGTAGTCCATTGAGAGGCCGAAGAGAATCGCGAACATCATCAGCGGCACGAACGAGACGATCGGCACCGTGCCATCAAGTCCGATCAGACCGGTTCCCCAGCCCCACTGGAAGACGGCGACCAGCATTCCGTAGGCAGCAGCAACACCGAGCAGGTTCATGAACGCGGCTTGGAGCGGCACTAGAACCGATCGGAAGGCGACCAACAGGAGTAAGAAGCTCAGCGCAACGACTATCAAGATTGAGACGGGGAGCTTCTTCTGAATCTCGTCGGCGATGTCGATGAAGGCAGCTGTCTGCCCGCCGACATAGGCAACTTGCCCAGTCGCGGCAAGGTCCTTCGGAGCAAGCACGCGGAGCCGGTTTACTAGCGCCTGCGTAGCATCTGACGGCGGCGCGGACTTCGGGATTACGGTGATCACGGCGGTCGAGCGGTCGGCGCTGTAGAGCGGCGGGGCGGGAGGCGCCAGTACGTCTGTGTCTGCCGCGATCGCCTTTTCAAGCTTGGCTAGCGCTGCGGCGTCGCCGGCATCCCCGTTGAGCTTCACGACGACGAGAATCGGGCCGTTGCTGCCTTCGCCAAAACCGGCCGAATTTAGTTTGTAAGCCTTCGTCGCTTGCGACTCGCTGGATCCGGCGGCGGTGTCGATCTGGCCGAAGATCATCTTCGTTGTCGGCACGGCGATGACGGCCAAGATTACGATTGCGGCGATCAGCGGCGGCCACGGGTGGCGCGCAATTCGCTTCGCCCAGCGTGCCCAGCCACTGGCATCGTGGTCAATCGCTTTTGAGGTGCGCTTGTGCAGGCCGGGCACTCGCAGAGCGTCATAGCGCTTACCGAGAACTCCGAGGATCGCCGGCAGCAGCGTTAGGGCTGAAAGGATCGCGGTCACGACGAAGATCGCCGACAGGTAGCCGAGCTGGGCGACGATTGGGATCCCGGCAATTGCCAGCGAGCAGAGGGCGATTACGACCGTCGTTCCTGCGAAGAGCACCGCCGCGCCGGAGGTAGCGACCGACCGGCCGATCGACTCTGTTACCTCCATCCCGTCGGCGAGCTGCTCGCGGTGTCTTGAGAGAACAAAGAGCGAATAGTCGATTCCGACGCCAAGTCCAATCATTCCGCCCAGCGCACCGACCGATGAAGGAACGCTGCTGATGTGCGAAAGCAGCGTGATCACCATCGTGCCGATCGTGACCCCGAAGACAGCCGTAACAATCGGCAGCAACATCGTTACGGCCGAGCCAAAGGTCAGCAGCAAGACAATCAGCGCCGCCGCGATCCCGATCCCAAACGAGAGGTACGCGGCATTTGGGTCGACCGCAACTGCTCCGAGATTGCCATCGGCGGCGCTCTCAAGCCCGGCTGCGCTGAGTGGCTTTTCGATTCGGTTGACGAGGTTGTTCGCTTCTACCGCCGTTGGAATGGCGTACTTCGGGGTCAGCGTGATTTGGATCAGCGCTGTCTTCTGATCGGCGCTGACAAGCGCGCCTGCGGCCTGTGAAGCAGCGGTTCGCGGAAGTGGGCTTACCACCGACTCGACCTCCGGTGATTTCTTCGCGACCGCCACAGCAGAGGCGATCGCGGCGCTGTTTGCGGAGCTAGTCAGCGCCCCCTTGTCGGCCGAGTGAACGACTATTGAGCTGGTCGGCTTCAGGAGCGTCGGCAGCTTTTTAGTCAGCAGATTGGTGGCGTTCTGGCTTGGCGTGTTGGGCAGATCTACGGAGTTAGATGAGACCATTCCGCCGCTGCTCTTCACCCAGCTAGCTAGAGCGACAACGATCACTAGCCACAGCACGATCACGATCCAGCGATGGCGGGCGCAGAACTTCCCAAGTCGGTAGAGGCCCGAAGTCATACGCCCTTTATACCGACCGCGCCCCCGTAACTCGGCGGCGCTCACTCGTGCTCTGTCGTCTGTTAGGTTGAGCGGCCTTATGAGAGCTATCCAGATAACTGAACTCACGGGCCCTGCCAGCGCACTGAAGTTGGTCGATATCCCAGAGCCAGAAGCCGCCGCCGGCCACCCGATGACCCCCGGCGAAGGAGTCGTTGTTGACGTTGCGACCGCCGGTGTTGCATTCCCTGAGCTGCTCCAAACGCGCGGTGAATATCAGATCAAGCCGGATCTCCCATTCGTGCCAGGCAGCGAGGTTGCGGGCGTTGTACGCAGCGCCTCAGCCGGATCGGGTTTCGAACCAGGGCAGCGAGTAGCTGCCTTCTGCATGCTCGGCGGATTCGCCGAGGTTGCCGTCGCGCCGGTCCACTTCACATTTCCGCTTCCCGATGCGCTTGATGACGCGCAGGGGGCTGCGTTGGTACTCAACTACCACACTGCTCACTTCTCGATGGTTCATCGCGGTCAGCTGGAAGCTGGTGAGACGGTGCTCGTGCACGGCGCGGCGGGTGGCGTTGGCACGGCCTCAATCCAGGTCGCGAAGGGGCTCGGGGCGCGCACGATCGCCGTCGTCTCAAGCGACGAAAAAGAAACCGTCGCGCGTGAAGCTGGAGCCGACGAAGTAGTGCGCTCTGACGGCGACTGGAAGGACGAGGTGTTGGCGCTCGGCGGAGCTGACATGGTGCTAGATCCAGTCGGTGGCGACCGCTTCACCGACAGTCTTCGTTCGCTTAAAGAGAACGGGCGCGTAGTCGTCGTTGGTTTTACCGGCGGATCGATTCCCGAAGTGAAGGTCAACCGCCTGCTGCTGAACAACACCTCTGTGATCGGCGCCGGCTGGGGTGCGTCGGTGCTTGGCAACCCGGCGCTCGTCAAAGCAACCGGCGATGCAATTGCCGATCTGATCGAGCAGGGCTTCGTCCGCCCACCGGTCGGTGCCCACTTTGCACTCGAAGAGACCGCCGCAGCGTTGGAGCTAATTGACAGCAGGGGAGCGACAGGCAAGGTCGTGCTGGACGTCGCTTAGGCGGCTCCGATTACCAGCGCCACTGCTGAAGTGGCTGAGAGATTCCTTCGGAGATAGTTGCGTGGCCGCGTCCGGCGAGCGCGGCGGCGACCGATTCGCCCTGAGGCTCGGCGTTATAGGGAAGGTTCTCGCCGGCGCCACCACGAACCAGTGCCTCGGCAACGCTCTCATCGCTTGCGATCGCGTAGCCGAGTACCGAACTCGCCGTCTTGATCAGCACGAAGGATCCGTCTTGTGAGGCGGAAGCTCCGACTACCCAGGTCAGCGGCAGTTGGCCTATCGATTCAAGCTGCGAGTTGCCGCCGATGAACTTCGGGTCGGCCAGCCGGTAAACACCGACCTGCGCCTCGCGCTTGGAGATGATCGTCAGTGCCCTGTCAGCGCCGACGGCGAGCGACTCGGCGTCGCGCGGGCCACCTGGGTAGGTGAGTCGCTGCGAGCTGACAGCTCCAGCATTGATTGTCACCGCTGAACCGCCGGCGGCCGGGAGTGTGGGCTCGGCTGCACGGTAGATCTTGACTGAGCTGCGTCCGGCTCTGTTGTCGCCGATGTCGGCGATGTAGAAGGCATCGTTGCCATCGGCGTCCGGAGCGATAGCGAGATCTTCCCAGTCGGTCGCCGTAACTCCAGGCAACTCGAAGGTTGCGCGCAGCGCACCGGTCGCGGCATCAATCGCGAACAGGCGCGCGCGGTCGCCACTGTCGTTATGGGTCCAGTAGACGCCAGGGTTTAGTGCGCTCTCGGCAAGGCCCGAGGCTTCGGTCAGCGCCGCCGCGCTAACAGATGGTGCGCCGATCAGCTGCGGCAACAGGTCTGCGAAAGGTGAGCTGGGGTCAGCCGGTGGGTCCGGAGCTGATGGTGTGCCGTCGATTGGCAGCTCAGGAGTGTCGGGCTGAGTGCCAGAGTCAGCCGGTGGGTCGGGAGCTGATGGCGTGCCGTCGATTGGCAGCTCAGGAGTGTCGGGCTGAGTGCCAGGGTCTGACCCGCCAGAGCCTTCCCCACCTGCGCCCGGCTCCTGGTCGCTACCACTCGATGGAGCCCCAGTCACCGGCGCTGACGAGCTTCGCTTGAGTGCGATCTGAAGCGTGCCTGAGATCACGGCGCGGCTGCGCGTTCTGATCTCAAGCACAACGCGGCCTGCGGGCAGCTGCGGCAGCTCGAGGGGAGTCGCCCCAGTGGCGCGGAGTTTGACGTTGACCGCCTTCCCGACGGACCGGGGGCGAGTCGGCCACCGCAGATAGCGAAGCCGCCCTGCGCGGACGACGGTAACGCTCACGCGAACATTGCTGTTCGACCTCAGAGTCAGTTCGATCGGCTTGCCGGCCCAAGCTTTTGGCACGCTGAAGGCGGCGTAGGCGTTCGCTCTGCCAGCACTCAACGAGAGCCGCTGCGGTGCGATCGTCGGGCGGCGCCCGTCATTGCGAAGCAGCGCGATCTGCCCGGCGGCCACCTGCCCCGCGGCGATCTTGGCTCTGCCTGCTGCTCCTGCCTGAGGGGCGAACACCAGCAGCGCAGCGGCAACACAGAAAGTGAGCAGTGCACGATCTTTGATCACGCTCGTCATCTGCCTCCCTCAAACCCGCCACTGAGCAGTTAGTTGCGGGAAAGCTCGCACTTAACGGTCGCGGCTTTTTACGCTACGCCTGTGATGCCATAGACTTGAGCCAATGCGCAAGGTCGACAAGTACTCCAATCTCGCAGCGGTCTTCGGCCCCGTGATCGTCCTGGTCGCTCTGATCCCGGTTGCGATCAACCATGACCTGCTGCACTGGGGCGATCTGCTCGTCTTCATCGTCATGTACCTGCTCTGCGGGCTGGGGATAACGGTCGGCTACCACCGGCTCTTGACGCACCGCTCGTTTCAGACCTACAAGCCGATCGAGTATGGCTTCGCGATGCTCGGGTCGATGGCGATTCAAGGCGGGCCGCTCGACTGGGTCGCGGACCATCGCAAACATCACGCGTTCTCTGACGTCGAGGGCGATCCTCACAGCCCGCACGTTGGTAACGGCGCCGGGATCTTCGGAGCAGTTCGTGGCCTTTGGCATGCGCACGTCGGCTGGACTTGGCGCGTCCACGGGATGGCCACGCACGAGAAGTATGCGATCGACCTGAGCGAAGATCGCGGCATGCGAGTTATCCACTACTCGTTCCCCTTCTTCATCCTTCTCTCAGCAGCGCTGCCTTTTGCTCTTGGCTACGCGATCACCGGCAGTTTTTACGGTGGGCTAACCGGCTTGCTCTGGGGCGGTTTGATTCGCGTGATGGTCCAGAGCCACGTAACTTGGTCGGTCAACTCGGTCTGCCATTTTTTTGGCAACCGGCGCTTTGAAGTTGAGGATCAGTCGCGCAATGTTTGGTGGCTCGCGATTCCTTCATTTGGCGAGTCCTGGCATCACAACCATCACGCTTTCCCGCGCTCCGCAAAGCATGGGCTGCGGCGCTCCGAGATCGATACTTCAGCGATGCTCGTTGGACTGCTGAAGCGCCTGCACTTAGCTTGGAACGTCGTCGAGATTGCGCCTGAGCGCCAGGCCCAGCGGCTTGCTCCAGTCCAGTCGCAAACCGCGGCTTAAGCGGCCTGCCCCGCAAACGCCGCGCTTAAGCTTCGCTGGCGAGAACCTTCGCCTTCTCAGCGGCAAACTCTTCATCAGTTAGGGCGCCGCCGTCACGCAGCGCGACTAGCCGTTCAAGCTTTGCCATCCGCTGGCTCTCGGCGTCTCCCGCAGGCATCGTCTTGTGGCTTGCGGTGCGCTCCTTAACGTCATGGGCGGCCTTCGCGGTGGTCGTCTTGACCGCGGCGCCAGCGCGGCTGAATGCGGCCCCGATCTTGGCCGTACCGCTACGCAGTGCATCGCCGCCACCGCCGCCCGCGCCCGCGCTAGGGAACTCGCGCAGCGTTTCACGGCGCAACATGTAGAGCCCGAGGAAGACAAGGACGATGAAAATGATGATGAACGAGGCTCTGCTGGCAGCCGGAATCGGCGCCCAGATCAGGAACAGCAGAACGAGCAGGGCGACGCCGGCGTAGCTTGCCTCGGGGTAGGCATTTAGGACTGGGGCAAGCCAACCGCGGACCTTCTGCGATGCCTTTGCCGGGCCACCGAGCAGCCCTGCGATGAGCAGCATCACTCCGACCACGATTACCTGCGTTGCGAGCTGCTCTAGCAGCGTGCTTTCGATGTTCCATGCGGCATTAACTGCCGGTTGCAAGGAAACATCGGTGACTAACGCAGAGACGATTGCATCGCCGGCCGCGCCGCGGAGCAGCACGACCGCAAGGCCGGCCACGATCAGTCCCGCACCTACCTCAACGAGTGTGTTGGCACGTCGCCCAGCGGCCAGCGCGACGGCCAGAACGAAGAACAGGAAGGCGAGCACGCTGAGCACGATCGACGAGGTCTTCAGAGCCTTTGCAGCCTGCTGAATCTGCTTGAGGTCATTCGACTGAACGACCGTTACCTGCCCTGCCCCCGGAGGAATTTTCGCGACGATATTGCTCGGCAGTCCTACGTTTGCCGCGACCTTGTTGAGGATCAGACCAAGGTTGATCGTGATGTCGCCGTTCGTCGTGGTGACGTAGCTGTTGCCGCCGTCGATCACTTGGACGAACTGCTCGTGCGCGAGTTTGTTCGCGTCTGTCCAGACCGACTGAACGGCTGGTTGTTCCAACGCCGCGTTTGCGGCCTGAGTAATAAGGTCGCGCGCACCGGCGGCCGCTACCGGAGCGAGCGGCTGGAGATCCTTGGGAAGAACCGACTTGATCTGAGCTGGGACGTCAACATTTGTATAGAGCTGATCAACGAGGTAGAGAGCGACTTGATCGCGAATCACAGGATTTGCAATTAGCTCTGAGCTGGCTTTTGTCCACTGATTCGTGTCGAGCAGCTGCTGGCGGGTCCAGTTCGCGAAGACTGCGAGGATCGTCAGCAGAGTCGCAAGGACGACGAGCAGGTGGACTGAAATGCGGCGGCCGCGTGACCTCTGCCACGGAGTTTCGCCGCTTGGCTTGACGACTGTCGGCGCCTCGTCGCTTGAAGCCTTGCCGATGGCTGGCTGTTCAGTTGTCTTTGCTTCTGAATCTGAGCTCATATGGCGGTAGCCTCGCAGATTCGGCTTCAATACGCCACAAGGGTAATTATCACCATGTCGACCGCTCTATCTAACCAATCGTCGTCGCGTCGCCGCCTCACCGGCTTCATTGTGCGCATATTCGCGCTTGGTCTGATTCAGGCTCTGACGCTGTGGGGCGCTGCGGCAATCATTCCTGAGATCGATGTTCCATCGTTCGGTGCTGCACTGGTCGTCGTGATCGTGCTGGCGATCTTCGGCTCGCTGATCTGGCCGCTGATAACGCGCCTACTACTGCCGCTCACGGTGCTGACGTTCGGGCTGCTTTCGCTGGTCGCGACGACGGCGATGGTCTGGCTGTCATTGAACGTCGTCGACCACAGCGCGCCGACGGTGCTCGGTTCGTTCGTCGTCGCCGTCCTGATGACAGTTGTCAGCACGATCGCTGGCACGCTGCTTGACGTCGACGGCGACGCCTATCACCTACGCGTTGTGCGGCGGAGGATGCGCAAATCGCGCAGCGCAAACGAGACCGATGTTCCGGGAGTGATCTTCTTCGAGATTGATGGACTCGGCGAGGCCGTCCTGCGCGAGGCGGTCGCTTCGGGGCACGTGCCGACAATCGCTCGCTGGCTCGCCGACGGAAGCCATCGAATCGTCGGCTGGGAGTGCGACCTTTCGAGCCAGACCGGCGCCAGTCAGGCGGGGCTACTGCTCGGCAGCAACGAGAACATGCCTGCCTTCCGCTGGTATGAAAAGGAGCGCGGCGTGTTGATGGTCTCCAGCAGCGTTGCTGACACGGCAGAGATGGAGCGCCGCGTGAGCACAGGTAGCGGCCTGCTGGCAGTTGATGGAACCAGTCGCGGCAATCTGCTTTCCGGTGATGCACCACGCGCCTCGGCGACGCTCAGCGTCGTGCGCGACCGGCAGCGCTCTCATTCCAGCGAATTCTTTGCCTTCTTCTCTGACCCCTCAGGGATGACCCGCACGCTTGTTCTCTCAGTGCACGACATGATCCTCGAGAAGCTCGCTTACTGGCGCCAGATTCGCCGCGGTGAGCAACACGTCCACCGCGGCGGCGTCTATCCGCTGCTGCGCGCTGCGATGACCGTCGTGATGCGCGAGCTGAACACCGCAACGCTGCTAGCCGACATCGTTGAGGGCGTCCCAGTTTCATATTCGACCTACGTCGGCTATGACGAAGTCGCACACCACTCGGGGATCCGCGCGCCCGATGCAATGACCGTCCTGCGTCGCTTGGATCGCCAGCTTCTGCGACTCGAGCGGGCGCTGCCTCAGGCGCCAAGGCCGTACCAGATCGTCGTCCTTTCGGATCACGGCCAGTCGCAAGGTAGGCCATTTCGCCAGCGCTGCGGCAAGACGCTGGAAGAGGTGGTCGAAGATGCCTGCGCCGGTGACGGCGGAGTAAGCGCGCCTCCCGCAGTAGCCGAATCATGGGGTGAGATCGGCGGCTGGCTAACTGAGCTTGGTAACGACGACAGCACCGGTGGCCGGATGATGGCGCGCGCCACGCGGAACCTCGTTGGCGATGACGGTGTTGCGCTCGGCCCAGGGCGTGAAGCGCAGGAGCAGCACCAAGCGATCAGTGACGCCGCCAATGAAGATCGCCCCGAGGTGATTGTGTTGGCGTCGGGCTGCCTCGGTTTGGTGTCATTCCCTCGCACGCCGGGGCGGCTGACGCTCGAAACGATCGAGCAACAGCACCCTGGGCTGGTTGCTTCACTCGCCGCCCATCCCGACATCGGCTGGGTGATGGTCCACACCGAGCTTGAAGGTTCCGTTGTGCTCGGCGCCGACGGTAGCTACCGGCTCAGCGATGACAGCATCACTGGCGTCAACCCGATCGCCGACTTTGGCGCCACCGCCGCCGACCACTTGCGTCGTCATGACAGCTTCGGCCACTGCCCCGACATGCTTGTCAGCGGCGCCTACCTTCCGGACGAAGATGAGATAGTGCCGTTCGAGGATTTCATGGGCTCACACGGTGGTTTGGGAGGCGCGCAGATGCACCCGTTTGCGGTCGTGCCAAGTAGTTGGAGCGAGCCGCTGGTGCCGCTTGTCGGCGCCGCGACGATGCATCACCAGCTGAAGCGTTGGATGGCGGAGGACGGGCTGCAGGTCGTGCAATCACCCTCGCTGAAGAGCTAACTGTGGCCCTGCCGCAGGCCAGCTCGCCGCCGCGTAACGGCGCGCTCGACGGGTTGCGCGCTATCGCCGCGCTCAGCGTCTTTGGCTTCCACGCGTGGCTCTACACGCTTAGTGATGTTCGCGTCGCTGCGGCCCGCCCAACGCTGGCCAACGAGCTGCTCGCCGAGCTTCGCATCGGGCTCGTCCTCTTCTTCGTGCTCACTGGCTTCCTCCTCTATCGAGCATGGGTTAGGTCGGCGCTAACAGGCCGACCTGCAGCGGCGACGGCGACCTACGCGGTGCACCGCTTCGGGCGCATCGTGCCCGCCTATTGGTTGGCGATCGTCGGCAGCGCGCTGCTGCTGTACCCACTGGCGGGGTCTCCGGGTGTAAACCTGCCGCCGACTCATCTCTTGCCGCTGTACTTCGTCTTCGCACAGAACTTCAGTCCGCAAACGCTGCTCAGACTCAATCCGCCGATGTGGACCCTCGCGGTTGAGGCGACCTACTACGTCGTTCTCCCGCTATTCGGCTGGCTCGCGGTTCGCAGCGGTTCCAGTCGCGGCCGGCAGCTTTTGATCCCCACGCTGCTGCTGGTATTTGGAGTCGTTTTCAATTACTTCCTAGCGCAGCAAGTTGCCGCGCCGCTCGGCTGGTCGAAGAGTCTCCTGGCGATGCTTCCCTACTTTGCGGCAGGGATGCTCGCTGCGGTTTTGATTGAGGCGCGCGTGCCGAGCGCCCGCGCGGCTCGACTCCTACTCGCTGCCGGGGTCCTGCTGGTAGCGGCCGATCTCTTGCTTCATCTCGGGGCTTTCGCAATCGTCCGCGTGATCCGTGATCTTCCGGCAGCGCTCGGGTTCGCACTGATCGTCGCGACCGCCGCTGCGCGGCCTCCCGCAGCGCTGGAGTGGCAGCCGCTGGTCTGGGTCGGCGCGGTGAGCTACGGCCTCTATCTCTGGCACGTGCCGGTCCTGCTGGTGCTGCGCGCAAACGGATTGCTGCCGCTCACACCGCTTGGCGCGACGCTGGTGGGGCTCCCAATCTCGCTGCTACTGGGCTGGGCCAGCCTAAAGTTGGTCGAGATGCCAGCGATGGCGTGGAGTAGGCGGACGAAGCTACTCGGCGCCAACGTCAAACGCAGCGCTTAGCGAAACGGCGGAACAGCTCACGGCCGTAATCGTTCCACGGCGGCATCCGCTCGCCGCGCTCAGCGTTGACCAGCTCCGCTAGTTGACGACGCTCGGGACCCTCTGAGTTATCGAGGACCGGCTTCAGCCAGTGGTTGAGAATCACGTCGTCAACCTCTGGGTGGTGTTGGAAGGCCCAAGCTTCACCGAGCCTGAAGCTCTGAACGCACACCTCGTTGCGAGCCAATATCGTCGCCTCTGCTGGCGGCTCGCAGGCGTACTGGTGCCAGAGCAGGCCGCTTAGGCGCTGCTCGCCAAACCCGGCCACTGGATCATCCTGCGAGGCCGGTAGGACCTCGAAGTCGATCCAGCCAAACTCCCGTTCTGGAGCCTCAAAGACCGACCCGCCGGTGACGTGGGCAATCATCTGTGCGCCGAGGCAGACGCCAAAGACCGGGCGCCCCGACTCCAACCAGTCGCTGAGCAGTGCAAACTCGTCTTCGAGGTACGGGTAGCGATCTGTCTCATGAATGTTTTCGTCGCCGCCAAGGATCAAGAGCCCCTTGTATTCGCTGAGCGGTCTCTCAGGCTGGCCGCCTTCGGCTGGAATCCACTGCTCCAGTGAGAGCGCGCCAGCGTCAGCGAGGACGCCAGCAGTCCCACCGTCGGTGTGGGCGATCGTCAGAATCTCAGCCATGAGCCATCTTACGATTTCGGCCGGTGCCAAAGAAGCCGACCATCGCCCCGCCGGCACTTATCACCGCCGCAACAAGGATCGCGGCGCTGTAGTTGTTGCCGGAGCCGAGTGACGCGATTACTCCAGCAAGTGGTGCACCCAGCCCCACACCGATGTCGAAGAAGGCTAGGAATGCGCCTAGCGCCGTGGCGCGGCGGGCCGAGTCGGTGTTCTCGATCACAATTACTGCGAGCGAAGGAAATACGAGCGACATACCGCCGCCAGCGAAGATCGCCCCAACCAACGCAACCGGTAGCGAAGCTGCGCGCGCCACGACGACCAGTCCGGCCGCTTGGATCAGCCCAGCTATCAGAATCGTTGGTCGTGAGCCAATCCGGTCTGGAATCGACGAAAGCAGCAAGCGTGTGATTACAAACGACGCTGTGAAGGCAGTAAATACGGACGCCCCGTGGCCGATGCCGCGTTGATCCAAGAGCAGCACCACGAAGGACATGAAGCTGCCGTAGGCGAGCGCGACCATCGCCAGGGCCGTCCCGGGCCGAAGCGTCGACGAAGGTACCCAGCGCAGCAGCCCACGCTCATTGAGGCTGGCAGCAAGCGCTTCACGCCGCGGTTGATTTACCTCAACCTCGCCGCCGACCAACTCGGCCTCTGCCAGCTCCTCGCCTGCCGACTGCTTGGTGGCTTGCGCCGCAGGGATCTGGCTGGCGATCAGAATCGCTATCAATGGTGCTACTACGGCGAATGCCCAGACGGCGTTATAGCCAGCGCTATCGAGAATCACCGAGCCGAGCACAGCGCCGATTGTGATTCCTCCCCAAACTGAGATTCCGAATAGACCAACGACTCGTGCACGCCCTTCCTTCGGCGCTAGGTCGACGATCCATGTGATCCCGGCCGTGTAAACCCAACCTTCGCCGATCCCTACGAGCAGCCGCGAGATGATCAGCCCCGGCACCCCAGCCGGAATGAAAAGCAGTGCTGCTCCAAGTGCGCTGATCGCAATGCCGAGAATGTGCACTCGCTTACGCCCGCGGCGGTCGGCGATCCGGCCGCCGATCGGCCGCATCAGGATGCCGGTGAAGGAAAACGCTCCAATTACCAGGCCGACGGCAAGGTCACCGCCGCCGACCGGCCCTTTGATGAATAGCGGCAGTACGGGGATTACGGCCCCGATGCCGAGAACATTGATCAAAGTTGCGATGAAGAGGGCGTAAGCAGCGGCTTGGCTAGGCCGCTCTCTTGCAGTTGGGGCGATCTGCGGCCCGCTAGCCGAATCGGTACTCGTCATCGCCGCCGAGCCTAGCGCCGATCACAAGCGGCGGAGTCGCGCTACACTGAGTTTTCGACTCGCCTGGGGCGGGTCGTTTTTCTGCCCCAGTTAGTCTTAGACGCAACCCTCAAAACCGGAGTCCGAGTATGGCCCGCGGAGATGTACGCGTCGCGATCACCCTCGAATGTGAGGACTGCAAGCGGCGCAACTACCAAACTAATAAGAGCAAGCGCAACACGCCCGATCGCGTGACGCTGCGCAAATACTGTCGTTGGTGCCGCACACACACCAGCCACAAAGAGACCCGTTAGTGAGCCTTGATCCGTGGCGCGCAACCGCAAACGAGCAAAGCAGCGCAAGGCCAAGCGTGACGCTTCCGGCGCTCCGGCGAGCAGCGAGGGGGTCGTCCGCGACGACCTGCCAGCAGCACTCGACCATTCTTCAGCCGACGTCGACGAGTTCGATGCCAAGCTTGTCGCTGGAGCGGGCGGCACTCCAGCCGACCCCAAGGTCGACCCCAGCGCCGGCGGTGTTGTCCACCCGGAAGGGCTCAGCGCCGAGGAGTTCGCGGAGCTTGAAGATCGCATCGATGAGGTCGAAGAGAAGATCGAGTCGGGCGACCAAGATTCAATCATCGAGGCAGAGGAATCGCTCGAAGTTGACATTGAAGCTCGCCAAGCAGCCGCATCAGCGGCTCCGGCCAGCGCCGATCAGCCAGAGCGCAAAAAATCAATCTTCGGCCGCTTCTTTGACTTCCTGCGCGCGTCGTGGTCCGAACTACAGCGCGTTCAATGGCCCGACCGTCGCCAAGTCGGCCAGGCAACTGCAGTCGTTCTTGGCTTCGTTGTGATCGCCGGCGCCTATCTTGGTCTTGCTGACGCAGCCGCTCAAAAACTCGTCGACCTAATTATCTGACCATCAACCTGATCTGGATCCCATGTATCGCTGGTACGTAATCAACACTCGCTCAAATCTTGAAAAGAAGGTCAAGGGCGACCTCGAACGCCGTCTGGCAGCTCACGACCAGTCGAGCCGCGTGCGCCAGATTGTGATTCCGACCGAGACCAAGGTTGAGGTCAAGGACGGCGAGAAGATCCAGAAGGAAGAGCGCACGATGCCCGGCTACGTGCTGATCAACATGGATCTCAACCCAGCCGTTTGGGCAGTCGTCAAAGAGACCCCAAACCTCACCGGCTTCGTCGGCGCTTCGACCGATCCAGTGCCATTGACGCAGCCTGAGGTAGACCGTCTGCTCCACCAAGAGGTCGCGCAGAAGGTCGCATCGAAGGCCCAGTTCACGATCGGCGAATCGGTCAAGGTTGTTGCCGGTCCGCTGTCAGACTTCTCCGGCGAAATCGCCGAAATCAATCAGGACGCCGCGAAGCTCAAGGTGCTTGTGTCAATCTTCGGTCGAGAGACCCCGGTCGAAGTTGGCTTCGATCAAGTCAAGAAGATCTGATCGCGCTCGCTCTAACGACTCGCAGACAGGGATAAATCGATGGCCAAAAAAGTACTAACTCAACTCAAGCTCCAAGCCCCAGGCGGTCAGGCCAGCCCTGCGCCACCGGTTGGCCCTGCTCTGGGTCAGCACGGCATCAACATCATGGAATTCTGCAAGGCGTTCAATGCGCAGACGCAGGAGAACGCCGGCGTCATCACTCCGGTCGTCATCACCGTCTATGAGGATCGCTCATTCACCTTCATCACGAAGACGCCGCCGGCAGCCGTGCTGATCAAGCAGGCGATCAAGTTGAAGAAGGGCTCAGGCGAACCGAACCGCGACAAGGTCGGAAAGATCACCGAGGCTCAGCTGCGACAGATCGCAGAGACGAAGCTCGCTGACCTAAGCGCCAACGATGTTGACGCGGCGATGAAGATCATCGCCGGTACTGCCCGCTCGATGGGCGTAGAGGTGGTCGCATGAGCAAGCACAGCAAGGCTTATGAGGACGCTCTCGGCAAGGTTGACCGCGAGCGTGAGTACGAGCCAGCGGAGGCGGTCGCGCTCGTCAAGGAGCTCGCGCGTGCGAAGTTCGACGAGTCGGTCGAGCTGCACATCCGTACGGGGCTAAACGTGCGTCACGCTGAGGAGCAGCTGCGCGGCACGATTGCGTTGCCGCATGGGCTTGGCAAGGACGTCACGATCATCGTCTTCGCTCAGGGCGACAAGGCGCGCGAGGCTGAAGCAGCCGGCGCCGACGTCGTTGGCGCTGAGGATCTCGCGACGAAGGTCGAAGAAGGCTTCAGCGACTTCGACGTGGCAATCTCGACGCCTGACCTTATGCCGGTGGTCGGAAAGCTAGGCCGCGTGCTCGGGCCCTCAGGCAAGATGCCCAACCCAAAGGTCGGCACTGTGACAATGGACATCACGAAGGCCGTTGAAGAAGCGAAGGCCGGCAAGGTCGAGTACCGCACAGATCGCAGCTCGATCGTGCACCTCGTGATCGGCAAGGCAAGCTTCTCGGAAGAAGCGCTGCTAGCTAACTACGCCGCCGTCGTTGAAGAGATTATTCGAGCAAAGCCGTCGGCTACTAAGGGCCGTTATCTGAAGTCGATCACTTTGACTTCAACGATGGGCCCTGGCATCAAGGTTGACTCAGACCCATCTTTCACCCGTGATCTTCAGGAGGCAGCGCCGGCCGCGGCCTGACATCCTGAAAATCGCGCCACCCAAGACCTCCGGCAGGCCGTGACGACGGCCACAAGTCCGGATTAGGAGGCTCATGAACAAAGAACAGAAAATTGAAGCGGTCGCTGAGATCGCAGAGCAGATAGAGGGTTCGCAGGCGGTCTTCGCGATCGACTATCGCGGGATCACGGTTTCGCAGATTGCGTCGGTTCGTGCGCAGCTTGGCGAAGCCGGTGCGAGCTTCCGTGTTGTGAAGAACTCACTGACCGAGCTGGCTGCAGACAAGGCCGGCGCTGAGCACCTGAAGTCGCTGCTCGAGGGACCTACGGCGTTGACCTTTGTCCGCGGCGACGCTGCTGCGGCCGCGAAAGCAATCTCGACCTTCAACCGTGAGACCGACCTGCTGCCATTTAAGGGCGGCATTATGGATGGTGAGCCGCTCGAGGTTGAGCAGATCAAGATCATCGCCCGGCTACCTGCCCGTGAGGTTCTTTACGGTCAGCTCGTCGGGATGGTGGCCGCACC
>CAMDLG010000014.1 GCA_945901565.1 Bifidobacterium breve | reverse complement strand
GGTTCGATCTCAAATGACTCGAAGCTGCCACGGACGGCGTCGAGCGTCTTGAGGCCATCGCCGGTAATCACAGCAACTACCGATTCGTTGGCGCCGATGTCGCCGCGCGCAGCGAGCTTCGCCAACGTTGCGACGGTGACGCCGCCGGCCGTCTCGGTGAAGACGCCTGTCGTTTCGGCCAAAAGTCGAATTCCGGCTCGGATCTCGTCATCCGTGACCGAATCGATCGAACCGCCGCTGCTCTTCGCTAGCTCCAACGCATACGGCCCGTCTGCCGGATTACCGATTGCGAGCGACTTCGCAATCGTGTTCGGCTTTACTGGCTGACAAACATCGTTGCCCTCGGCCCAAGCCGTCGCGACAGGAGAACAGCCAGCGGCTTGTGCGCCGTTCATCGTCGGCAGCTCGCCTTCGAGCAGGCCAAGATCGAGCCAATCGGCAAAACCCTTCCCGATCTTCGTGAAGAGTGAACCCGAAGCAACCGGCGAGATGATCCGGTCGGGCGTGCGCCAGCCGAGCTGCTCGCCTATCTCATAAGCGAGAGTCTTCGAGCCTTCCGCGTAGTACGGGCGCAAGTTGACATTTACGAAAGCCCAGTCGCGCTCGCCGCTCAGCTCCATGCAAAGACGGTTGACGTCGTCGTAGTTGCCGCGAACCTTCACGAGGTTGGTGCCGTAGACGCCGGTCGCAAGGATCTTCTGCTCCTCGAGGTCGGCCGGGATAAAGACGTAACTCTCCATCCCGAGCGCCGCGGCGTTCGCAGCGACCGAGTTGGCGAGATTGCCGGTCGATGCGCAGGCGAGGACCTCAAAGCCAAAGGCGCGTGCTCTCGCCGCCGCGACGCTGACGACGCGGTCCTTGAACGAGTGGGTCGGGTTGGCGGCGTCGTTCTTGACCCAGACTTCCCCGAGGCCGAGCCGTTCGGCTAGCCGGTCGGCGCGGATCAGCGGTGTGCAGCCGGCCGCTAGACCGACGCGCGACGAGTTGCGACCCGACGGGCCGGGAGGTCCTTCGGGTAGCGGCAGGAAGTCGGAGTAGCGCCACAGGTTCTGTGGCCCGCCTTGAATTCTGCGCCGCAACTCAGGGATGTCCTGGCCCAGGGCGCGGTGGTCGTAAGCGACTTCGAGTGGACCGAAGCAGCGGTCGCAGACGAAGATCGGCTCTAGGTCGTATTCAGATCCGCATTCGCGGCACTTCAGATTGGTGGCACTCATTAAAAAACCTCCGCCGTCAAGTGGCGGAGGTCTGGTGACTCCCACCACATCTGTCAGGAATTGGCACCTTCCCTTTCGGGAGGTTGCCGGGGTTTCAACGGGCCAGTCCCTCCACCCCTCTAGATGTGTCCTTCTATGTGCGCAGCAGAATAGCACGCCAGCGTGCAGAGCTTCAAGTGACCAAGGGGCGCGGGTACACTGCGTGCAGAGGTCAATTCAGATGCCAAACGACGAACCACGAAGTCTCGATGCCGAGCCTTCCCAAGCCTACGCTGCGTCGACCTCTGCGCCGACGCGGCAATGAGTCGGTCCCTGCTGCCGAAGAGCTCGGTGCTGCTCGCGTTGAAGTAATCGAGTCGCCTGGCGTCGACGGCGGTCTCAAGTGGATCAACTTCAGCGATTGGCGATCTGTCGAACGGGACTGGTTGCAGGAGAACTTCGACTTTCACGAGCTCGACTACGAGGACCTCAACTCACGGAACCAGCGCCCGAAAGTTGACGAATACGACGACTACCTGTTCATCGTTCTGCAATTCCCACGCTACGACAAGGAGCTGCGCCGACTGAGCGCAGTTGAACTAGATGTCTTCGTCGGTCCCAACTACGTGATCACGATCCCCCAGTCGCCGCTGCCGGCTCTCGACTATCTGTTCGAGCGCAGCGAAAACCGGCCTGCAGTCCGTGAGGAGCTATTCAGCAAGGGAGCTGGCTACCTGCTCTACCGAATCGTCGACGATTGCGTTGACTCTGGCTTCCCGATGCTCCGCAAGATCGGCAACAAACTGGAGCGACTCGAAAACGACGTATTCGAAGGGCGCTCGACCGAAGTTGTTCGCGACATCTTCACGGCTAAGCAGGAAGTAATTAACTTCCGCTCGGTTGTGAGGCCAATGCGCCCTGCCCTAGCTGACTTGGAGCGGACGACAAAGCGCTACATGGCTGCCGACCTTGACATCTACTTTGACGACATCAACGACGCCTCTGAGCGTGTTTGGGACATGCTCGAGAATTTCAAAGAGGTCGTCGAGGCTCTCGAAGAGACCAATGAGTCTGTCCTCTCGCACCAGCTGAATTCGATCCTGCGAGTTCTAACGGCGATCAGCTTGGTGCTACTACCGCTGACTCTGATTGCGAGCATCTTCGGCATGAACGTCCGCGTACCCGGACAGGGTCAGATAGAGGCCTTCTGGGCCGTTGTCGGCCTGATGGCTGTCCTGCTTGTCGGGCTTGTCGTGCTCTTCCGACGCCGTGGCATCCTCTAATCCGACGCGGCGAAAGCTGCTGATCGTCGTCAACCCGCACGCAACATCGGTCGACCGGCGACTGCGATCTTTAGTGATCGCTGCCCTGGGCAGCCGCTATGAGGTTGAAGCGGTCGATACGAAAGCCCCCGGTCACGCGCGAGAACTTGCGCGGGCGGCAATATCGAGTGGAACCGATGCCGTTGCGACACTCGGTGGCGACGGCACACTCAACGAAGCGGCTGACGCGCTGGCCGGCAGCGGAATCGCCCTGTATCCCTTGCCTGGCGGATCCCAGAATGTCTTCGCGAAGCTACTCGGGCTGCCGAGCGAGATCGTCGATTCAACCGCGCGCCTCCTCGAAAGTGTCGACCTTTGGCAGACGCGGCAGGTGGACCTCGGTCGCGCCAACGGCCGCGCGTTCAGCTTCTCGGCCGGCGTCGGGCTCGACGCCAGCGTCGTCGAGCACGTTGATTCAAACCCAGGGCGCAAAGCGCGGTTGAAGCAGTGGTATTACCTCCAGACTGGAATTAGTGCGTACCTAAAGAGCTATGCGCTGCGACGCCCGCGTCTGACTATCGAGAGTGGAACCGAAGAGATCCAGTGCGACACCGTCCTGATCCAAAACGGTACTTACTTTACGTTCGCTGGCGACCGGGCAATCAGTCTCTGCGACGGCGTCAACCTCGACTCTGGGCAGCTCGGCGCCGCGTTGCTCCACCTCCGATCGCCTGTGCGCGCAGCGCTGACGGCATCGCGGCTGCTCGCCTCGAGCGCGAGCCCGAGCGGCGGCACGATAACCCCACTGAACTCGATCACAGGTCTGCGAGCCCGCGCTCATGACGGACGTGAGCTACCGCTTCAGGTTGACGGCGACTTCGCGGGGATGCACTCTGAGGTTGAGATAACGATTGAGCCGCAGGTCCTCACGGTCTTGGCGACTCCCGCTATGCGCCCGGTGTGACGCGATAGGCGTCGAAGACGCTCTCGACTGCGCGCAGCCGGCTAACCGTCGCCTTCAGGACCTTAGTGTCGGCGACCTCAATCACAAATCGGTTCGCAACCATCGGCCGGTGATCGAGGCAGCGCGCCTCGACGATACTCGCGCCCTGCTCGCCGATCGTGCGGGTTAGATCTTCGAGCAGTCTCGTCCGATCCCAGGCGTCAACGTGGATCTCGGCGAGGAAGCCGGTTTGGTTGTCCCCGTCCCAGCGGACGTCAACGAAACGTGCTGCATCCTTGCGCAATGACGCCACGTTGCGGCAATCATCGCGATGGATTGTGATTCCGCGGCCGAGTGATACATAGCCAACGATTCCGTCGCCGGGAACTGGGTGGCAGCACTTCGCGAGCCGCAGCATTACGCGATCGGCGCCCTTGACCTTGATGCCGAGCTCCGTCGAAGTACCGCTCGGCATACGCGGCCCGGGACGGTCGGCCTCTAAGACATCGCTTGCGGTCGGCTCCGGCTCTGCCGTCTTGCCTTGCCCAAGCTGCGTGATGATCTTTGCAACGACGACCTTCGCCGAGATCTTCGAACCACCAAGGGCTACGTAGAAGTCCTCCGTCTTACGGAAGCCCATCTCGCGAATGACGGCCGCCAAGAGCGGCGAACCGGTGATCTTTTGGACAGGCAGATCGGCACTGCGAAGCTGAGCCTGCAGCATCTCGCGCCCGTTACGTTCAGCATCGTCGCGGCTCTCCGCGCTAAACCACTGGGTGATCTTCTTACGCGCCCTAGTGGTAGTGACGGTTGCCAGCCAATCGCGTGACGGCCCGCGTTCGCGACGCCCTGTCAACACCTCCACGCGGTCACCGGAACGCAGCTCGTAGCCGAGCGGTACGAGTTTGCCGTTGACCTTGGCGCCAACGCAGCGATGGCCGAGTTCGGTATGGATCTCGTACGCGAAGTCGAGCGGCGTCGCCCCCGCCGCGAGAGAACGCACCTCGCCTTCGGGCGTGAAGACGAAGACCTCGTCCTCCTCCTCATCGAGCTCGTCCTTGAGGCTCCCGACAAACTCGTCGGGGTCGGCCAGCTCCTGCTGCCACTCGAGCATCGAACGCAGCCATGTGAGTTTCGTCTCGCTTGCTGGAGTGCCCGGAGCGGCGCCCGCGAGCCGATCCTTATAAGACCAATGGGCCGCCACGCCGAACTCGGCGGTCTCGTGCATCTCGCGGGTTCGGATTTGGATTTCTAGCGGCAGTCCTTCAGGACCGATCACCGTGGTGTGCAGCGATTGGTAGCGGTTAGCCTTGGGCATCGCGATCATGTCCTTGAAGCGGCCCGGCAACGGCTTCCAGAGCGAGTGGATCACACCAACGGCCCCGTAACAGTCCTTGACGCTCTCGACGGTTACACGCATCGCCGTCAGGTCATAAATCTCGTTGAACTCGCGGTCCTTCTTCGTCATCTTCGAATAGATCGAATAGAAGTGCTTCGCGCGGCCTGAGATCTCGGCCTCAATTCCGAGCTGCTGGAGCTCGCTGAGGAGCTGCTCACCCGCTGAGGCGACGTACTGTTCCCGCGCCTCCCGCTGCTGATTAACGAGGCCTTTGATCTCGTTGAACTTGCGCGGATGGAGCGCAGCAAATGCAAGATCCTCCAACTCCCACTTGATTGCGTGGATGCCGAGGCGGTGCGCGATCGGAGCGTAGATCTCTAGCGTTTCACGAGCTTTCTCGACCTGCTTCTGCTTCGGCATCGCTGCGATCGTTCGCATGTTGTGCAGCCGGTCGGCCAACTTCAGGAGAATCACGCGAATGTCGGTGGCCATCGCGACGACCATCTTGCGGTAGTTCTCAGCCTGGGCTTCGTTACGCGACTTGAATGAGAGTGCGTCAAGTTTCGTGACGCCGTCGACGAGCGAAGCGATTTCAGCTCCGAAGCGCTGCTCAATCTGATCGAGCGACGCGGCGGTGTCTTCGACCGTGTCGTGGAGCAACGCTGCGGCGAGCGTCTCGGTATCCAGTCCTAACCCCGCGCAGATCGTCGCCACACTCACCGGATGGCTGATGAATTCCTCGCCGGAGCGGCGCCGTTGGTCGCGGTGCAGGTGGCCCGCAAACCGATAGGCGTCGATCATCTTCGCCTTATCGATCGACAGCGCGCTCTGGGGTTCCCGCTCGGCGATGACCGCCATCAGCTCAGAGAGCGCTTCCACCTCACGTTCGTCGAGTGGAGCCTGATCGTCTGTGGGAGGCGACGCTGCTGCGACTAAGCCGCCAGCGATGCGATCGGACTCAGCCATGATTTGGCCTCCTCAGTTGCTCGCGCGTTCGCAAGGAATGCGGCGGAATCTTCGAGCTCACGCCGATCAGCCTTTTCGGCGAGCAACTTGAGCTGGTTCCCGTCGAAGCTGGCCAATTCGAGTTCCTCAAGGACGCGGATGAGGAGTGCTGCCCGGGCCGGCGAGACGTACGCTTCCGCGGAGCGCATCTGTTCGAGCAGCGGCAACTCAGGGCTGTCTCGGAGTACCCGGTATAGCTCGGCCAACGAGGCTCGCAGATTCTCGCTTCGCTCAATCTCATCGAGTGAGAAGCGTAGCTCAGCTGGACCCCAGAGCTGGTGGGCAAACGTCCCCGCATTACCGACGCCGAGGATCGCCTCCGCGCTCGCCGAGGGAGGTGGGTCAAGCGCAACGAGGTGTGTGAACTGCTCACAGAGTGAGCTGGCGGCGAGGACGAGCGGCCACGAAGTTAGCGAGAAGCTTCCAAATCGGCCGTCTAGCTGCATTCGGCGGCGTTCTTCGTTGGCCGTGATAACGAGGACGCTCTCGCCGCTCGCTACCAGCGCTGCGAGGACACCGCCAATGCCGCAGCCGCGTCGGTCGAGAAGCTCGCGCGAATGCTCCTGGGATTGCGGCGCAGCAGGCTTGTTTGTGGACGAGAGCGCGTCGCGCAGCGCCTCTAGATCATCTGCCGACCGGCCTACGAAGGCGATCTCACCGCTCGGCGGGGCGGTCTGCTCGATCACGAAGCGCAACTCTTCAGCGCCGCGCCAGCGGTTCACCTCGAGCGAGCCGATCACGTCGAGGCCGGTCTCTGCACCTTCAGGTAAGCGGGGAGTTCCAAAAGCAACGGCGGAGACACGCAAACCGGCGCTGTTAATTGTGCAGCGGAGGTGCTTCCCCTCCCCCATCGAGCGCGCACCGTCAAGTCGCGCAGCTGGTATCAGCAACCTTGGCTTCGGATTTCCGATCCCAAATGGGCCGAGCGCGCCGAGTTGCTCTGCAAGTTCGATACTTAAGCCGTCGGCGCCAGCGACCGCGTCGGCGTGTTCAGCGCCGCCGACAGGGGCATCGGCGAAGAAGGTTGCGCAGTACTTCTCGAAGTGCTCAGCGAACGACGCGACAGAACCCGAGGCGACGCTGCACCCCGCTGCGGCGCGGTGCCCACCAAAGCGGAGAAGATCGCCTGAGCAGGCTTGCATCGCGGCCAGCAGATCGAAGCCCGGCACAGACCGCCCCGAGCCGCTGCCTTCATCTCCATCGAGCGCGATGATGACAACTGGGCGCTGGTGCGTTTCGGCGAGCCTTGAGGCAACAATTCCGATCACGCCCGGATGCCAGTCCTCGGACGCCAGGACATAACCGTCGCGTGGACCGAGCGCTGCCGCTTGCGCCTCGGCTTCGTAACGAACCTTAGCCTCGACGAGCTTGCGCTCTGAGTTGGAATGGTCGAGCTCGTCGGCGATCGCATCGGCGCGTGAGGGGTCGTCGGTGAGCATCAGCTCAACGCCACTGTCGGCGCGTTGCATTCGGCCAGCGGCGTTGATTCGCGGCGCTAAACGGAACCCGATAGCCGTCTCGTCGACCGTTGCAGGATCCACTTGGGCGACGCGCATTAACGCTCGTAGACCAGGCCGCTGCGTCTGCGCGAGGGCGATTAGTCCGGCTCGCACAAGCCGGCGGTTCTCAAGGACGAGCGGCACGCAATCCGCGATCGTCGCCAGCGCGACGAGGTCGAGATCGATGTCGGCCGCGGCCGGGTCGCTGCCGCTGGCGGTCCGTAGTGCCTGAGCGAATTTGTAGGCAACTCCGGTTGCGCAGAGCTCAGGATCTGGGTATCCGCAGATCAGCGGGTGGATAATCGGCGCGTCGGGGAGCCTGCCATCGTCGCGCGGCCTGTGGTGGTCTGTGACTACAACGTCGAGGCCGAGTTCGCGGGCGCGGGCGACCTCGTCGACTGCCGTGATCGCGCAGTCCACGGTGATCAGTAGCGATGCTGGCCCTGCGGCGAACTGCTCAACGTTCTCCATCCCGAGGCCATAGCCATCCTCCCGGCGCCCGGGGATGAACCACTCGACGCTGGCGCCGAGCTGGCGCAGTGTCGAGACAAGAATTGCCGTCGAGCACACACCGTCGACGTCGTAGTCGCCGTGAATCATGATCGTTGAACTAGCTTTGACGTGACCTAGCGTCATCTCGACCGCGGCATCGATGCCATCAAACTGGCTAGCCTCAAATTCATCGCTTGCGCTCAAGAATTGAGCCGCATCCGCTGGGTCGCTCAGCCCACGACGAACGAGAAACTGGGCGACAACTGGGTCGAGCTCTAGCTCGTCTGCTAGCCGGAGCACCTCAGCAAATGGCGCCTCTGCTATCTGGAGTCGGGTTTGTTCCACTGGTTGACAGTAGGCCGAAACGCCGACGGAAACCCGTGACTAGAGGTGCAGTGCTGGGTTGCCGCGCCGCACACCGATCAGATAAGCGGCGGCCAACCCTAAAAGAGCCCCCGGGATCGCTTCTACGGCTGTCAGCAAAGTGATCGTTGCGTTACCGGGCACGCTGAAGCCACTGAAGATCAATCCGACGATCACAGCACCGATGATCGCGCAGATGAAACTTCCGACGATCCCGCCCCAGAAACGATCCGGGATGAAGATCGCGAAGTGCCAGATCGCGAGGCCCATCATCACCCAAGCAAGAGCAGCCATCAGCGCCTCCCGTGCTTCTTATTGCGTTTACGGCGAGATTCTTTCGGCTTTGCGGTCTCGTCTTTAAGGACCAGATCTTCAGGCAAAGCATCGACGCCACTACTGGCCGCCGGCGCGGCCGGTGGAACTTCTTCCTCCGTCGCCGTAATGGCGTCGCCGTGCAGATCCTTCACCATCTCGTCGAAATCCTCGCTGCTTACGGCGCGTTCGGGATCCTCTGGCGCCGTGAGGCGCCCGCGCGGCTTCTTTGTATCTGCAACTTCAACTTCTGTCTCTGCGCCGCCGGCGGCAGTCGCATATGGAGGCACGACGCCACCGTTGGCGGCTGCGATTCGTGCCCGCCGAGAACGCCAGACGCCTTCGCCCTCTTTCCAGTGCATAAGCACTGGCGTCGCGATGAATATCGATGAGTAGGTGCCTGAGACGACGCCGACAACCAAGGCGAGCGCGAAGTCGGCCAGCGTTTCGCCGCCGAAGAAGAGGAGAGCGAGAACTGGCAGGAGCGTGCAGAACGAGGTCGCCAGCGACCGCATCAGAACTTCACTCATCGAGCGGTTAAGGATCTGCGAGAACGCAGCTCGAGGCATTCGTGGCACGTTTTCGCGCACACGGTCGAAGACGATGATCGTGTCGTAGAGCGAATAACCAAGAATCGTCAAGAGCGCGGCGACGGTAGCCGTAGTCACCTCCAAGCCGAGTAGTGCATAGACGCCCGCAGTAATCAGAAGGTCGTGCATCAATGCGACTAGCACCGGCACGGCGTAACGCCACTCGAAGCGCAGCGCAATGTATGCACTGATCACGATAAGCGACGCGATAATCGCGATGATCGCGCTGTCAGCGACCGTCTTCCCGAAGGTCGGTCCGATCGTTTCGAAGCTGTAAGTCCCGGTGCCGAACTTTGCGTTGAGCGCTTTTTCGACCGCCGCCCGCTCGCCGTCCTGCACCGTGTCAGTTGAGATTTGGAAGGCCTGCTGACCTTTGAACTCATTCCCGCTGAGCTTCTGAATCTTGGCCTTGCTTAGACCGAGCGGGGCGATCGTGTCACGTACCTGTTGTTCAGTGGCGCTGGTCGGCAGTTCGGCAACGACGCGGGTGCCCGAGGTGAAGTCAATCCCGAGGTTTAGCCCGTTTACGCCAACCGCGAGTGCGCCGACCAGAAGAATCACGCCCGAGAGTGAGAAGAACCATTTCGAAGCACCCATGAAGTCCCAGCGGAAGCGCTGGCGCGTCGAGTGTGTCCCGAGCATCGCCGGGCTCGATATCGCCTTAGAGCGGGAAAGGCTTCCGAGGACCGCTTGCGTAAGCAGGACCGCCGTGAGGAAGGAAACGACCGTGCCGACTCCAAGCGTAAATGCGAATCCCTTGACGCCTGCCGTCGCCAGCATGAAGAGAATGAACGCGACCATGAACGTGACGACGTTGGCGTCAATGATCGCCGAGAGTCCCTTGCGATAGCCCTGGCTGATCGCGACAGGGATCGAACGCCCGAGACGGACCTCTTCCTTGACGCGCTCAAAGATCACGATGTTTGCGTCGGCAGCAACACCGATCGTGAGGATCAATCCGGCGATCCCCGGCAGAGTCAGCGTGATCGGGATTAGCTTCACGATGGCGAAGAGGAAGACGGCGTAGACGCCGAGCGCGCCTATCGCGATCAAGCCGAGCACTCTGTAGATGATCAGAAGGAATAGCGATACGAGGATCAGCCCGATCAGCCCAGCAATCGCGCCTTGGTTCAAAGCCTGCTTGCCAAGCGATGCAGAGATCGACGAGGCTGAGATGAGGTCGAGCTTGATCGGCAAGGCGCCGGTCTTCAGCAGGTTGGCTAGTTCCTGCGCCGTCTTGATCGTGAACCCGCCGGAGATTTCCGACCCGTTCGTGGCGTCGATGCCGTCGGGGTTCTGCTGGAAGTCGATGTACGGGGCCGAGATCAGCTTTCCATCAAGGACAATTGCGAAGTGCTGGAAGGCGCTCCGTGCGTCGCCGCCGAAGAAGCTGTCCTGCCCTCGCTGGGCGATGTCCCGGGTGATCTTCTGCCAGGTCGTCTTGCCCTTGTCGGTGAAATCGAACGTGACCGTCGGTTGGCCGTTGCCACCGCCACCGTTAGCGAAGCTCTGCTTGGGGTTCGTGATGTCGGTGCCGCCGAGCGCCGGCGCGTCGCGCAGCACGTAGTACTGGTCAGAGCCTTTGCCCTTGGCGGGGCCTTCGGCCTGGACGACGATCGTGCCCTGCTCGACGTGCACGACCGAGCTGTCCGGCCCGCTCGCAATCTTGCTCGTCGTGATCTCGTCGTTGAGATCTGCCTTGGTCTCCTGCGGACCAGCCAAGACCTGCTTTGTCTTGTCGTTGACGAGGTAGTAGGCGCCGGTAGTCGTCTCTTTGCCGGTGTCGGTCTTGGGGCACTTCGCGGCCCGCATCACTGCTTCGTACTGAGTTATTGCTCCCTGCCCGCTCCCTGCGGAAGCTCCGCCGGTGACCGTCGCGTCTCCCGGTTTCGGTTTGCAGTTAGGCCCTAGGACATTCGCTTCCCAGTCGTAGAAGTACATCTGGGCTGTTTTGCCAACTTGCGCTGCGGCCTGGTCTGCGTTCGTCACGTTCGGCAGCGAAACGTCGATCTGGTCGGCCCCGGTGCGCTGAATCTCTGGCTCTGCGACTCCGAGCGTGTCGACTCGCTTGCGCATGATGTCGATCGTGCGGTCGACCGCTTCGCCGGTAACCAATGACTGTTTCGTTGGCTTCGCCTGATAGATCAGCGACACGCCGCCCTTGAGGTCTAGCCCGAGCACGGTCGGCGTCGTCGCGATGACGAGCCCAGAGAGGAGCAGCAGCGCGGCAATGAACAGCAGGATGAATAGGTTGCGACTGCGGTCGGTCATCGAGCAGAGAGCCTACTTTGCAGGCGTCAAGATGAGCAGCAGGCCGCCGTCATCATCGTAGGCCGGAAAGATATCTGCGCTGGCTTTTGCAGCCAGGTCACCCTCAGCATGCACCTCGACTGGCTGCTCAAGAGAGCGGACGCCCCACTCCAAGACAGTCGCGACAGGGTCATCCTGCTTCTCGAAGCGCAGCGCGAGTACATCTTCAACCGGGCGCCCGATCACTCGTTCGTCGTCAAGCCCCGTCAGCTCGAAAGCGCCTCGGCCACAAGCGATCACGCGTGCCTCGCGGTCGCAAACGAAGAAGGCCGCATCAGGAGCCGGGAAGTAATCATCCAGCAGCTCGAATATGAAGCCAAAACCGCATTCTCGGCAGCCTTTTGGCTCCGAACGGAAGCCTCTTGTCGTATCAACGGAGGTCGAACGGTTACCGCACTGTGGACAGATGAAGTGATGAGCCATGTGGTGCGAACTAGGGTACGGGTACGCGGTCGATTCTGCGCCGCGCCCGCCACTAAAAGAGTGCTGCGTCGCGCGGAGGCTCAATTCCTAGATGCTCATAGGCACGAGCCGTTGCGGTACGGCCGCGGGCGGTACGGCTGATCAAGCCACACTGGACGAGGTAGGGCTCGTAAACCTCCTCGATTGTGTCGGACTCCTCACCGACCGCGATCGAAAGGGTTGAGAGACCGACCGGCCGGCCAGAGTACGTGGTGCAAAGCACGTTAAGAATCTCGCGATCGAGACGATCGCAGCCGAGCTGATCCACTTCGAGCAGCTCTAGCGCGCTGTTGGCAGCGTCGGCCGTGACCGTCCCTGTTCCTCTCACCTGCGCCCAGTCACGCACACGCCGTAAGAGACGGTTGGCGACACGCGGCGTCCCACGGCTGCGCTCAGCGATTGCGACTGCGCCGTCATCGTCGAGTGCCACCTCAAGAATCGCGGCGGAGCGTCGGACGATTGTGGCCAGCTCGTCAGCGGTGTAGTTCTCGAGTCGGTACTGGATACCGAAGCGATCTCGCAGCGGCGTTGAAAGCAGGCCGGCTCGGGTAGTCGCCCCGATCAGCGTGAACGAGGGCAGCTCAAGCGTCACGACGCGCGCGCCAGCGCCCTGACCGATCGTGATCGGCAGTCGGCGATCCTCCATGGCGGGATAGAAGGTTTCTTCCAAAGCGCGGCTCAAGCGGTGAATTTCATCGACGAAGAAAATCGAACCCGGTTCTAGCGCTGTTAGTAGCGCCGCGATATCTCCCTTTCGCTCCAGCGCCGGGCCCGCTGTCTGCACGAACGGGACACCCAGCTCGGTGGCGATGATCTGCGCTAGCGAAGTCTTTCCTAGCCCCGGCGGCCCGGCGAGTAGGACGTGGTCGAGCGGTTCCTCGCGCGCTGTAGCCGCTTCGAGCGACACGGCCAGCTGCTCGCAGAGTGCCTGCTGGCCGACGAAGTCGTCGAGGGTTTGGGGGCGTAGAGAGCGATCGAGCTCATCCTCCTGTGCCAGCGCGCCGGGAGTCATAATTGGTGCGTCTTCGGCGTGCTCGTCGCTCATTGACGGGCCGCCTTGAGAGCGCTTTGCAAGAGATCTTCAGCACTGTCGCCTTGCGCTCCAGAGACAAATGTGTCGGCCTCCTGCATTGTGAAACCAAGTTCAACAAGGCCGTCGCGGGCAATCCGTCTTGGGTCGTCGCCGCGTGTGACGGTTATCTCGTTCTCCTCGCCGCCGAGTCCAATCACCTTCTCGCGCAGCTCGACCAAGATCCGCTCGGCCGTGCGCTTGCCAATTCCAGGCACTGCCTGGAGCCTCGCCACGTCGCCGCTTGCTAGCGCGCTCGCCAGCTCACGAGGCGGGCCGCCGCTGAGTAGCGCCAGCGCGACTTTAGGCCCTACCCCCTGAACGCCGAGCAACATCAGGAAGAGTTCGCGCTCTTCTTCACTGGCAAAGCCAAAGAGCGCTAATGAGTCGTCGCGGGCCACGAGGTGACAGTGGAGCGCAGTGACCTCACCGACCTCCCCAACCTGCGAAAGAGTCTCAGTCGATACGGCTAGCTGGTAGCCGACTCCGCCTGTCGTCTGTATGACGACGCAGTCGTCACGGCGAGCGATCACTTCGCCGTTAATGAAGGCAATCATGCGACGCGGGAGTCAGGCACCTGACCGCGCAGCGTCGCGCTGCGCAGCGGCGCGTGGTTGGCGTGACAGATCGCGACCGCGAGCGCGTCGGCGGCGTGCTCCGGGCTCGGCGGCTCGCTGAGAGACAAGAGTGTTTGGACCATCCGCGTTACCTGTTCTTTTGGTGCACGGCCGCTGCCACATACAGCGGCCTTGACCTGCTGCGGCGTGTAGTCCTGGCAGGCGATAGAGCGACGACCTGCAGCAAGCAGCACCACTCCTCGGGCCTGCCCGACGGCGAAGGCCGAGCTGACATTTTGACCGAAGTAGATTGCCTCGAGAGCAACGGCATCAGGCTGGTGGCGATCAAGTAGTTCCTCGACCTGCGCGAAAAGGTCGGCTAGGCGGTTCTCGGAAGACCGCTCTGCGCGAGTCCGCATCACGCCGCCATCGAGCGCGACGAGTCGCCCGGCGCGCCGACGGACAACGCCAAAGCCAGTGTTAGCTATCCCAGGGTCGATCCCGACAACGATCATTGAGGGTGATTCTGCGCTGTCGGCCGGATGCCTCCCCGCGCGGCAATGACTTAGCGATCGTCGGGACCAGCAGCGCGACCACTGTGCAGCGATTCCCCGCCAGCAACTCGTTCTAGGCCAAGCCAGCAGAACTCCATCACGCGGTCGACTACTGCGGCGCGCGGCACGCTGCGATGGTCGTACCACCAGTGGGCGACAGCCTGAGTCGCACCAGCGAGCAGCTGAGCGTGTAATTCGAGGTAAAGAGCCCCGTCCGCTTGGTCACTTTCGCCGTGCTCGACACGGTCAGGGTCTGACGCCATCAGCGCCGCGATCACCCCTACCGCCTGGGTCTGAACCCCAGTTAACGCTTCCACAATCTCGGGGTCGGCAGCATCCCTGAAGAGCGCGCGCCATGCGTCCCGGTTCTCCTCGACGAACGCGAGGAAGGCGTCGACGCCAAGCCGAAGTCGCTCCTCGCCCGTTGCACCGCTCTCGGCGCAGAGTTCGAGCCGACCGAAGATCTCAGTGGCGTGGCGGCCGAGTAGTTCAGCATGGAGCTCGCGCTTCGAATCAAAGTGTTCGTAAATCAGGGCCTTCGAAACCCCGGCTTGTCCAGCGATTTGTTCAAGCGAACAGCCGTCGTAACCGGACCTCGCGATGACGACAGCGGCGGCGTCGAGGATCTCGTCGCGGCGTTGTGGTGCGGACATCCGTCGACGGGGAGGAGCGCTCATCGTCCCTATTCTGACAAGACTCGTTTGCGAACCGAGAAGAGAGCGCTGCGGGCGCTATCCAGCGAGCCGTTCTAGGACTTCGCTGTCGATCTCAAAGTTGGCGTGGATCTCGCCAACATCGTCGTTGTCGTCGAGCGCATCGATCAGTTTCAGAAGACTCGATGCGTCGTCTTCCTCGATCGCAACTCGGGTTGCCGGTCGCTGAACGAGCTCCGCCGAATGGAAGCTGATGCTGGCTGCGTCGAGTGCTGCGCGCACAGCCGAGAGCGACGCCGCAGGGGTAATGATCTCGTAGACATCCTCGTCGATCTCGATCTCCTCGGCGCCGGCGTCGATAGCGACGATCAGCTGTTCCTCGCTGTACAGAGCAGCGTCAACGACGATTAAGCCGCACTGCGAGAAGAGATAGGCCACAGAGCCGGGTTCGCCGAGTCTGCCGCCGTATTTAGTGAGCGTGTGGCGCACATCGGCGCCGGTCCGGTTGCGGTTCTCAGTTAGCGCTTCGATCAACATTGCCACGCCGCCGGGGCCGTAGCCCTCGTAGACGACCGCCTCATAGGCCTCAGCGTCTGCGCCGGCTCCCGTGCCACGAGCGATCGCTCGCTCGATGTTGTCCTTTGGCATCGAAGCGTCCTTCGCCTTCTGAACTGCCAGTGCGAGAGCCGGGTTACCGTCGAGATCGCCCCCTCCCTCCTTCGCGGCGACAGTTACCGCGCGGCCGAGCTTCGTGAAGAGCTTGCCACGACGTGCGTCGACGATCGCCTTCTTGTGCTTAATCCCCGCCCATTTGGAATGGCCAGCCATAGAAGGCGAATGGTAATGCCCTGATCAATCGGCGAGCACTTCAGGGTGCCGGCGGTACCAATCGAGAGTCAAGCTCAAGCCTTGCTCTAACTCGACGCTAGGAGACCAACCGCTAAGCGCTGTGAGTTTCGAAGAATCGTTCCACTGCCTGTCGATCTCCCCTTCTGGAACACCTGCGCCAAGGACTTCAGGTTTCTGATCGAAGCCCGCGATCTCGCAGAGGGCGGTGACGACATCGATCGCGCGGCGCGGAACACCGCTCCCGGCGTTGAAGGCTTCGCCGCTTGCAGCACCGACGTCGAGCAGGTCGAGAATTGCGAGGTAAGCGTCGACCGCGTCTTCGACGTATAGGAAGTCGCGCTCTGGAGAACCATCGGATCGAATCACCGGAGCGCGCTCTGCCAGCACGGCTGCAACGGTTTCGGGAATCAAACGGGATCTGTTGCGGTCCCCGCCGCCATAAATATTTGCGAGCCGAGTGACTGCGACAGGCAGGCCGTAGGTCGACCAGTAGGAGCGCGCGATGATGTCGGCTGCGGCCTTCGAAGCGTCGTAGGGGTGAGACGCTTGCAGCGGCATTGTCTCGAGATAGGGCAAGAGGTCACTGGCGCCGTAGGCCTTGTCGGACGAAGCAAAGACGACCCGTTCAACGCTAGCCAACCGTGCAGCCTCGAGCAGGTTCCATGTTCCGCGCACGTTGGCTTCAAAGGTGGCACGCGGCGAGGCGTTGGCTGTCCCAACGATTGTTTGCGCCGCAAGGTGGACGATCGTGTCGATCTTCCGATCCGTGATCGTCGTGCTGACTAATTCAGCCTCGAGTATGTCCCCTTCAACCACCGTGCACTCAGTTTCAAGTGATTCGATCACCAGCGCGCTGAGCGGCTGCTGATCTAAGCGAAGCACCGTCAGGTCGGCTCCGAGCTCTAGCAAGCGCCGGGTCAGCGCTGAGCCCAGCAGGCCATGGGCTCCAGTAACGAGGACGCGGCTGCCGGCGGTCGAGCCGCCAAAGGGAATCTCTACCAGCGGCGCCACGGTGCCTCGTTTCGGTCATAGAGATCGTTCAGCATCAATGTCTCTTTATAGGTGTCCATGCATGCCCAGAAGCCACTGTGGCGGTGGGCGCGAAGCTGCCCTGCCTCAGCCAATCTCTCAAAGGGTTTCTGTTCAAGAACGCTATCTCGGTCCAACTCGTCGAGTAGGCGTCGACCAGCGCAGATAAACCCGCCGTTGATCCATCGCTCCGATTGCGGTTTCTCCTCGAACCCAGTTACCTGCTCGTCGGCCAGCTCGAGCACGCCAAACTGCATCTGCGGCTGGACTGCGGTCAGCGAAGCCGCAGCGCCGCTGCTCTGATGCTCAGCGAGCAGAAAGCGAAGGTCGGCATCGCTTAGCCCATCGCCGTAGGTGAGACAGAAGTCTTCGTCACCGAGTCGCTCCGCGACCGCCGCAACCCGGCCGCCGGTCGGTGTATCGAGGCCCGTATCGATCGTCGCAACTCTTGCTCCGCTCGGCCAATCGGCGGCGTCGACGAAGCTCTCGATCTGATCGCCGAGATATCCGGTTAGGAGCCAAACGTTGAGAAAGCCTGCCGCAAGGTAGCACTGCACGATGTGCCAGATAATCGGCATTCCACCGATCTCAACGAGCGCTTTGGGGATGCTGTCGCCCTGCTGGTGGAGACGCGTGCCACGTCCCCCGCAAAGAATCAGCACCGGTGTTGTTGCGGGACTCATTGGCCAGTGATGCTCGCAGGCAGCGACGACTGCTGTCGCGCCCTCAATGTTCGGCGCGGCTAGGCTGTGGAGCCGTGAAGGTTCCTAGCGAGATATTCAAGGCCTACGACATCCGCGGCCTCTACGGCGACGAGATTGACGGCGATCTCGCGGAACAGATCGGACGCGCCTTTGTCCGCGTCCTTAGCCAGATGGCAGGGCGCGACACGGCAGACCTGGGAATTGGCCTTGGCCATGACATGCGGCTCGAGGCGCCCGAGCTTGCCGAGCGTTATCTCCAGGGGATGCTCTCCGAAGGCGCTCATGTGATCGACATCGGCGAGGTCGGCAGCGAGATGCTCTATTGGCTGGTCGGCAGCCGCGAACTTGATGGCGGACTGATGTGTACCGCCTCTCACAACCCGAAGGCCTACACCGGCGCAAAACTCGTTAAGCGCGGGGCGATTGCGCTCTCCGGCGAAAGCGGCATTACCGACATTCGCGACATGCTCGAGACCGGCCTCGGGCCGGCGGCCGGCGGCGGGACGTCGGAGTCGATCAAGATCTACAACCCATTCCGCGCTGCCGCGCTGGAGTTCATCGACCCCGACGCGATCAAGCCGCTGAAGGTCGTGGTCGATGGCGGCAATGGGATGGCCGGGCCCATGGTTGGGCCACTACTGAAGTACATCGGACTAGATCTGGACGAAAATTACTTCGTCCCAGACGGTAACTTCCCGGACCACGAACCCAATCCGATGTTGCCGGAGAACCGAGCCTTCATCATGGATCGAGTCGTGAAGGTTGGCGCCGACCTCGGGATTGCTTGGGACGGCGACGCAGACCGCTGCTTCTTTATCGACGACAAGGGAAGCTTCGTTGACGGCGACTTTCTCACGACGATGCTCGCCGAGAGCTTGCTCAGTAAGCATCCGGAGTCAACGATCCTCTACGACGTTCGCGCTTCTCGTGCGGTCGCCGACACAGTTGAGCGGCTTGGCGGTAAAGCTCTAGAGAACCGAGTCGGTCATGCCTACTTCAAGACTCGGATGCGCGAAGAGGATGCGATCTTCGGCGGCGAGGTTTCCGGCCACTACTACTTCCGTGACTTCTACTGCGCCGACTCGGGGACGATTCCGGCGCTGCTGATGCTCGAAATCCTGTCGCTCTCCGGGCGACCACTCAGTGAGATGTTGGCCGAGCTCAAGGCCAAATACTTCCTCTCCGGTGAGATCAACTCTGAGGTCGATGATGCGCAGACCAAGCTGGAAGAGATCGTCGTTGTGTACGAAGCACAGGGCGCCAAGATCGGTCGTCTCGACGGCATCAGCGTCGACTTCGATGACTGGCACTTCAATGTGCGGGCATCGAACACCGAGCCGCTGTTGCGCCTCTGCCTGGAGTCATTGGTTTCGGTTGAAGACATGGAAGCGCGACGCGATGAAGTCCTCGCGTTGATCCGCGCGTGAGCGCGCTCTGGGATCCGGCTTCAACCGAGGCAGCGACCGCTCGCGAGCGCGGGATCCATGCGATTCCTCTGCCAACGCCGTTCGGCATTGGGCCGATCAACACCTACCTGCTCGATGATGACCCGCTGACGCTGATCGACACCGGCCCTAACTCTGGACTGGCCTTGGACGCGCTCGAGTCGGAGTTAGCGAAGCTCGGCAAGAAGATTGAACAGCTTGAGCTGATCATCGTTAGCCACCAACACATGGACCACCTCGGCCTGACCGAGATTCTGGCTCGCCGTTCCGGTGCGACTGTCGCGGCGCTTAGTTCGCTCGCGCCATGCCTTTCGCGCTACGACGACTGGATGGAGGCTGACGATCGCTTTGCAGCCGCGGTGATGCTGCGCCACGGCATCCCTGAGGAAACCTGCCTTGCTCTGCGCAGCGTTTCGCGCTCGTTCCGTGGATGGGGCGCGCCAACGACAGTTACGCAGCCGCTCGCCGAGGGTGACGAGCTGAGCTTCCGTGATCGCACGCTCAGTGTTCACCATCGCCCCGGCCATTCGCCGTCGGACACGATCTTTTTTGACGCTGCTAACCAGACACTGATCGCCGCCGACCACCTGATCTCCAGCGTTTCATCGAACCCTTTGATCGCGCGTCCACTCGAGGCACCAATTGACCAAGCCGAGGACGCCGCTCACCTTGCCC
>CAMDLG010000013.1 GCA_945901565.1 Bifidobacterium breve | reverse complement strand
GCTGGTGCGGGTTCTCCCCGTATGGCAATTCCATCTCTCGCTCGAAGGTCGCTGCCAGCGTCTGTGGCATCTCGCCGGAGCGGGCGGCAAACCAGTTGCTAATCGCGGCGTCGTAGCGCGCGATCAGCGCGAACGCTTGGGCTGCAAGTCGCTGGCGCGAATCGAGCGCGAGCCGCGAATCAGATGACTCAAGCTCGCTCAGCACTGCGTCGTACTGCTCGGGATCAGTAACAACGGCTGTGAAGTCCGCGTTCTTCGCTGCGGCGCGAACCATCGTTGGGCCGCCGATGTCGATCTGCTCGATCACCTCTGCGTCGGTGACCCCCTCTGTCGCAACAGTCTGCTCAAACGGGTAGAGGTTCACGCAGACGAGATCAACGAACTGAATCTTGTGCTCCTGCGCCTGCGCGAGGTGCTGCTCGTTGTCGCGCAGCGCCAACAGGCCGGCGTAGAGGCGCGGGTTGAGCGTCTTGACGCGGCCGTCCATGATCTCAGGGAAGCCTGTGAGGTCACCGATCGAGCGAACCTCGAGGCCAGCTTCGCGCAGCGCGGCAGCGGTACCGCCGGTTGAGATGAGCTCCACGCCAAGTGCGGAAAGCCGCTGCGCGAACTCGACGACGGCGCTCTTATCCGATACCGACAGCAGCGCGCGGCGGACGCGCACTGCGCCGGCGGCTACTGGAGCGAACTCTTCGGGATCAGAGACGATAAGCCGAGGCTAGCGCAGCTCAGCGCTCGATGATCAAACGCTGCGGGTTGGCTGGATCCCTGCTGACGGCGCCGTCGGCCATCAGACGCACTCCCTCCGGCAGTAACTCGTGCTCGATCTTCTGCAGTATCTGGTGGATCTCCGTGGGGTCGCTGTAGCCATCGAGCTCAACGGCGCGCTGCAAGAGAATCGGGCCGGTGTCGATTCCTTCGTCAACAAGGTGGACGGTCACACCGAAGACCTTCACGCCGGCGGCGACAGCCATTTCGACGGCGCGAGTTCCGGGAAAAGCGGGCAGCAGAGAGGGATGGACGTTGATTATGCGGTCGCGGAAGCGGGCGACAAACGAATCGCTGAGTAGCGCCATGTAGCCGGCTAACACAACGAGCTCAGCCTGGTTCTCGTCTAGCCAGTCGGCGATAGCGAGGTCGCGCGCCTCGCGGCCGTCGTACGAAGCTTCGGCAAAGCTGGCGGTGGGAATATCCGCGGTCCGGGCATGCTTCAGCGCTGGAGCGTCCTCGTTATCACTGACAACGCCGACGATCTCAACGTCGAAGCCGTGGAGGTTCTTGATCAGTGCCTGCAGGTTGCTGCCACGACCAGAAACTAGAACGGCGATCTTCATCGTGATGCTCCCCTTGCGCTACCTAGTTGGAGTTTTGGAAAACGGCCGCCGGAGGACTGCAGCTGACCGGCAGCGAGCAGCGCGTCAACGCGGCCCAGCACCTCGTCGGCGTGCAGATCGCCAAAGCTGCCGTAATGCTCAAGCTCGTTGTAACGGTTGTTGATGACGACTTTGGAACGGCCGCCGCGTAGAACCTCGACCGCCCGCGTGCGACCGACCGACGGGTTGGCGGCACCGACGAGGTCAATGATCGCTGCGTCGAGCGTCGACGAATCGCTGAGCGTCGTGCGCGCGGGCAGCGAGCCACGCGGCGAGCTGGCGCGACTCTTACCGGCGCGCACTTTGACAGTGACGACATCCGCGATCGCCTCTGGATTGCAGACGTCACAGCACGGCACCGTCAGCTGCGGGGCGTCACGGTCACGGTCACCGAAGTGCGCGAGCACCGCCGCGCGACGGCATTTTGCTGATTCGACGAACTCCCAAACTGCCCGGTAGGCGGCCCAGCGAGCCTTCGTCGCCTGCTTCGATGAGCTTTGGCAGATGGCGCGCGTGTTTGTGTCGTAGGCGCCCGTGACTCTGCCAACCTGACGATCAAAAGGTGCCGGCGATGGGCGGATCACGCCTGCCCTGGCTAGATGGCCGATGATTGCGCGAACCTGATCCGGCTCACGGCCAAGGTCCCTGACTTCAAAGTCGTAGCGCCCGTCGGGGGCCGAGCCGAGGAGCTTCAAGGCGACGCGGTCGAGCTCTGCCTGATCGACCTCAGAGCGCTCAATGAAGAAAACGTGGAGCCCTTTGTCTTTGTTCTGTGCCAACAGCAGGGCGCGGGCCGGCTCACCGTCGCGTCCGGCGCGGCCAGCCTCTTGGTACCAAGCCTCAACCGACTGCGGAACGCTCACGTGGGCCACCGTCCGCACGTTCGCTTTATCGACCCCCATGCCGAAGGCGTTAGTCGCGACGACAACGTCAACGCTGCCGTCCATGAAGCTGCGCTGAATCTTGGCTCGCTTATCGCGGTCGAGTCCTGCGTGATAGGCGACAACCTTGACGCCGATGTCGGTGGCGAGGTCTTTGGCGACTTCGGCGGTCTGTTTGCGCGTTCCGGCGTAGATGATTGCCGGGCGCGACTCGGGTGACGCGAGCGCGGCGGCTAGCTGCGCGCGCGAATGGGCGGCCGAGCTCGACGGCGCGACAGTGAAGCTGAGGTTGGGTCGATCAAAGCCTGTCGCTACCTCGACTGGATCTTCAAGTCCGAGTCGCTCTTCGATGTCACGCGCGACCTGCGGCGTGGCGGTTGCCGTTGAAGCGAAGATGGACTTTGCGCCGAGCCAGCGGGCAGCGTCGCCGAGGCGGAAATAGTCGGGGCGGAAATCGTGCCCCCACTGCGACACGCAGTGCGCCTCATCAACCACAAAGCAGCCGATCTCAACTTGCTTCAGCGCTTCGAGGAAGCCTGGCGAAGCGAATCGCTCCGGCGCAACATAGAGCAGCCGCAGCTCACCGTCCTGCGCGCGCTGGAGCACCTCGCGGTTAGTGGCGGCGTCCTGCTGCGCGTTGATAAGCGCGACTTTGTCGCCGACGCGCCGCTGCAGCGATTCAACCTGATCGAGCATCAATGAGACAAGCGGCGAGACGACGATCGAGAGGTCGTCGCGCAGCAGTGCTGGCAGCTGGTAGCAGAGCGACTTGCCGGCGCCAGTCGGCATCACGAGGAGAACATCGCGGCCGCTCAGCGCCCCATCTACGGCCTGCTGCTGCCCCGGGCGGAAGTCGTCGAAACCGAAGATCTCAGTCAGCGCTGCTGCGGGGTCCTGAGTGCTGACAGTCAAGCCGAGGTGGGAGCCATCGGAAGCTCTGACTCGAAGGCCAACTTGTTGCCCTCTGCGGCGACCGGCAGCGGATAATTACCGGAGAAGCAGGCATCGCAGTGGGTCGCCGAATCGCCCTCAATTGCCCCATACACGCCCTCGAGCGATACGTAGGCGAGCGAGTCGGCGCCGAGCATCTCGGCAACCTCTTCGACCGTCTTGCCGTGAGCGATCATCTCTTCGCGCGTTGACATGTCGACGCCGTAATAACACGGGTTGCGGATTGGCGGAGCGGAGATCCGCAGATGGACCTCAAGCGCTCCTGCGGCTCGCAACATTTCGACAATCTGGCGTGTCGTATTGCCGCGCACAATTGAATCGTCAACAACGACGAGCTTCTTGCCACCGACGATCTCCGGCAGCGGGTTGAACTTCAGCCGTAGCCCCTGCTTGCGCAGCTCTTGGCCGGGCTGGATGAAGGTGCGCGCGACGTAGCGATTCTTGACGAAGCCATCGTCCTGCGGCAGACCGCTCTCCCGCGCGAAGCCGCGCGCCGCCGCATTGCCTGAATCTGGGACCGCGATAACTAGATCGGCGCCTGGAGCAGGATGCTCGCGCGCAAGCGCCTCACCCATCCGCCCACGGGCCGCTTGCAAGACGGTGCCGTTCATCTTCGAATCAGGGCGCGCGAAGTAGATGTATTCAAAGAGGCAGAAGGCCTGACGCTCGCCTTCCACAACCATCTTGCTGCGGATCCCGTCGGCGCCGATCGACACCATCTCGCCGGGGAGAATGTCGCGCATGTAGGTGGCACCGATGATGTCCAGCGCGCAGGACTCGCTGGCGACGCAGTAACTGTCATCGAGCTGCCCAAGCACGAGCGGCCGCACGCCGGCAGGGTCGCGGAAGGCAACGACGCGATCATTCGTCATCACGACGGTCGAGAAGGCTCCTTGCAGCATCGGCATCACGGCGCAGACCGACTCTTCGATCGTGGCGCTTGGATCGTCGGCGATAAGCGCAGCGATGATCTCCGAATCAGATGTCGAAGTGAACTCGACGCCCTGAGCACGCAGTTCAGCGTGAAGCTCAACAGCATTGGTGAGGTTGCCGTTGTGGGCAAGCGCAAGCTCGCGGCCGCTGCTCGTGGCGTTGCCGGTGCGGTGAACGGGCTGCGAATTCTCCCAGCCGCTGGAGCCGGTCGTTGAGTAACGGACGTGCCCAATCGCAAGGTCACCGTCGAGCGCGCGGAGGTCGTGTTCCTTGAAGACTTGGCTTACAAGCCCTAGGGCGCGCTGCGTAATGATGAAGCCGCCATCGTCGGCGGCCGCGATACCGGCCGACTCCTGGCCGCGATGCTGGAGCGCGTAGAGGGCAAAGTAGGTAAGCCGAGCGACCTCCTTGCCGGGGGCATAGATGCCGAAAACACCGCACTCGTCGCGCGGTCCTTCGCGTTCATCGCAGCAGTCCTGGGGCGTCATGACTCCCGTCCGGTCGCCGTACGGTGCAGAACGATCAAGGGTACCACCGCAGCCCGCTGCTCTTTGATCCCTGGATGTCGTAAATCATTGAAAGAGCGCCTCCAGCGAGCGATGGCTAGTGCGCAGATCGCTGAGCGCAAGCTCGATCACTTCATCGCCCACTTCGATCCGCAGCTCATCACCGCCAACCTTGCCGATCACAATCAACTCGGTGCGCTCTGAAAGCTGAGCGATTGCCGTCGCGTGGCCGCAGACGATAAAGCCACCCGAAGCTTCGCCAAAGAGCGCCTGCCAGACGTCGCCTTGACCATCGAGCGTCACGGCGGCGCCGAGCGACGCGGCCAGCGCGCACTCAGTCAGAGCAACGGCGATACCCCCCTCGGCGATGTCGTGTGCGGAGTCGACGAGCCCTTCGCGGACCGCGTCGCGAACAACCAGCTGCACGGCGCGCACCGCTTCGATGTCCACTTCGGGCAGACCGTCCGGCAGCGGCTCGCCGCGCAGCTTGCTCAGCTCGCTGGCATCTAGCGACGGACTGAATGGCCCAACCAGCGCAATCGTCTCACCTTCCTCGACGAAGCCAAGCCGACCGGCGCGACTTACGTCAGGCATCAAACCAACCATGCCTATCACCGGCGTTGGAAAGATCGGCCCCGACGCACCCTCGTTGTAGAGCGACACATTGCCGCCAACGATCGGCGCCTCGAGCGCCGTGCAGGCGTCGGCGATTGCGCGAACTGCCTCGCTTAGTTGCCAGGCCACGTGGGGCTTCTCGGGATTACCGAAGTTGAGGTTGTTGGTCGTACCGAGCGGCTGCGCGCCGACGCAGGCGAGGTTCGACGCGCACTCCAAGACGACGCCGAGCGTTCCCTGATACGGGTCGGCGGCGACACGGCGGCCGTTGCCGTCGATGCTGACGGCCAGCGCGCTGCCGTTCGGGAGCGCCAGCACGGCAGCGTCGGCCTGCTCGGGGCGGCGCACGGTGCGCGACTGAACAATCGGGTCGTACTGCTCGAAGAGCGGCCGGCGCGAGCTGATGTTCGGTGATCCAACTAGCGCCAGCAGCGAATCGCTAAGGCTTGCTGACGGATCGAGCCGCTGCGGCGGCGCGTCGTAGAGCGGCTCGCTCGGCTTCTGTGGCTGAAGGTCGTAGATCGGACAGTCATCGACGAGCGCCTCTACCGGCATCTCGCCAACCAGTTCTGCGTCAGAGTAGATCCGCATCAGGCGCGTGTCGGTTACCTCCCCGATCGCCGCTGAGCTGACCTCCCACTTGTCGCAGATAGCGCGCACCGCGTCGACGTCTTTGGGTTCGATCACACAGAGCATCCGCTCCTGCGACTCGCTAACCATGATCTCGAACGGCTCCATGTCGGCCTCGCGCAGCGGCACCTTGCGCACGTCGATGTCGATCCCAACCTCGCCCTTGGAGGCCATCTCGCAGGCCGAAGAGGTGAGGCCAGCGGCGCCGAGGTCTTGGAGCGAGACGATCAGGCCAAGCTCGAGCAGCTCGAGCGAGCACTCCATCAGCTTCTTCTCTTCAAACGGATCGCCGACCTGAACGGTAGGCCGCTTGTCATCGTCGGCGTCGCCAAGCTCAGCCGAAGCGAGCACCGAGGCGCCGCCGATCCCGTCGCGGCCGGTCGATGCTCCATAAATCAGGACTACGTTGCCGACACCGGCTGCGGCGCTGCGCATCAACTGCTCGCGCGGGCCGAGTCCCAGCGCCATCGCGTTGACGAGGCAGTTCTTTTCGTAAGCAGCCTCGAAGTAGACCTCGCCGCCGACCGTCGGCACGCCGATCGAGTTGCCGTAATGGCCGATCCCGGCAACGGCGTGCTCCAACAGATAGCGCGAACGCTCGCTCGCTTCGATGTCGCCAAAGCGCAGTGAATCGAGGACCGCAATCGGACGGGCGCCGATCGCAAAGATGTCGCGCAGGATGCCGCCAACTCCGGTGGCCGCTCCTTGAAAGGGCTCAACTGCACTTGGGTGGTTGTGCGACTCAACTTTGAAGGCGCAGATAAGCCCGTCGCCAACATCGACTGCGCCGGCGTTCTCGCCCGGGCCCATTACGACTGCGGGCCCTTCGGTTGGCAACGTCATCAGCAGCTTCTTGGAGTGCTTGTAGGCGCAGTGCTCACTCCATAGAAGCGAGTACATCGCCAGCTCTACTTGATTGGGCGGGCTGCCCTGCTTCTCGCAGACCAGCTCGTACTCGGCTTCGGTGAGCCCCAGCGCTAGCGCATCCTTTAGCGCCGGGAGCTGCTCAGACATGAGCGCCCTCCACCGCAGCGCGCATCGACTCAAAGATCCGAAGGCCATCGGTTGAACCGGTCAGCGCGTCGACTGCGTGCTCCGGGTGCGGCATCAGGCCGAAGACGTTGCCATCTGTATTGCGGACGCCGGCGATCTCGCGTAGCGAACCGTTGAAGTTCTGATCGGGGCGGTAGCGGACGACTACCTGGCCGCTCTCTTCAAGCTGGTCGAGCGTCGCCTCATCGGCGTAATAGCGCCCGGAGCCGTGCTTCGCCGGGATGCTGAGCAGCTCACCGGCGGGGCAGGCGCTAGTGAAGGCAGTGTCGGCCTCGACAACCTCCAGCTCAACTTGGCGGAAGGTGAAGCGGCGGTTGGCGTTAGGCAGCAGCGCGCCCGGCAGAAGCCCGGCCTCGCAGAGCACTTGGAAGCCGTTGCAGATCCCGAGCACCAGGCCGCCGTCGCGGGCAAACTCGATCACCGACTCCATCACCGGCGAGAAGCGCGCGATCGCGCCGGCGCGCAGGTAATCGCCGTAGGAGAAGCCGCCGGGAACAATCACGGCGTCTACGTCTTGAAGGTCGCGGTCGCCGTGCCACAGCAGGACGGCCTCGCCAACGAGCTGCGCGGCTAACTGCGCATCAACTTCGTCGCAGCTGCCCGGGAAGCGGAGGATCCCTGTTTTCACGCGGAGGGTGCGTCTTCGAGCAGCTCGATCTCAAAATCCTCGACCAGCGGGTTAGCCAGAAGCGAAGATGAGATTGCCTCTAGCTGGGCAGGATCGTCGATCTCGAGCTCAACGAGGCGACCGATCCGGACATCGCTGACCCCTTCAAAGCCGAGTGCCGGGAGTGCGCGCTCGACCGCGACACCCTGCGGGTCGAGGATTCCCTGCTTGGGACGGACGAGGACTCGCGCTCGCATCAGATGCTTCCGCCAGTTCGATCGAGCCAAGCAGTGAGTGGCTGGCCGGTAATCAGTTCGTAGGCCTCGGCGTAACGCGTCGTCGTTCCTGCGACGACATCATCGGGCAGCGCCGGTGCGGGCTCGGTCTTATCCCAACCGCTAGCGGTCGCCCAGTCGCGCACGTACTGCTTGTCGAAGCTCGGTTGGCTACGCCCAACTTCGTAGCCTTCAACCGGCCAGTAGCGCGATGAATCAGGCGTCAGTACCTCATCGCCGACCGTTAGCTGGCCGTCAGAGTCGAGTCCGAACTCAAACTTAGTGTCGGCAAGGATCACACCGCGGCCGCGCGCGTACTCGGCGGCGAAACGATAGAGATCGACCGCAGCGTCGCGGACTCGCTCGGTCAGCTCAAGGTCGCCGACCAGCTCGGCCGCCTGATCGAAGTTGATTGCTTCATCGTGACCAACTTCGGCCTTTGTTGAGGGTGTGAAGAGCGGCTCAGGAAGCTGCTGAGACTCCTCGAGCCCAGCCGGCAGTTCGATACCCGAGACGCTCCCACTCTTTTGATAGTCGCTCCAGCCAGAGCCGGTGATGTAGCCACGAACGATGCACTCGATCGGCAACATTGTGAGCCGTTTGACGACCATCGCACGGCCGCGAACCTCGTCCGGCACCCCGTCCGTTACTGAGATCAGGTGGTTAGCGACGATCGACGATGTGCGGTCAAACCAGAAGTCAGAGATGCCGGTTAGGACGGCTCCCTTGCCGGGGATCGGCGTCGGGTGAATCACGTCATAGGTCGAGATTCGGTCAGATGCAACCATCAGCAGATCGTCGCCCAGTTCGTATACCTCTCGAACCTTTCCGCTCGATAGAAGTGGTAGATCAACAAGCTCCGTCATTGCCGCGATGCTATTAGGCGGGCAGGCGGAAAAGACCCGTGGAATGCGCTATTTGCGGGGTCTAGAGGACGTCATCGAGCCGAGCGACGATCGCTGCGGCGTGCGCCGTGTAGGCGCTGGAGTCAAATACCTCATCGAGGTCAAGATCGAGGTCTCGTGCTTCGAGTAGAGCGCGCAGTGGCGTCTGCTCATCCCAGGCGCGCTGGGCATCCTCTTGAACGATCCGATAGGCATCGTCGCGGCTCATCCCGCTAGCGACGAGTGCGAGCAGGACGCGCTGCGAGAAGAGCGCTCCGCAGGTGATCTCAAGATTGGCGAGCATTCGCTCTGGGTCAACCACCAGTCCGTCGACGAGCCGGATCGCGAGGTGCTGCATGTAGTCGAGCAGGATCGTCGAGTCGGGCAGGATGATCCGCTCGGCGCCGGAGTGACTGATGTCACGCTCGTGCCAGAGGGCAACATTTTCCGTCGCAGCCTGCGCATTGCCGCGCAGCACGCGGGCGAGGCCAGTGATCCGCTCGCTAGTGATTGGGTTGCGCTTGTGCGGCATTGCGCTGGAGCCCTTCTGGGCGCCGGAGCGGAACGGCTCCTGTACTTCGCGCACTTCGGTGCGCTGCAGGTGGCGGATCTCAGTTGCTAGGCGCTCAAGGCCGGCGCCGGCGAGCGCAATCGTCTGCATCAGGTCGGCGAGGCGGTCACGGGCAACTACCTGAGTGGAGATGGTCTCGGCCTTCAGTCCAAGCCGCGTGAGGACCCGCTCCTCAAACTGCGGGTCGGTCGCCGAATAGGTACCGACTGCTCCGCTCAGCGCGCCAACGGCTGCTTGGTCGAATGCGCGGCGCAGGCGGTCATGGTTGCGCGCAGCCTCGGCAGCGAAGCCGGCGATCTTCACACCGAAGGTCGTTGGCTCGGCATGAACACCGTGCGTGCGACCGACGCAGAGCGTGTCAACGTGTGCGCGAGCGAGAGCAGCGAGCGACTGTGTTAGCTGTTCAGCTCCGTCGAGGACGATCGCGCCGACGTCGCGAAGCTGCAGCGCAAGCGCCGTGTCGAGCACATCGGAAGAGGTGAGGCCGTAGTGAATCCATCGGCCTGCCGGTTGGCCGGCGCTTGCCGACAGCACGTCAACGAAAGCCGCAACGTCGTGGTCAAGAACCTTCTCGCGTTCGGCGACCTGCTCGGCCGTTGCCGTGGCCGCGCGGATCGCCTCCAGATCCTGCTCTGTCGGCCCATCAAGTTCCTCACATGCGGCTACCTCGACGAGGCGCCACGATTCAAAGCGAGCGGCATCGGTCCACAGCGCGCCGATCTCGTCGCGCGTGTACCGATCGATCATGCGCCCAGAATTCTGAGTGCCAGATGGCCAGCGTTCTTGGCGTTGTCGAGACCGACCGAGGCAACCGGCACACCGGGAGGCATCTGGACGACCGAGAGGATTGAGTCGAGGCCACCTGCAGCGCTTAGGCTGCTGGAGAGCGGCACGCCAATCACCGGCAGATCGGTGTGAGCGGCGGCAACGCCGGGAAGCGCGGCAGAGAGACCGGCGCCAGCGATGATCACCTTCATGCCACGAGTGCGAGCGTTGGAGCAGTACTCGGAGACCATCTCCGGGTCGCGGTGGGCCGACATCACGCGGATCTCGTAAGAGACTCCCGCCTCGTGCAGAACGGCGCCAGCCTTCTCCATCACTTCCATGTCGGACTTCGAGCCCATGATGATTCCGACTCTGGGCGAATCGACATCAAGGTCGGCGAATGCTGCTTCAGCCTCTGCGATCTCTTCCGGTTGATCGGTCACTCCGTAGCCTCCTCAGCGCGTAATGCGATATCGCTGCGCGTTTGTTTGCCGTCGAATTCAACTAATTCTACTCCAGCATAGGCAGCCGCTCTGGCTGCAGCAGGGGTTTCACCTAGCGCAGTGATGTTCAGCACGCGGCCGCCGGCAGTCACCAGCGCGCCATCAGCATCGGCCACACCAGCGCAGGTCAACTCAAGCGGCGCGGCGATCAGCTCGAGCCCGCTGATCGGGTCGCCAAGGCGCGGCGAATCGGGGTAACCGGCGCTGGCCAAGACGACTGTCACGGCGCAGCGCGGATCCCAATCGAGCTCACGGCCCGCGAGGCCGCCGGCGTTTGTGGCTGCAAGCAGCAGCTCAGCGAGGTCGCTGCGCAGCCTTGGCAGCACGGCCTGAGTCTCGGGATCACCGAAGCGCGTGTTGTACTCCAAAACCTTTGGCCCATCGGCGGTCATCATCAGCCCTGCGTAGAGGACACCGTGGAAGGGAGTCCCAATCGCAGAAAAGTGATCGACGATCGGCTGGTGGACGATCGCTGAAAGCTCAGCGACGCGCTCAGCATCGACTGACGGAACCGGGCAGTACGACCCCATGCCACCGGTGTTTGGTCCTTCGTCGCCGTCGAAGATCCGTTTGTAATCCTGGGCCGAGGCCATCGGCACGGCGCGCTCGCCGTCACAGAGCGCCAGTAGCGAAAGCTCCTCTCCCTCAAGGAACTCCTCGACCACGACCTGGCCCTCACCGAAGCGGCGCTCAACTAGGAACTGCTCGAGCGCCTCGCGCGCGGCGGCTTCGTCGGTGGCGATCACGACTCCCTTGCCGGCGGCAAGTCCATCGAATTTGATTACCGCCGGGTAGCCGACGATCGCGGCCATCCCCGCGTCGACGCTCTCGACCGTGCTCCACCCGCCTGTTGGGACGCCTGCCGCCTCCATCACTTCTTTTGCGTAAGCCTTTGAGCCTTCGAGCCGAGCTGCGGCGGCAACCGGTCCGAAGGCGGCGATACCCGCTGCGCTGAGCGCATCGACGAGGCCCCCTACCAGCGGTGCCTCGGGCCCGACGACGACGAGATCGAGCTTACGACTGGTCGCAAGCTCGACGAGCGCCCCCAAGTCATCGGCGACGACCGGTAGGCACTCGACATCGGCGGCGATCCCCGGGTTGCCTGGGGAGCACAGCAGCTCAGTGACCTGCGATGAGCGCAGCAGCGCCCTGATGATTGCGTGCTCCCTGCCCCCGCTGCCGACGACTAGAACCTTCACGTCAGAGAGCGTCGATGAACTCTTCGACCGGGAAGGCTACGAGCGTCTCGTACTGGGCCGTGCCGCGTGAGCCAAGCTCCAGCGAAATCCGCGCCATCGTGATGTCATCGGGAGCCTCGATAACGTTTACGAAGTCGTAGCGGCCAAGAGTTGACCACTGAGCAATCACGGTCGCTCCAAGCTGTTGAATTTCGCTGTTGACCTCTTTGATTCGGGTCGGATTGTTCTTCACCGTCGCGACTCCCTCAGGGGTCAGCTTCGAGAGCATGATGTATGTCGGCACAGCGCCTCCGTGTTTGTGTAACACGTTTCTACCCGATCAGGCGACCAGAGCGCTGACAGGTTCAGCCGTGAGCGCTAGTTCGCCGCCGTCGTTATCGACTTTGACGAGGTCGCCCTCCTTGCAACTTCCGTTCAAAATTCCGACCGTTAGAGGGTCGATCAGCTTCGTGACGATCTCTTTTTAGGCTCTGCGGCGGGCGCGAACGTCAGATGCACGGACCATATCGGTTGAGCTGCGACTGATCGGCACTAGCTCACCGCGCAATGTTCGTCTAGCCACTTCAAGCTCGGCTTCCATCTCAGCGCGCACGTCGCTGCTCTGCTGCTCAAGCTGCTCCAAGCGACGCCGCGTTGCCTCGAGCTGCTCCTCGAGCGCTAGGACGCGTTCAACTCCAGCGAGGTTGAGACCGAGCTCGGTCGTCATCTCCTGAATCCGCCGCAAGCGATCGACGTCGGACTGCGAGTAGAGCCGAGTCCCCTTCGGAGAGCGCTGCGGCTGAATCAGACCGCGCTGCTCGTACATCCGCAGAGTCTGCGGGTGCATCTCGGCGAGCTCAGCGGCAATCGAGATCATGAAGACGCCCCGCGCCGAGTCAACTGTGATCCGTGTCGTCGTCCTGCGCGTCGTCATCTAGGAAGCCGACCCACCGCTGAAGAGTTTGGCGCGTGGGTTGCTGGCAGTCATCGTCTCCGACAGCTTCTCCACTAGCTCGGACTGCTCGTCTGTCAACTTGTCGGGGACGTCGACGACGAAGCGGTAGTGGATGTCGCCGCGTGAATCCTTCTTACCAGCGCCGAGCCTCGGTGGTCCTTCACCGCGCAGCCGCTGGACACTGCCGCTGCGCGTACCGGGCGGGACGCGGAGCGTCTTGCGGCCGTCAAGCGTTGGCACTTCGACCTCTGCGCCAAGCAGCTGCTCAGGGATTGTGAGCGGTACCTCAACCTCGACGTTGTCGCCCTTGCGGCGGAAGATCGACGAAGGAGCAACTCGCGTGATCACATACAGATCGCCGTCGGGGCCTCCATTGCTGCCGGGCTCGCCGCGGCCAGCGATCCGCACGCGTGAACCCTCTTTGACCCCGGCCGGAATGTTGACCTTCAGCTTCTTCGTCTTCTCGACTTGGCCGCTGCCACCACAGCTGCGGCACGGATCCTCGATGATCGTGCCGCTGCCTTGGCAACGCGAGCAAGGCTGCGAGATCGAGAAGAGCCCCTGACCCTGTGAATCGATGCCACGGCCCTGGCAGCTAGAGCAGACCTTCGGTGAGGTGCCTGCCGCCGCTCCGGTGCCGTGACAGCTAGAGCAGGCGCCAGGGATCGAGAGCGTTACAGGTACTTGGATACCGGCCAATGATTGGTCGAAGCTGAGGCGCACCTCGGTTTCAAGATCGCGCCCTCGGGCAGGGCGCGGGCGGCCAGCGCGGCCACGCGGCTCGTCACCGCCGAAGAAGCTCGAGAAAATGTCACCAAAGGTCGACGGATCAAAGGGAACGCCCCCCGGGCCGCCTCCAGGACCGCCGCCGCTGAACATGCCGCCGCTGTCGTACTGCTTGCGCTTCTCAGGGTCGCCGAGGATGTCGTAGGCGGCTGATACCTGCTTGAAGCGCTCCTCGGCGGCCTCGTCGCCCGGGTTTTGATCCGGATGGTTCTCGCGGGCCAGCTTGCGATAGGCCTTCTTGATGTCGGCGGCCGACGTCTTCTTGTCGACGCCTAAAACCTTGTAGAGATCGGGCTGCGCCATCGCTTCGCCCTTAAGCCGCTACGACGACCTTCGCCGCCCGCAGCACCTCGTCGCCAAGCAGGTAGCCGTGCTCGTAAACCTCGATAACCGTGCCCGCAGCCGTGCCCTCGGCCGGCTGTTGTGCAACGGCCTCGTGCTGATGCGGGTTGAACGGCTCGCCGAGCGCTGCATCGCGGACGATGCCGGCGCGAGTGAATGCTCCGAGAAGTTCCCCCTGGACAAGCTTGATCCCATCGATCAGGTCGGGGTTGGAACTCTCAGGGTGGGCTTCGGCGGCAGCTATCGCGCGGTCAAGATTGTCCAGCGCAGGCAGTAGTTCGCGCGCTAAACGGGCCACGCCGCGCTGCTCCGACAGGGCAGCATCGCGGCGAGCACGCTTGCGGACGTTGTCGAGCTCTGCGACAGAGCGAATCCACTGATCCTTGTAATCGGGTTCAGCCGGCTCAGCGGGCTCAGCTTCAACGGCAGCCTCTTCACTTGTGACGGCCTCGCCTTCGATTACCTCAGTCTCGACTTCGATGTCGGTCAGCTCAGCCTCCGACGACTCCTCTTCAGGAAGCGTCGGCTCGGGTCCACTCTGCATTACTTCTCCTCTTCTACGACCTCGGCGTCAACGACCTCTTCCTCAGGCTCGCCGGCCTCGGCCGATGCGCTGCCTTCACCGTTGGCAGCAGCCTCCTGCGCGGCGTTCTCATACATCGCCTCGGAAATCTTGTGGAAGGCTGCCTGGAGTTCGTCGGCCTTGGCGTTGATCGCCGCGGCGTCCTCGCTCTCGAGCAGCTCACGCAGCTCCTTGATTAGGCCTTCGATCTCGCCCTTGGCAGCCTCGTCGACCTGCTCTTCCATCTCCTTGAGCTGGCGCTCCGCTTGATAGGCGGCGTTCTCGCCGTTGTTGCGAGCCTCGGCCAGCTCGCGGGCGATGCGGTCGTCCTCGGCGTGCGTCTCAGCGTCGCCGACCATCTGCTTGATCTCCTCTTCGGAGAGCCCGCTGCCGGATTGAATCTCGATCTTCTGCTCCTTGCCGGTGCCGAGATCCTTCGCCGATACGTTGACGATGCCGTTGGCGTCGATGTCGAATGCAACCTCAACCTGCGGAATTCCGCGAGGCGCCGGCGGGATGCCGGTCAGCTGGAACTTGCCGAGCGACTTATTGCCTGACGCCATCTCGCGCTCACCTTGGAGGACGTGAATCTCAACCGATGGCTGATTGTCCTCGGCGGTCGAGAAGACCTCCGACTTCTTGGTTGGAATCGTCGTGTTGCGCTCGATCAGCTTCGTCATAACGCCGCCCTTGGTCTCAATACCGAGAGTCAACGGCGTTACGTCGAGCAGCAGGACGTCCTTGACGTCGCCTGCCAGGACGCCGGCCTGAATGCCAGCGCCGATCGCAACAACCTCATCGGGGTTGACGCCGCGATGAGGATCCTTGCCGGTCAGCTCCTTGACCTTTTCCTGAACGGCTGGCATGCGCGTCATGCCGCCGACGAGAACAACGTGATCAACCTCGCTGGCGCCCTTGTCCTTGGCGTCATCGAGTGCTTGACGGACCGGCGCTACGACGCGGTCGATCAGGTCGCCGGTTAGCTCTGAGAGCTTGGAGCGAGTCAGTCGCGTGTCGAGGTGCTTGGGACCGTTGGCGTCGGCCGTGATGAACGGCAGGTTGATCTGCGTCTCCTGCGCCGTCGAAAGCTCAATCTTGGCTTTCTCGGCGGCCTCGTAGAGACGCTGAAGTGCCATCGGGTCGGCCTGCAAGTCGATCGCCTGCTCCTTCTTGAACTCTGAAGCGAGCCAGTCAACGATCGCTTTGTCGAAGTTGTCGCCGCCGAGGTGGTTGTCACCGGCGGTTGACTTCACTTCGAAGACGCCGTCGCCGATCTCAAGTACGGAGACGTCGAATGTGCCGCCGCCGAGGTCGAAGACGAGGATCGTCTGGTCCTCTTCCTTGTCGAGGCCATATGCCAGCGAAGCCGCGGTCGGCTCGTTGATAATCCGCTTGACGTCGAGGCCGGCAACCTTGCCGGCATCCTTCGTCGCCTGGCGCTGGTCGTCGTTGAAGTAGGCAGGAACGGTGATCACTGCGCCGTCAACCGGCTCGCCGAGGTAAGCCTCAGCGTCGGCCTTCAGCTTGCCAAGGATCATCGCGCTGATCTCCGGCGGGCTGTACTCGTCGCCGGCCGCTTCAACGCGTGCGTCGCCGTTAGGGCCGGAGATCACCTTGTAGGGGACCATCGACTCTTCTTCTTTGACCTCGGCCTCTTTACGCCCCATGAAGCGCTTAATTGAGAAGACGGTGTTTGTCGGGTTGGTTACAGCCTGACGCTTGGCGACGGTGCCAACGAGGCGCTCGCCGGCATCCGTGAATGCGACGACGGAAGGGGTCGTGCGACCGCCTTCGGAGTTTTCAATGACGGTCGGTTCGCCGCCTTCAAGAACCGACATGCAGGAGTTGGTGGTACCGAGGTCAATTCCGATGATCTTGCCCATTTTCTTATGCTGCTCCTTCTTCTATTGAGGCCATAATGGCCGTCGTTTACTGGCGTAGCACCCAAACCTTAGGGCATCTCGCCACAAAATCTTAGTGGTAGTGTAGCAGATCTTTGAAGGGCAGTCGAGATCGTATTAATGAAGCTTCCCTGGGCAGAGCCGCCGCAGGCCGCAGGTTGCGCACTGAGGCGAGCGGGCGTGGCAGGTTCGGCGCCCGTGGCGCAGCAGATTCATGTGGAATTCGAGCGCTGCATCGGGCGGCGTCAAGGCAGTCATCTCGTCATGCAGTTCCTCAAACGGCGCCCCCGGCCGCAGCAGACCGAGGCGCGTAGCGACGCGTGACACGTGGGTATCGACCGGAACATCGGGCAGCCCAAACGAGAAACAGAGCACACAGGCCGCTGTCTTGCGGCCCACGCCGGGTAAGGCGCAGAGATACTGCTGCGACTGCTCGAGCGGCGCTTCGCGCATCCATTCAAGATCGAGGGGGTCTCCGATCGCCTCGAGGATGTCGTGGATTCGCTTCGACTTGACCTTCGAGATGCCGCCAGGGCGGATTGCCTCCTCTATCTGATCAACAGGCGCTGCCCGCACCTCCTCCCAGCTTGCAAAGCGCTTGCGCAGGCGAAGGAAGGCAACGTCACGGTTGCGGTCGTTAGTCGACTGCGAGAGCACTGTCAGGATCAACTCACCGAGCGGATCGCCGTGAGGAGCGATAACGGGAACTCCGTATAGCCTGCGCAGGCGCTCGCGGACCGACGCGACGCGGCGCGCGCTCGGTCGCTTCCAATCCTTGCGAGGAACGGTCTTGACGCCAGAGGCCATCGGGCTGACGGTATCGTGCTGGCAGCAATGCCCGCACCGACAGAGCAGACCGAAATAATTGACGATCAGCCGATCTTCTGGCGCAGCGCTCCATGCGAGGGCACCCCACCGCTCTACCTGCATGGAGTGCCGAGCAATAGCGACGACTGGACCGCCTTCTTGGAATTAACCGGCGGCTTTGCACCCGACCTCCCAGGATTTGGCCGCAGCTCAAAGCGCGGCGGCCGCGACTATACGGTCGAGGGTTACGACAGATTCATCGAATGGTTCTGTGACTTCAACGAACTCGACAAGGTCCAGCTACTCGTGCACGACTGGGGCTCTGTCGGACTCAGCTGGGCACAGCGCTTTCCAGAGAAGGTCGAGCGGCTCGTAATCATCAATGCTGTGCCGCTGCTGGCGGGCTACCGATGGCACCGCCTTGCGCGCGCTTGGCGGACCCGCGTGCTTGGCGAACTAATAATGGGATCTACCAACCGCTACGTCTCGAAGCAGCTCTCACGCGAGGCGAACGTCACACCTGGGCCGCTGCCCGATCAATTCCTCGAATCGGTCGATGCACACTTTGATCAGGGCACGCAGCGCGCAATCCTCGAGCTTTACCGCACCAGTCCCGAAGCAAAGCTAGAGGCGCTCGGCGCAAACCTTGGAGCAATAACCTGCCCCTCACTAATTATCTGGGGGGATCAGGACCCATACATCGGCGGCCGCTTTGCAGATGACTACGCGGCGGCGCTCGGAGGGCCAAGTGAAGTGCTCCACCTTCCGGACGCTGGCCACTGGCCTTGGTTTGATCGACCAGACCTGATCGAGCGAGTAGCTGGTTTCTTCAACGGTTAGTAACAAACGATCACCGAAAGGCCGCTTCGCGCAGGTATGATTTGGCTATGAGCACGGCGCTCGCCCGCGAACGCGCCGTAGTGCCAATCTGGATATTGGCCGCGGTGCTCGCAGCCCTCTGGCTGCTACTCGCCCCACCAACACCGGACCTCGCCGCGCAGGTCTTCAGAGCCACGCTCTTTCGTAATGAAGGGTTTGCCGTCTGGGATTCATCTTGGTACGGCGGGCACAACCTTCCCGGGTACAGCCTGCTCTTCCCACCGATCGCGGCACTGATCGGACCACGGCTACTCGGCGCAATCGCGATAACCGCCTCAGCGGTTCTCTTCGAGCGACTGATGGGGGCGCACTTCCCGCCGCGCGCGGCGCGCTGGGCGACGGTCTGGTTTGCGCTTGCCGCGGTTGGCGACCTGATGATCGGGCGGATCACGTTCGCGCTCGGAGTCAGCTTCGGGCTTGCCTGTCTGCTCGCCCTCGACCGTAAAAAGACCGCGCTCGCGATCATCGGCGCCGTCGCCTGCGCGGCGGCGAGCCCAGTGGCCGGCGCCTTCGTCGTGTTGGCGGCGTTCGCGGTGACGGTTGCCCAGCGCTCACGAGCCGCAGCAGCGACGGCTGCAGCGGCCAGCGTGACAGTCCTAGCGATGGCTCTTGGCTTCCCAGAAGGGGGAGTCCAGCCATACCCGATAACGAGCACGATTATCCCAGTTGCCGCGACGATCGCTGTAGCCCTACTGGCCGGCCCTACGCGGAGGTCGCTGCAGATTGGTGCTTGGCTCTACGCGCCGGTATGCATCCTCGCTTCGCTGGTCCCCTCGCCGCTTGGCGAGAACGTTGCCCGGCTCGGCGTGCTCTGCGCCGGACCACTGATTCTGGCGCTGATCTTGAGCCGGCCAACCCCGATCAAGCACCTCCGCGTTGTCGTGATGATCGCCGCAGCAGTGGCCTGCTGGCAGCTACTCGGGCCGCTGCGCGAGACCGCTAAAGGGGCGGTCGACCCATCGACGGCGGCCGTTTACCACCAGCCGGTAATTGATTACTTCAAGACGCGCGGCGACCGGCCGTTCAGGGTCGAAGTGCCTTTCACCCGGGCCCACTGGGAGGCCGCCTACTTGGCACCGCACATAACGATGGCGCGCGGTTGGTCAACCCAGCTCGACACCAAGTACGGCGCACTCTTCTACCGCAAGAACCGCCCGTTTAGCGCTAGCGAATACCGCCGCTGGCTGGACCGCAACGCGGTTCGCTATATCGCTGTACCGGACGCCGCGCCCGACCCCTCAAGCAAGCGCGAGCTGGCCGTCATCGCAGCCAACCCAAGTTGGCTGAAGCCACTCTGGAGCAGCGCCCACTGGAAGGTCTACGAAGTGACCGACCACGAGCCACTTGTGGACGGGCCTGGCGACCTAGTAGCGCTGGGGCGCGACAACTTCACACTACAAGCGCACCGCGCCGCGCCTATGATCGTGCGCGTGCGTTGGACGAGCTACTTCACAGTCACCGAGGGGTCTGCCTGCTTGGCGAGGGCTCGAGGTGGCTGGACGGAGGTAACCCCGGTGAGACCTGGGAGGCTGAGGATCGCTGCGCGCTTTGACGTTAAGAAGATGGCTGAGCAAACTTCGTTCTGCTCATCGGCAGGTGACAACTGATGGCAAGCCGAGTGCCTGGTGAACGCCGCGAAGCGATGCGCGACGCGCTGATCGAATCGCGGCTAACGCCGAACGCAATCTCGCTGACCGGCTTTGCGCTCTGTCTAGTTTCGGCCGGACTGCTCTTGAACGACCTCTTCGTCCTTGGAGGGATCGCCTACATCATCGGTTCGGTCTGCGACATGCTCGACGGTAGATATTCGCGGATGTCGGGCAAGGGCTCGCCATTCGGCGCCTTCCTTGACTCAACGCTCGACCGTGTTGAGGAGGGGGTCGTGCTAGCTGCTGTGGCCTACTACTTCGCCGAGCAGGGCAAGGGCGCGGAGGCCGCGATCTGCGCGATCGCAATCCTCGCTTCAGTAATGGTCAGTTACACGCGCGCCCGCGCCGAAGCGCTCGGAGTTGAGTGCAAAGTCGGGATCGGCAGCCGCGCAACGCGGGTAGTAATCCTTTCGGTCGGCCTGCTGTTCGCTAACGGTCTTGGGCTGGGCGACTTCTCACTCCTAGCGCCAGCCGTAACGCTGCTGGCAGTGATCGGAATCATCACGACGCTCCAGCGCGTCTTCCATGTCCGCGGCAAGCTGCTCAGCGCCGTCGGCCAGCCAGAAGACTAAGCCGCCCTGTAACGGTAAGGTTCCTGCGGGGTTACTCCCCAAGTCAGAACAACGAAAAGGAATCACGTGAGCCCCAGCCCAGCACGCACAGCATCGAAGAAGCCGGCAGCCAAGAGCCGGCCCCGCTACCAGAGCGACAAGGTCCGCGTGGCAATTGTTGGTGTAGGTAACTGCGCCAGTGCCTTCGTTCAGGGGGTCGAGCATTACCGCAAGGCCGACCCGAACAAAGAGGTCCCAGGCCTGATGCACACCGACCTCGGTGGCTACCACGTAAGCGACATCGAATTCACCTGCGCTTTTGACATCAACCGCACGAAGGTCGGCAAGGACCTCGGCAAAGCGATCTGGGCAGACCCAAACAACACGATGAAGTTCGCGAAGGTTCCGTCCAAGATCGGTGCTCCGGTCTACCGCGGCATGACGCTCGACGGAATCGGCAAGTACGCCAAAGAGAAGATCAAGAAGGCATCAGGCGAGACCGC
>CAMDLG010000012.1 GCA_945901565.1 Bifidobacterium breve | reverse complement strand
GGCGGTTTGCCGCCGCCGAACTGGAATAGGTACTCCCAGGCAACACCGTTGGCGCGCTTAACCGATAGGCGATCAACCTCATCGGCGAGGTCACCGAGTTCACGCGCTTGGCTTTTTACGGTCCACAGCGCGTTCATGTGGCCGAAGGTTCCAAGCCACTGAATCTGAAGGCCTTGACCCGGGTATGACTGCCAGACCAGCTCGCTGCCCTTGAAGCCAACGCGCTGCCCGTAGCTGAGCAGCGAACCACTGGTCCACCACTGGGCATTGCGACGCAGCGTTTCCGTCAGCGACGCCAGCCGTGACGAAGTGACTAGGCCGCTGCGGGCCATCCGGTTGAAGTTTGCGATCACTGCGCGCAGCTCACTGCGGCGCGTGCCGGTCAGCCGTCTTGCGGCATTTTTGGCGCTGTTCATTGCATCGCGGTAGGAACTTTGGCTCGCCGCGCTGATCGCACCAGTGCGTGCTAGCCGCGCCCCTGCAGTGTTTAGGTCGCGTGATGAAGCCGTCTCGGCCCTCGGCTCAGCGGCGATAGACGCGCCAACGCTGGCGCCAAGCTGCAGCGGCGGGAGTTCGCTGGCAGCGCCTGCTGGGATAAGGGGATCATCGCGCAGCGTCAGCTGCCCGTTCCCGTCAAGGATCAGAATCGATGAGGCATTGGCACTCGCCGCGCCGAAGAAGGCGACAAAGACGAGCACCGACGCGACGCAGAAAATAAGCGATCGGCGCAAGCCAACGATGCTACGGGGCTTTGTTCGCTGCGGTCGCAGTTGCTGTTGCATAGGTGGTTCGGGGCGGTATCAAGCGAGGCTGGCTTCGCGGGGACGACAGTCGAGGTGCGTATGCTCTGCCCCGATGGCGAGCACACAGTCAGATCAACGTTCAGTTTTTGCGCGCCTACTCGCCGCAGCAGGGTGGCCGGTATTGCTCGTGATCTTCATACCGGCGGCGATAGTTCTTCAGTACGCCGGAGCCAGCGCGACCTTGATCTTCTTCACAGCGGCGCTCGGCGTGATCCCGACGGCGGCGCTGATGGGCCGCGCAACGGAGGAGCTGGCGGCTCGTTCGGGCCCGGGCATCGGTGGACTGCTGAATGTCACCTTCGGCAACGCGCCGGAACTGATCATCGCCTTGATCGCACTTAACGCTGGGCTCCAGGAGGTAGTGAAGGCGTCGATCGCCGGTTCAATCATCGGCAACGTCTTGCTGGTGCTTGGCGCGTCGATGTTCTTCGGTGGGCTCGGCCGTGATGAGCAGAAGTTCAGCGCCCGCGCCGCCAGCGCACAGACCTCGATGCTCTTCCTCGCGCTTGTGGCAATCGTCATGCCAGCCGTCTACGAGCTGGTCAGCGGCGGCGGCCTACCAGACCCCAACGCGGTGATAATCGACTATGGGTCAACAGTCGAAACGCTCTCGATTGTTGTCGCCGCCGTGATGCTCGCGGCATACGCCGGCGGGCTGATCTTCTCGCTGCGGACGCACAAGCGGATCTTTAACCCCGAGCCTGCCGACACTGCCGCGATCAGCGAATCTTGGAGCGTCCGCAAGTCGGTTATCGCTTTGGCGATTGCCGGCATCGCTGTTGCCGGGATGTCAGAGATCCTCGTCGGTTCGATTGAGGAGACCGCGCAGCGCTTCGGTATCAGCGAATTCTTCATCGGGGCGATCATCGTCGCGATTGTCGGCAACGCTGCTGAGCACTGGGTTGCGGTTTTGGCTGCGCGCAAGGATCAGATGGACCTCGCAGTCAACATCTCGATCGGATCGAGCGCTCAGATCGCGCTTTTTGTGGCGCCGGTGTTGATCCTTGCGTCGCACCTGATGGGCCCGCACCCAATGGCACTGGTCTTCAACGGCTACGAACTGGCGGCATTGGTGCTCTCGGCGTTGATCGCAGGACAGGTAACGCAGGACGGCCGCTCGAATTGGTTTGAGGGGCTCCAGCTGCTTGCCGTCTACGTAATCATCGCCTTCTCGTTCTTCATCGCCTGAGCGCGCTGCTCAGATGCGCAATGATGCGCAGTCGTGCGACTCGATGCGATCCAACCCGGCGACCTTGTGCGCGTATCAATTCGTGGCCGCGTCTTCCACGCACTGGTTCGGGGCAGCGACCCCTCCGGACTTCAGATTGAGCCAATCGAACGCGGCTTCACCCAGCGCCACGTGACCGCGCGCGATGTAGTCGAGCATTGGGGCAAGGCTGGTCGGCCACGGGCCGCGGCTGCTCGCGCGGTTAACCCGGAGCAGCGTTCACTCGACGACCTGCTTGACCGCTAGCGGGCGTCCTAGTGGCGCGGCCGTCATACTGACGAACGTGTCGATACGCCCAACCGATGAGGCAGTTGCTGCCGCGGTTCCGCTGGTGGCGGCTAGGGGGGCGGCTGGCGCCGGCGCCGGCCCTGGCGCCTCCGATCCGCTGGTTGGCGAGCTGCGGCGCGCTGGATTACTGCCACTGCTAGTGCTCCACCTGCTGTCCTCAGGCCCGTCCTATGGAAATGCGCTGATTGAAGGAATCAGCATCTCGACGGGCGGGCTGATCAGCGTTAACCCGAATACGATGTACCCGCTGCTGCGAACCCTCGAAGAGCAGCTCTTCGTGACCGGCGAGTGGGAGCATCCAGAGCGCCGCTCGCGGCGCTTCTACGCAATCACGGAGGCAGGCGAGGTCGAGCGGGAACGGCTCGCGGCGGTTCTAATCCCGCGGCTCGGCGAGGTTGCCTCAGCGCTTGAGCTGCTGCGCCGCGAACTGCAGTGAGCACGGCCCGCGCTGAGATTACGATCGATGCTCTAACGGTCGCCGAGGCCGAGGCGCTTTGGTACGACCAGGACAGCTGGCCACTCTTTATCGATGGGCTGCGGTCTGTCGTCAGCGTCGATGGTCAGCCGCCGCAGGTTGGCTCAATAACTGTTTGGCGCAGCGGGCCAGCCGGCCGCGGCACGGTCACCGAGACGGTCATCGACTACAGGCCTGGTTCGGGCCAGCGGTTGGAGGTTGAAGACGATGCGATTCAGGCCCAGCAGAGCGTGCAGTTCAGCGCCACTGGATCAAGCCTGACGATCGCGCTGGAACTGGACTACACGCTTCGCGGTAACAGCCCCTTTCGCATGATCAGCGATTGGCTCTTCATTCGCCGCGCCGAGGCCGAGTCGCTGCGACGCACGCTTGCTGCATTTGCTGCTGAGCTTGAGCAGCGCGAGATCTAAAAACGGGCTATTGCGGCGCGGGCGCGCAGCGCTGCCTCGAGGCGCTCAAGGGTCTGTGTCATCGCAGCGACCTGCTGATCGCTGAGACCCCCAAGCAGCGCAGTCTGGGCAGACTCTGCAAGCTTCGCAGTGGCCGCCTGAAGTTCGCTGATCCGTTCATCGATGTCACCCTGACCGGCCCAAGCGGTCAGTTCAGCGACAGAGCAGCGCAGCGCGCTGTCGAGTTGAAACGCCGCCTCGCGCCAGCGCCCAGCCTCGATGTCGGAGCGGGCACGCAAAGTCAATTCCTCGCAGGCGAGAATCACATCGCGTCCGCTTAGCACGGCGGCGAGGCGCTCCTGCGGGCTGAGGATCGCCTCACGCCGCTGCCGTGGCGTGGCGGTAGAGAGCTCCAGCGCTGACTCCCAGCGGCCATCAGCAACCTGCTCACCGAGTCCTGTGCCGACTCGCATTACGACTGCCTGGGAGGCCGTCACGCCGTGGGCCGCAGGGTCGGCGGCGACGATCCGCTGAACCTGCAGCACGCGGTTAATCACAGCCAGCCCGGTCAGCAGCTCCTCCTCGACGTCGACCGACTTCAGCCACTGCTCGGGTTCAACCTGGAGAGGCTTTGCGTAGATCAGCGTTGCGCGACCAACGCTCAGCGCTGTCGGCTCGGGCGTCGGCGCAGCTCGGCGTGGCCTCGCGCGGCGTCGGCGCTGAACGGCGCCGAGCGTCTTCAGCACCAGCACGTGCGTTGGCTCGCCGGCGTGGCCGCGAACGACGTAGCGGCCGTCGGCAGGCCCAAGCGGCCACGGCGCCTCTATCTGGACGAATCGGAAGTGGTTTAGAGCAGACAGAAGGCTGCGAAGCTACCACCACGCGGCCCGCGGCATCGGTGCGCGCCCTAGTACCGTGGGTGTACAGACCAGCAAAGAGAAGGGCAGAGATGACCGATCAAAGTGCCGATGGAATTAGGGATCGTTTGACCAAAGGCGGCGAAGACGCGATCGGCCGCGTAGCACAGGAGCTGCTTGAGAACCCTGTCATTAGCAGCGCCTTAGCCCGTGCGTTTGAGGCTCGTGAACGCGCATCGCAGGCGCAAGAGGTTGCGATGGGAGCGCTGAATCTTCCTTCGGCCGCTGATCTCGAGCGGCTGACACGCCGGGTTCGCTCGGTCGCGCAACGCCTCGAAGGGATTGAGGATTCCGTGGACCGCCTCGACGAGCGCCTTTCGAAGAACGTTCAACTTTCTCTGGAAGAGACGCTGGCATCGATCGACCAGCGGCTCGCGGCGATCGAGGCATCGCTGCCAGCATCGCAGAGCAGCTGAGCGGCGCTCTACTCGGCAAGTAGCGCCGCTGATCCGGCCTGCCCGAGCCGCTCAGTTGCACGTTCCAAAGCGATTCCTTCGAGCCGTTCTCCGGCGCCCGCCGAGGCGTCGCTGACGATCAGCATTACTGCGATCTGCACCGACCGCAGCTGCGCGACGGCTAGCAGCGCGGCGGCTTCCATCTCGACCGCTATTGCGCCGAGCCCTCTCCATGATTCAACGCGCTGCTCGCCACGCTCATAGAAGAGATCGGCGCTGACGATCGGCCCAGCGTGATCTGCGGCCTCCGTGAGCAGCGCCGTCAACTGTAGATCTGGTGTCAGTTTGCTTTCTCCAACTAGCGCCTTGCTTGTTCCGTCGGCTCCGATCACTTCGCTTGCGCAGACCAGATCACCTAGCTTCAGTTCCGGGCTGAGCGCACCGCAGGAACCAATTCGCACGGCCCGCTCGAGGCCCAGGTCGCAGAGCTCTTCCAGCACGATCGCGGCGCTAGGCCCGCCGATCCCGTGCGACATGATCGTCAGCAGCTCGCCATCGCTTGCCGGGCCGCTGTATCCCCAGAGGCCGCGGTTGTGATTGAACATTTTTGGCTCGCGAATCAACAGCTGCGCGAGCGTGAGCGCCCGTCCCGGGTCGCCGGTAAGTAGCGCCCGCGGCGCAAGCGGAGCGGTCGGGTGGACATGGCGCGGCTGAGCAGGCATTCGCAAGCGAGAGTATTGTGAAGCGATGGCCAAAGATCAGAAGAAGTCTTCAAAAAGTAAGAACAAGAAGCGTGGATCACGCAGCGATCAGGTTCGCTCGGCGGTCGATCAGGCGTTTCAGACAGCCGGCGCTCAGCTGCGTCCGGACCGCGCCCAAGAGATTGCCGACGAGTTGTCGGCAGCAGCTCAGCGGGTTCGCGACGTTGTCGAAGATGTACTGCCGGCCACAAGCGAGGATCTGAAGCGGCTTGAAGAGCGGCTCGCAGTGATCGAGCGGCGGTTAGCAGCGATGGAGCGCGCAACGCCAGCTGCGACGCGCCGCGCCGCAGCGAAGAAGCCTGCGGCAGCGCCGCGCAAGAAGGCAGCGCCGCGCAAGAAGGCAGCGCCGCGCAAGTCAGCGAGCTAATGGCGCCGGAGTTCACCTCAACTGAGCAGTTTCGCGCCGTAATCGATGGTGTGATGACGCTGATGAGCGAGGACCCCGCGATGGGCCCGCAGCTCCGCGAGGCCGATGTTCCGCAGCGCTTTGAGTTCGATGACTTGGACCTTGTTGTCAACGCCCGAGCGGCGCGTGAAGGCGAAGGTGGCAACCTGCACTGGGAGTGGAGCGATGAGATCGACTGGGAGCCGAAAGTTCGTTTGACAATGAGCTCGGAGGTTGCCAACCGCTACTTCCAAGGCAAGGAGAACGTGCCGGTGGCTATCGCGCGGCGACGGATCAAGGCCGGCGGCGACGTGAAGTCGGCGTTGGCATTGATTCCGATCACGAAGCCGATCTACGGCCTCTACCGCGAGATGCTCGAAGCCGACTACCCGCAGCTCGTCGTCTAGGAAGCGCGCTGGTGGCTGCACTATGCGCCCCGATGATGATCAGACAAGCGCGTCAACCGATGACGATCGGTTAACAGCCAGCGACGCTGCAGAGCGGGTTGGGGTTTCGCCCTCCACTCTGCGCCGCTGGGCTTCGCTTGGCCTCTTCACAAAGAACGACACGACCGGGGGCTGGGGGCCCAGTGCGATCGCGCAGGCGCGCGCTCTGCTGAAGCTGCGCGAGCGCGGTTACTCGATTGAGCAAATCCAGCAGGCCACCGAGGAAGGCCGCCTCGTCGGTTACAGCGACGAGCTAGTTGGCGAAGTCGTTGGCGAGCGGTATTCGCTGGCCGAGGCGGCAGAGCAGAGCGGTCTGAAGCCGGCTGTTATCGAGGAGCTGATCGCAGCGATCGGCCTGCCGGCAGCGGCGCTCGACGATCTCGGAGCCGACGACGTTGAAATGTTCGGCTTCTTTTCGACCGCAATTGAGTCCGGCTTCCCGCGCGATGCGTTGCTGCAGACGGTTCGCGTCTACGGTCAAGCCGTCTCAAAGATCGCCGACGCAGAGGTGCGGCTAGTTCACCTGCACGTTCACGAACCGTTGATCCGTGACGGCGTTCCGAGCGAAAAGATTGAACAGCAGATGAACGTGATCACGGCGCAGCTTCTACCGCTTTTCTCGCCCGTCATCGACCATCTACACCGCCGCTTCCTCAACCATTTCGTGGAGCAAGACATCGTCGGGCACATGGAAGATGACGCCGGCGCCAGCGAGATTGGGCAGGTTCGCGTGGCCATCGCTTTTGCCGACCTTGCTGGCTACACGCAGTTGACTGAGGAGGTCGGTGACGAAGAAGCTGCCGGAATCGTCGAGCGCTTCGTTGCCAACGTCAACCAGACGCTCCCCGATGATGCGCGGATCCTGAAGACGATCGGTGACGAAGTGATGATCATCTCGTCTGATGCTGGGTCGCTGACCGACTGGGCTGTCGGGTTTCAGATGCTCAACAACGAGCGGCCGCTGCCGCGGATCGGGGTTCACTGCGGCAACGTCGTTTTTCGAGATGGTGATTACTTTGGGCGCGAGGTCAATCTTGCCGCTCGCGTCGCAGCGCGCGCAGCCGCAGGCGAGGTGATCGTCACTTGGCCGCTAGTCGAGATGTCGGGCCGCCACCTTGAATTCGAACCGATCGGTGAGGTTCAGCTAAAGGGCTTCTCGACTGCAACCGAGCTTTTCCTCGCCAGCCTCGCCGACGAGGCAAGCCAGTGAGCGACGAACAGACGGAGGCGCTCTTGGAGCGGGTTCGCGCTGGAGCGCTGCTAGAGCCGCGGCAACGCGTCGTCGTATTGCTCTCAGGCGGGCAGGATTCTGTCGCCTTGCTCGACATTGCGGTACTGCTGTGCGGCGAGCAGTCGGTCAGTGCACTGCACGTTAATTACGGCCTGCGTGACGCCGCGATCGACGACGAGAAATACTGCGCCGAGCTCTGCCAGCGGTTAGGAGTTGAGCTTCAGGTGGAGCGCGCGTCGGCGCCGCGTCAAGGCAATCTGCAGGCCTGGGCGCGTGACCTGCGCTACGGCCTTGGCGCACAGATCGCCGACGCGACCGATGCCAGCTTGGCGGCCGGTCACACCGCTAGCGATCAGGTAGAGACGGTGCTCTACCGGCTCGCCGCGTCGCCGGGGCGGCGCTCTCTAGTTGGTATGCCCGATCAGCGCGGGCGGTTGATCCGGCCGCTCCTGCGGGCTCGCTTCACGCGCGACGAGACGGCTCAGTGGTGCCTCGGCCGGGGTCTTGAGTGGCGTGAAGATGTCAGCAACGAGACAGCCGCCTATGCGCGTGGCCGAATCCGTGGTCAGGTCTTGCCGGCGCTGCGAACCGTTCACCCGGCGACAGACGAAAACATTCTGCAGAGCGCCGAGCTACTGCGCGACGAGGCTGAGGTGTTGGAGATCGTTGTTGACACGGCTTTAGCTGGCAACGACCGGATCAGCATCGACCACTTGGCTGCGCTGCCCGCGGCGGTAGCTCGGCTAGTCGCGCGGCGTCTAGCCGAAGAGGCGACCGGTGCCTTCTGCCCGCAGGCCGCCTCACGGCTCGATGAGTTGCTCACGCTGAGCCGCACCAATGCAGGATCGGCGGCGCTAGACGTGGGCGGCGGCGCGCGCGCCGTCGTTGATCACGGCGTCCTCCGTTTTGAGCGGTCACCGCGCCGCGCTTCGCTCCCGCCGGTCGAAGGGTAGGCTGCAGCGCGATGAGCGAAGAGCCACCAATCGGCGAGATTCTCGTGCAGCCCGACCAACTGAAGGAACGCGTTCGCGCCCTAGGTGCACAGATCAGCGCCGATTACGAGGGCCGTGATCTGCTGTTGGTCGGGGTCCTGAAGGGCGCGACCTTTTTTCTGGCTGACTTGATGCGCCAGATCACCGTCGGCTGCGAACTCGATTTCATGGCCGTTGCTTCTTACGGATCAAAGACCGACTCCAGCGGCGTCGTGAGGATCCTCAAAGATCTTGACGCTCCGATTGAAGGGCGCAATGTGCTGATCGTTGAGGACATCGTTGATTCTGGGCTGACATTGCAGTACCTACTTCGCAATCTCGGGGCCCGCGATCCTGCCTCTCTGGAAGTCTGCTCGCTGCTAACCAAGCCAGAGCGCCGCAAGGCCGATGTGCCAATCAAGTACACCGGTTTTGAGATCCCTAACCGCTTTGCGATCGGTTACGGCCTCGATCACGCAGAACGCTGGCGCAACCTCCCGTACGTCGCCGCATTGGCGCTCAGCGAGGACCGTTAGCGCGACGACGATTGGCTGTTACCCTGAAGGATCTGTCCCACCGGCGTAATCCAACAGCCTCCGAAGTAACGTACACCTCGTAATGAGACGTTTTTTCAAGAGCGCAGCCTTCCCAATCCTGATCGTGATCGTGCTCGCGTTCTTCGCGCAGCGCTTGATCAGCGGTGGGCAGAAGGTGAAGGCGCCGACCTACAGCGAGTTCATTACCCAGCTCAACAGCGGCGACCTTAAATCTGTCGACCTGAAGACCAAGGACAACACTGTCGTCGTAACGCCGCGCAGCGGCAAGGAGTACGAGACAGGATTTACCGACGCTGGCTCCGACAGGCTTGAAGCGCAGCTCCAGAGCGCTGAAGATCAAGGCAAGCTTTCCGGCGGTTACAACATTCAGGGCCGCAAGACCAATGGCTGGCTATCTCTGCTGACCTATGTCCTGCCGTTCTTGATCTTCATCGGTTTCTGGATCTTCCTGATGAACCAGATGCAAGGCGGCGGCTCGAAGGTGATGTCGTTCGGCAAGTCGCGGGCCAAGCGAATGACGGCCGACTCGCCGAAGATCACCTTCCGTGACGTCGCGGGCGTCGACGAGGCGGTCGAAGAACTTCACGAGATCAAGGAATTCCTCGAGAACCCAAAGAAGTTCCAGGCGCTCGGGGCTCGGATTCCCAAGGGAGTGCTGCTCTTCGGACCTCCGGGTACCGGCAAGACGCTGTTGGCCCGCGCCGTCGCCGGTGAAGCCGGTGTTCCGTTCTTCTCGATCTCCGGGTCCGACTTCGTTGAGATGTTCGTTGGCGTTGGTGCCAGCCGCGTGCGCGACCTTTTCGAGCAGGCCAAGCAGAACTCGCCCTGCATCATCTTCGTCGACGAGATCGACGCCGTTGGTCGCCATCGCGGCGCCGGCATGGGCGGCGGGCACGATGAGCGCGAGCAGACGCTAAACCAGCTGCTGGTCGAGATGGACGGCTTCACGATGACCGACAACGTGATCCTGATCGCCGCTACCAACCGCCCCGACATCCTCGACCCGGCGTTGCTGCGCCCAGGCCGTTTCGATCGCCAAATCGTCGTAGACCGCCCGGACCGCAAGGGCCGCGCTCGAATCCTCGACGTCCATACCCGTGGCAAGCCACTCGCGAAGGAGATCGACACCGACACGCTGGCCGGTCAGACCCCAGGCTTCACCGGCGCCGACCTAGCGAACCTCGTCAACGAAGCGGCGCTGCTGGCAGCCCGCCACGGCAAGCGCGAAGTAACGCAGGTAGAGCTTGAAGAGGGAATCATGCGCGTCATCGCAGGCCCCGAGAAGAAGACCCGCGTGATGAGCGACAAAGAGCGTCTCGTCACTGCCTTCCACGAGATGGGCCACGCGATTGTCGGCCACTACCTTGAGTTCTCCGACCCGGTGCACAAGATTTCGATCGTCAGTCGTGGACAGGCGCTCGGCTACACAATCTCGATGCCCCAGGAAGACCGCTTCCTCACGACGCGCGCCGAACTGCTCGATTCAATGGCGATGACGCTCGGTGGCCGCGCCGCTGAGGAGATCGTCTTTGAGGAGATTACGACCGGCGCTTCAAACGACATCGAAAAGGTCACGGCTACCGCAAAGCAGATGGTGATGCGCTTTGGCATGAGCGAACGGCTCGGTCCGCGCGTTTTCGGTCGTGACCAGGGACAGCCATTCCTTGGCCGTGAATTTTCTTCTGAGCCCGATTATTCAGACGAGATCGCGCGCGAGATTGACGATGAGATCCGCCGGATTGTCGAGTCTGCTCACCAGCGGGCGAAGGACATGCTGACCGAGCATCGCGAGGTTCTCGAAACAACCTCGCGGATACTGCTGAAGCGTGAGACGATCGAGAAGAATGAGTTTCTTGCGCTGCTCGATGGTAAGAGCGAGGAAGACGTATTCGGCCCCGACGACGCTCCGGCGCCGCCGACCGACGGCACGCCTGAAGGCGCCACAGAGGCCGAGCGCGACGCGCCGCGTCCGTCAACGCGCCCCGGTTTGGCAGGCGGCGCGCTGGAAGCACGCGGGCTCGATCTGCCTGAGAAGCCCGAACCGGCCTAAGTCGCCGCGCACGCAGGTCGATCGATGAGCGACCAGTGGACGGTGATGGGCGTCTGCAACGTGACGCCGGACTCGTTCTCCGACGGCGGCCTCTTGGACAGCGTTGATGCGGCGATTGCGCACAGCCTTGAGATGGTCGATCAGGGGGCATTGATCATCGATGTCGGCGGCGAGTCAACGCGTCCCGGCGCCGAGCCGGTCTCTGAGCAGGAGGAGCTGAGCCGAGTAATCCCGGTTATTGAAGCTCTCGCCGCCGCTAACTCCAAGGCGAGGATCAGCGTCGATACGACGAAGCTCGCGGTCGCCTCGGCCGCGCTGGAGGCTGGAGCTACGTACATCAACGACGTCAGTGGCTTCACTATCGAGCCGCAGATCGCCGAGCTCGTCGCCGACTCAGGCAGCGATTGCTGCTTGATGCACATGCTCGGCACGCCGCAGACGATGCAGGAGGACCCTCACTACGAGGATGTTGTCGCCGAGGTCGCCCAATTCCTAAGCGAGCGAGTCGAGGCAGCACTGGCTGCCGGTATCGCCCCGCAGAAGATCTCCGTAGACCCAGGGATCGGCTTTGGTAAGACGCTCCAGCACAATCTCGATCTGCTGAATGGGCTACCAACGATCGTGGCGCTTGGATACCCGGTTGTGATCGGTCTTTCGCGCAAGCGCTTCCTTGGCGAGATAACCGGCACTGAGCGCCCAGAGCAGCGCGTTGCGGCGACAGTTGCCGCGAATGTATTGGCTTTCGAGCGCGGCGCGTCGACCTTCCGCGTCCATGATGTGAAGCCCACCGTTGACGCTCTGAAGGTTGCTGCTGCTACGTTTGCGCGCGATGGACGCTGACGACGAGCACGAAGAGGGTGAAGAGTTCGACGAGGAATTCGACGAGCATGGCAGCGAGTCGGCCGCGACCAGTATCGAGGTCACCGGCCTGTCGCTGTACACGCATCACGGCGTCAGCGACGCCGAGCAAGAGATCGGCCAGCGGCTGGTAATTGATCTTCGTTTCGACGTCGGGCCATGCGACGCCACCGTCACCGACCGCGTTGAGGACACCGTCGACTACGGCAGTGTCTGTGAATTTGTCGCGCTAATTGCTGGGCGCCGCTCGTACCGCACGCTCGAGGCGCTTTGCACGGAGATCGCCAACCAGCTGCTCGAAAAGTTCGAGGCTCGCGAGGTCTGGGTTAAGGCAACCAAGCCGGAACCACCAATTCCGTTGGCGGTCGAGTCTGTATCGGTTGAGGTCTGGCACAGCGCGGCCGGCCGGTGAGCACGCCGTTCGAATCTGCAACCGCTGTCGAGCCGCTTGGCGACGGTAGGTTCAGCGCCGTTTGCGACGTCAACTGGTCTGCTCCGCGCGGCCCCAACGGCGGCTACCTAGCGGCAATCATGATCCGTGCGATGGCCGCTCACCTCGGTGACCCCGGGCGCGAGGCGCGTTCGATCACGCTCCATTATTTAAGCCCGCCGGTCGCTGGTCCGATGCAGCTTGAGGTAAAGCTCGAGCGCTCCGGCCGCACTCTCTCGACGCTTAGCGCGCGGCTCGAACAGGACGGCAAGTGCTGCCTGCTGGCGTTAGGAGCCTTCGCTGGCAGCTTCTCGGATCGGCGCCCATTTACGGCGCAGATGCCAAAAGTTGCCGCTGCAGAGTCGATCGAGCCAATCCCGGTGGTTGAGCAAATGCCGCCAATAGCCCACCAGGTACAGATGCGCCCAGCCCTTGGAGCGATGCCGTTTAGTGGTTCCGACGAGGCAATTAGCGGCGGCTGGATGCGGCTCAACGAGCCACAGCAGCTCGACTCGGCGGCGCTTGCGCTCTACTGCGACGCTTGGCTGCCGGCCGTATTCACGCGTCTGACGGAGCCGGTCGGAGCGCCGACGGTTGACCTCACAATCCACTTCCGCGATCCCGGCGCGGCGCTAGCAGTTGACCCCGCAGCGTCGGTCCTCGGCGTCTTCCGCTGCAGCACGGCGATTGAGGGCTTCGTCGAGGAGGACGGGGAGATCTGGGCACCGGACGGGAAGCTGCTCGCCCAGAGCCGCCAACTGGCGCTTCTGGTCGAACCAAAGTAGCCATGGGAGAAACGCAGATTGGCTATCTCGGCCTCGGTTCTAACGTCGGAGGCCGCCGCGAAAATCTCCAGGCTGCGGTTGATCTGCTGCCCGCACGCGGTGTCTCAGTCTTAGCGTCTTCATCGACCTACGACACCGATCCGGTCGGTGAGGTGCTCGATCAGCCTTCATTTCTCAACGCCTGCATACAAGTCAGCACGGCGCTCGATCCTGAGGATCTGCTCGATGCCTGCAAGGCGATAGAGGCCGAGCTCGGACGCGACCTAGAAGGCGGCATTCGCCACGGTCCTAGGCCGATCGATGTAGATCTACTGCTGCTCGGCGATCTGGTCTACGAAAGTGAGCGGCTAACGCTGCCCCACATCGAGACAACTTCACGCCGCTTCGTTCTGATCCCTTTACTGGAGCTCGATTTTGAGCTTCGCGCGCCAGATGGAGCGCCGCTTTCAGAAGCGCTCGTTGCGCTCGGTTTCGATGAAGGCGTCAGGCGTGAAGGCGCCGCTCTTGCCGTTCCACCGCAGTAACCCCTCCGAGGCTGTCAGACTGAGCTCTAGCGATGCTGATCAATACCCCGCTCGCGGCCCTCGGCGCCAATCCACTGGCTATAGGTGCGATCGTTCTGATCGTCGGCGGATTTCTGCTCATTGACCTGCTTGTGTTTGCACGCGGACGCCAGCCTACGCGCAAAGAGGCGATCATCTGGAGCATCGGCTGGTTGATCGTCGGACTGTTAGCGACGATCCCAGTGATCCTGCTCTCCAGCCCCGCCGACGGCGTCAACTACGTCACCGTTTATCTGATCGAGCGCACACTCTCGCTCGACAACCTCGTCGTCTTCCTGCTGATATTCGGTTACTTCGCCGTCCCCGCTGCGCAGCGGGGGATTCTGCTCTTCTGGGGCATCATCCTGGCGCTGGCGATGCGCGGCGTGGCGATTGTCGTCGGCGTCGAGCTGATAGAGCGCTTCCATATTGTCACCTACATCCTCGGCGCGTTGCTGCTGGTGCTGGCTTGGAGGATGTACCAAGGCGCAGCCGATCACGTTGATCCCGACCACTCGCCGCTGGTGCGGTTGATTCGCAGGTTTTACCCAATCGGCGATTACAGCGGCTCGCGCTTTTCAACTGTCGTCGGTGACCGCCGCGTGCTGACGCCGTTGGCGTTAGCGCTGGTCAGCGTCGTTGCCGCTGACATTGCCTTCGCGCTCGATTCGATCCCCGCGGCCTTCGCGATCACCGAGGACCCGCTCGTGATCTGGGCAGCAAACGGGTTCGCACTGCTCGGCCTGCGCGCTCTCTTCTCTCTGGTCGAGGACTTGATCAAGCGTTTTCGCTACCTCAATCAGACGGTTGCAATTGTGCTTGGTGTCGTCGCGCTGAAGCTGCTGATCCAAGATGTCTATAAAGCTTCGGCTCCGGTCAGCCTGGCAATCGTGATCGGCCTCTTTGCGGCCGGCATCGCGCTCTCCGTTCTTGCTGAGCGTCGGGACGGGGTTGGCCCACCCGCTACTTAAGCGGCGCTTGGAAGTAACGACGCAGGGATCGTGCCTACCGGCGCGTGCCCGGGTGCATCGGGGAAGCAGCGCAGCGTTAGGGCTGCGCAGGGTCGTCCGTCAAAGACCGGGGCGAGGTCGGCGAAAGTCATCAGCAGTCTCAGACTTGCCGCGATCTGCAAGTCAGCAACGTTGAACTCTTCGCCGCCGATCGTGCCTGCGGCGATCCAGCCGTCCACCTTGTCGAGCAGGATCGGCAATGTGCGGAGGTCATCGGCGTAGGTTGCATCGCTTGCACGATTGGCGCGCATCTCGAGCGTCGTAACGCCGGGCGCGATCAACTTCAGCACCGGTATTGGGATTGGCGGCAGTTTTGAACCTTCTGAGTAGTTAGCCATCACCTCGGGGTGAGCCTTGAAGCTTGGCCACAGAACGCGGCGGACGAGCGGCTGCAGTACCTCATCTCCCCAAGCTTCCGCTTCAATCACAGCAGCGTGCTTATCGGCGTCGGCTGGCAGCAGCGGCGGCTCAGGCACTAGCTGGTCGAGCTTCGCGAGGATTGCGCGTGATCCGCTGATCTTCTCACCGTCGATCTGGATGCCAGGAACGGTTCGCGAGCCAAACAGAAGCTTCATCGCACCCATGTGCATCGGCGGCGGGAACTCAACCGTCGAGTAGGGCAGCCCTTTGATTTCGAGTGCGCGCTCAACTGTTGCGCAGGGATGCGAGCCGCCAACTATGAAAAGTCTGATCTTCATAATTCGGCCACAGTACCTGTTCGTGCGTCGCCAATCCGTGCAGGTCGCTACCGTTGCGGCTATGAGCGTCCCGCCTGTAATCCCAACGTCGCGCAACAACTTCTTCTCAGCCCTCTTTGATTTCAGCTTCAGTCGGCTCGTAACGACCCGTGTCGTCAAGTGGCTTTACATGCTTTGGATCTTCGTCGTTGGGGTCAGCCTGGTGGCTTCAATCGTCTCGGCGATCATGGCTGGCTCGATACCTGGCGTACTGATCACGGTGATTGGCGGCACGATTGTCGCTCTGCTGTCGATCATTTACGGCCGCATCGTTCTTGAATTGATCTTGGCCGTCTTCCGCATCCTCGAGACGAATCGCGAGATCGCTTATCTGCAGCGCCAGCAGCTAACGCACGCGCAGCCAGATTCGCTTGCAGGCGAAGCTTCACAGCAGTTCCCGCCGGCAACCTAAACTGCCAAGCAATGCTGCTCGTTGTCGATGTCGGGAACACCCAGACTCACTTCGGCACCTACAACGGCGACGAACTCGTTGAACATTGGCGCTTCGCCACTGTTCGCGACTCGACCGCCGATGAGCTAGGTGCTGCGCTTCGCAACCTCGTAGAGCTGCGCGGCGTTGAACTAGACGAGATCGATAGCTCGATCGTCTCCTCAACGGTGCCCGCGCTCGGGCCGCAGTGGTCGCAGATGACGGAGCGTTATTTAGGTCACGAGATGTTGGTTGTCGGGCCTGGGTTCAAGACCGGCATGCCACTGCGCTACGACAACCCGCGTGAGATCGGCGCAGATCGGTTGGTCAATGCGGTTGCCGCCTACGAGCAGGTCAAAGGCGCCTGCATCGTCGTCGACTTCGGGACTGCGATCACCTATGACCCGGTCTCGGCCCAGGGTGAATACCTCGGCGGCATCATTAGCCCCGGAGTTGAGATCTCCGTTGACGCGCTAGCCAGCCGCGCCGCGAAGCTTCCGAAGGTTGACCTTGAGCCGCCACGTCAGCTGATCGGCAAATCGACAATCGAGGCGATCCGTTCCGGCGTGATCTATGGCTTCGCCGCGATGGTCGATGGGATCGTCGGTCGCCTGCTCGAAGAGATGGGCGAGGAGACGGCGACGATCGCCACCGGCGGGCTTGCCCACCACATCGTTCCCTTCACCGAGCGGATCGACCGGATCGATGATCTGCTGACGCTCGAGGGGCTGCGGGTTCTGTTCGAGCGCAATAGCTGAGGCGGCTGCGGCTAACCTTGCGGCGATGAATGCGCCGCCACTAACAGATCCGTTCACGATCGCTGGCCTTGAAGTGCCCAACCGCGTCGTGCTGGCACCTCTGGCAGGGATCGGTAACTGGTTCGTGAGGCTCCAGGCCAAGCGCTACGGCGCTGGCCTGACGGTTAGCGAGATGATCTCCAGCTTCGCGATCCACCATCGCAACGAAAAGACGATGCGTGATCTGCTGATGATCCATGACAGCGAGCGTGAGTACCCGGGGCCGATCGCATTCCAGCTATTCGGCCAGGATCCTGAAGTGATGCGCTCTGCTGCCGCGACGGCGGCCGAGCAAGGAGCAGACATCATCGACCTCAACATGGGCTGCCCGGTTCCCAAGGTGATGAAGAATGGGGCTGGCGCGGCACTGATCTCCGACCCTGCGGTTGCAGTAGAGATTGCCCGAGCTGCGGCAGAGGGGAGCGGGCTGCCGGTCACCGTGAAGCTGCGGTCCGGCCAGAAGAAGGGTGAGGCCGACGGATTTCAGTTGGCATTGAGGTTGGTCGACGAGGCCGGCGTTGCAGCGATCGCGTTCCATCCGCGCTCGGCGCAGGTTCATCACAAAGGCTCGCCTGACTACGAGTTAGCGGCAAAGTTGGTTGATCAGCTCCCGGTGCCGGTGATTCTCTCCGGCGGCATGAGCGATCACGACGCAACTTTGGCGGCGCGCGAGCAGACCGGCGCGGCGGCCGTGATGTTGGCGCGCGGCGGGCTTGGCAACCCGTGGCTCTTCGAACATCTGCTCGGTCTTCGCGACGAGGCGCCGACGCAGACCGAGATCTTGGCCGAGCTGGAATGGATCATCGATCGCGCCGTCGAGCATCTAGGCGACGAGCGCGCGGCGCGCTACCTGCGGACCTTCTATCCGTGGTATCTCGATCAACTCGAGCTTGACAAGGCAACTTTGGTTGCTTTTCAGCAGAGCGAGTCGATCGGCAAGGTTCGTGAGATGCTCGCTGAGCTGGGGCCATTAACGGCCGCGGCTGGCCATTAAGTCGGCTCGCTATACTGCCCGCTTCGATCACCCCCACGCAGACAAACTGGCACTGCTGGCGACGAAAATAACCGCTAAAGAAACTGACTCTAAATGCCTAAAGACGTGATGCTCACACCGGCAGGTCTCAAACGCCTCGAGAAGGATCTCGAGACGATGCGCGTTGACCGCCGCCGCGAGGTAGCGGAGCGCATCAAGCAGGCCCGTGAATTCGGTGACATTACCGAGAACTCGGAGTACGACGACGCCAAGAATGAACAGGCGATGCTCGAGTCTCGGATTGCTCAGCTTGAGGAACGCCTCCGTGACGCGCAGGTGATCGACAAGAAGAAGATCTCTAAGGACAGCGTTCAGATCGGCTGCGAGGTTCACCTCAAGGACGAGAAGACCGGTAAGACGCAGAAGTTTGTGATCGTCGGCTCGGCCGAGGCAAATCCAGGCGCGATGATGCTTTCGAATGAGTCGCCTGTCGGTCGTGCGCTGATCGGCCGCAAGCGCAATGAGGTGGTCTCGGTGCCGGTGCCGAAGGGTGCTGCGCGCAAGCTGAAGATCACGAAGATCGACGTCGGTCTCTAACGCCCGTCATAATGGCGCTCTAGTGAGCGACCAAGCAAATGATCTGCTCGCCGCGAGGCGCGCGAAGCTTGAACGAATCCGCGCCCAGGGAGTGGATCCATTTCCGCACGACTTTCCAGGCGTGACGGCGGTCGCTGATGTTCAGGCGCCTTGGCAGGATCTTGCTGCTGGCGAGGAGCGCGACGACGTCTACCGAATCGCCGGCCGCTTAGCCGCGCGCCGTGGTCAAGGCAAGATGGCCTTCCTCGACATCGTCGATCGCAGCGGCCGGATGCAGGTGCAGGCCCGCGCCGATGTTCTCGGCGAAGAGGCGATGGCGCAGCTAGTTGAGTTCGATCTCGGTGACATCGTCGGTATCGACGGCTCAATCTTCGCCAGCCGCAGCGGCGAGCTGACGTTGAAGGTCAGCGACTTCACGCTGCTCGCCAAGAGCCTGCGGCCGCCACCCGATAAGCACCACGGACTACAAGACGTGGAAACCCGCTACCGGCGTCGTGAGCTCGATTTGATCGCCAACGAGGAGGCGCGTGAACTATTTACGATGCGCGCCAAGATCGTTTCGACCTTGCGGCGCTCACTCGATGACGATGGCTTCATCGAAGTCGAGACGCCGGTCTTGCAGCCGCTCTACGGCGGCGCGCTGGCCAGGCCATTCGTCACGCACCACAACTCACTCGATCGTGACCTCTACTTGCGTATCGCGACCGAGCTGTACCTCAAGCGCTGCATCGTCGGAGGTTTAGAGCGCGTTTACGAGCTCGGCAAGGACTTCCGTAACGAAGGGCTTTCGACCAAGCACAACCCCGAGTTCACGATGGTCGAGTGGTACGAGGCCTACGCCGACTACGGCGACGCGATGGACCGCGTCGAGAAGGTCGTCGTCGAGATTGCGGCGGCGATCGCCTACGACGGGCCTTACGACTTCTCTGGGCCGTGGCCGCGGATTCCGCTCGCGCAAGCGATCAAGGATGAGACCGGCATTGACATCGCTGCGAACAATGACCGTGATTCGCTTGTCGCTGCGATCGAAGCCAGCGACAAGGTGTCACTCGACGTCGAGGACCGCCCGTGGCCTTCTCTCGTCGACGACCTGCTCAGCAAGTACGTCGAGCCGAAGATCACCAACCCGGTCTTCATCATCGACTATCCAGTCGAGCTGTCGCCCTTCGCTAAGTCGCACCGCAGTCAGCCAGGGCTGGTTGAGCGCTTCGAAGCTTTCTGCGGCGGGATGGAGTTCGCCAACGCCTTCAGCGAGCTAAACGATCCCGACGAGCAGCGCCGTCGCTTTGATGATCAGGTTCGCCTCGCCGAGCAAGGTGACGACGAATCGCAGCCCTACGACGAGCTCTTTGTTCAGGCGCTGGAGCAGGGCATGCCGCCGACCGCGGGTGTCGGGCTTGGCATCGATCGGCTCGTCATGATGATCAGCGGCCGCGACTCAATTCGTGAGGTCGTGTTGTTCCCCGCGATGCGCGACTGAGCGTCTTCGCGCCCGGCTCGAGGTAGCAAGTGCGCTGTTAGAATGCGGTATGTCCGCTTTTCTTCCAACCGCTTTCATCCAATTGGCCGTCAGGGACGGTAAGTAGGGTGAGCAGCGGGTAGTTTTTCGACCCCAAGCCAACATCGTCAGAATCTAGACCTCCAACTCAACCGACTACTTAACCCGCTTCCCAGGAAGGACACGCAAAGAATGTTTGAGCGATTTACAGAGCGCGCCCGCCAGGTAGTCGTCCTCGCCCAGGAAGAGGCTCGAACGCTGAAGCACAACTACATCGGCACCGAGCACATCCTGCTCGGCTTGCTGCGTGAAGAGGAAGGGCTCGCCGCACGGGTGCTCGAGAGCCTCGACATCACGACCGAGCGCGTCCGCGCCCAAGTCGTCCGCATCGTTGGATCGGGCGAAGAGGTCACGTCCGGGCAGATTCCATTTACGCCGCGCGCCAAGAAGGTCCTCGAGCTTGCCCTGCGTGAGGCGCTGAGCCTTGGTCACAACTACATCGGCACTGAGCACATCCTGCTCGGCCTCGTGCGTGAGAACGAAGGAGTCGCTGCTCGCATCCTGCTCGACTTCGACGCCGATTCCGACAAGATTCGCAACGAAGTGATCCGCATGCTCTCCGGCCCGGGTGGTCGCCGTCAGGGCGGATCCAGCGAAGGCAGCAGCTCATCTGCTGGTTCGAGCGAAGGCAAGAAGTCTTCGAAGTTGCTTGATCAGTTCGGTCGCAACCTGACGCGCCTCGCCTCGGAGGGCAAGCTTGATCCTGTCGTCGGCCGCGAAACTGAGATTGAGCGGATCATGCAGATCCTTTCGCGTCGCACGAAGAACAACCCGGTGCTGATCGGCGAACCGGGCGTCGGCAAGACGGCCGTCGTCGAAGGGCTCGCGCAACGGATCATCAACTCTGACGTGCCGCCGCTGCTGGCCGACAAGCAGATCTACACGCTCGACTTGGCGGCCCTTGTCGCTGGTTCCAAGTACCGCGGCGAGTTTGAGGAGCGCCTCAAGAAGGTGATGAAAGAGATCACTCAGCGCGGCGACATCATTCTTTTCATCGACGAGATCCACAACCTTGTCGGTGCCGGCGCCGCTGAAGGTGCGATCGACGCTGCCTCGATCCTGAAGCCAGCTCTGGCCCGCGGCGAGCTGCAGACGATCGGCGCCACGACACTCGACGAGTACCGCAAGTACCTTGAGCGCGACAGCGCACTGGAGCGCCGCTTCCAGAAGATCGTCGTTGACCAGCCAACGATCGAGGAGTCGGTTCAAATCCTCGAAGGGCTGCGTGACCGTTACGAAGAGCACCACAAGGTTGAGATCACAGATGAGGCGCTGCGCGCCTCCTGCGAGCTAGCCGACCGTTACATCGCGGACCGTCAGCTTCCCGACAAGGCGATCGATCTTGTCGATGAGGCTGCCTCGCGGATGCGGATTAAAACGATGACCGCTCCTCCTGTCTACCGCGAGCTCGAGGAAGACATCGAGCGCACGCGCCGCGACAAAGAGACCGCGATCGAAGATCAAGAGTTTGAGAAGGCGGCAGCGCTGCGCGACGACGAGCGCCAGCTAACGCAGAAGAAGCGCGAGCTCGAAGATGAGTGGCGCAGCGGCGAGGGCGAAGGCCCACGGCCAAAGATTGGCGAGGAAGAGATCGCTGACATCGTCTCAATGTGGACCGGCATCCCGGTCTTCAAGCTGACCGAAGCAGAAACGGCCAAGCTCGTGCGGATGGAAGACGAGCTCCACAAGCGCGTCGTCGGCCAGGAAGCTGCAGTCGAGGTCGTCTCAAAGGCAATCCGCCGCTCACGCGCTGGACTCAAGGATCCCAAGCGGCCAACCGGCTCATTCATCTTCCTCGGACCATCGGGCGTCGGTAAGACGGAGCTGGCGCGCACGCTGGCCCAGTTCCTCTTCGGTGACGAAGACGCGATGACGCGGATCGACATGTCGGAGTACATGGAGAAGCACGCCGTGTCGCGGCTCGTCGGCTCACCTCCTGGCTACATCGGTTACGACGAGGGTGGCCAGCTGACCGAGGCCGTCAGGCGCAAGCCTTACTGCGTTCTGCTGCTCGACGAGATCGAGAAGGCGCACCCGGATGTCTTCAACATCCTCTTGCAGATCCTCGAGGATGGACGCCTCACCGACTCGCAGGGCCGCACCGTCGACTTCCGCCACGCAATCGTGATCATGACTTCCAACATTGGGGCTCAAGAGATCGCTCAGAACACGCCGCTTGGCTTTGCAATCTCAGAGGACGAGACCGGCATCAGCTACGACGACATGAAGGGCCGCATCATGGGCGAGCTGAAGAAGGTCTTCCGCCCAGAGTTCCTCAACCGGATCGACGATGTGATCGTCTTCCACAAGCTGCAGAAGGATCAGATCAAGACGATCGTCGAGCTGCTGCTGGTGCGGATCCGCGAAACACTCGCCGAGCGCGAACTGCAGCTCGAGCTCACCGAGGACGCCAAAGATCTGCTGGTCGAGAAGGGCTGGGACCCTGCGATGGGTGCAAGGCCGCTGCGCCGCGCAATCCAGCGCTACATCGAAGATCCACTTGCCGACTTCGTCCTGCGCTCAGAGCTGACCCCTGGTGGCACCGTGCTCGTCGAAGTGGCGCCGGAAGATTCAGAGGAAGAGGTAACTCTGACGGTGATCGAGCCGCTTAAGATCCCGGCCGCCGTTGGCGCCGCGGAGCAGGGCGATGACCCTGACGAGGATTCCGACCAGGTTGACGACGAAGCGCCCGACACAGACCAAGGTGAGCCGTCATAGCTGACGAGCTGGTAGTGATCAAGGTCCGCGACCACGGGCCATACAAGGTGACCGGTTCATTCATCCTCGAGGATGCTGACGGCAATCGCTATGACGTCGAAGGGCGGCCGATAGTTCTCTGCCGTTGTGGTCTTTCGGAGAACAAGCCGTTCTGCGATGCAGCGCACCGCGAGGCTGAGTTTTCTGCCTGCGAACGCGCACCTCAGTAGCGATTAAAGGGGACGAAGCCGTCCCCGCCGATGCCTAATCTGAGCCTGTGGCTCGTTCGGCATCAGTCTTCGTTTGCTCCTCCTGTGGTCATCAGGAGGCTAAGTGGCACGGCCAGTGCCCTCAGTGCGAGGAGTGGAACTCGCTGACCGAGGAGCGTGCCCCTTCACGGGCGGCAGGCAAGCGTACGGTTGCCAGTAGAAGCGGCGCCAGTGGCCCTGTCGTCCTGCGCGAGCTCGCTAGTGACAGCACGCCGCGGATGGAGACCGGCATCACTGAGCTCGACAGACTGCTCGGCGGTGGCATCGTGCCCGGCTCGATGGTCCTGCTCGGCGGCGCGCCCGGTATCGGCAAGTCAACGCTGATCACGATGGCGCTAGGGCTGATGGCAGCCTCGGGTCGCAGCACGCTCTATGTCTCCGGCGAGGAGTCTGCCGCCCAGATCCGCTTGCGCGCCGAGCGGCTCGAGGACGGCGCAGCACCTGGCGCGCTTGATCTGCCGGTCCTCGCCGAGACGGACCTCGATGCCGTGCTAGCTGTGATCGAAGAGGCGCGCCCCGACATCTGCGTCGTTGACTCCGTGCAAACTCTGGCCTGCGCAGATTTGTCAGGGGCTGCGGGCACAGTTGGTCAGGTGCGCGAAGTGGCGTCGCGGCTGATTGAGCTAGCGAAACGTACCGGCACAGCGATCATGCTGGTCGGCCACGTGACGAAGGAAGGCTCGCTCGCGGGGCCGCGAGTGCTGGAGCACCTAGTCGACTGCGTGCTGCAGTTCGACGGTGAGCGCGAGCGCACCTATCGCACGCTGCGCGCCATCAAGAACCGCTTCGGAGCGACGAACGACGTTGGCGTCTTTGAAATGCGCGACGGGGGGCTGGTTGAAGTCCTCGACGCCAGCGAGCGCTTCGTCAGTGAAGCCACGCGGGCTCCAGGCAGCGTCGTCCTCGCGGCGATGGAAGGCTCACGGCCGCTGCTGGTCGAGGTGCAGGCGCTAGTTAGCCCTAGCGAGATCGTCCCGCCGCGGCGCCTCTGTAGCGGCGTCGACCGCACTCGCCTTGCGTTGGTGCTGGCTGTCCTCTCACGCCATGCTGGGGTTTCCACAGCCAACGCCGACGTATTCGTCAACGTCGTTGGCGGAGTCAGGGTTGACGAGCCGGGCGCCGACCTAGCGATTGCGCTCGCAGTGGCCAGCGCTGCGGCCGGCACGGCGCTGCAATCGAGCGGAAGTACGCCGCTATGCGCCTTTGGTGAAATTGGACTGACCGGCGAGCTGCGCTCCGTAGCGCACCACCTGAGGCGCGAGCAGGAGGCCAATAAATTCGGCCTTGGCGATCCCCTCTCACCGCAGCGCGCTGGCACGCTCCGTGAGGCAATAAAGCTCGCAAATACAGCCTCTCAGCC
>CAMDLG010000011.1 GCA_945901565.1 Bifidobacterium breve | reverse complement strand
CAACAGAGCAGCCGCAGGAGGCCGCTGAGAAGCCGAAAGGCAAGAAGCCGAAGGGCAAGGGGAAACCGCGCGGCAAGCGCCCACCGCAGCTACCGAAAACGCGCGGCCAACTCCCGATCGAAGAGCTGCGTGCAGCTTCAAAGGCGACGATCGACCTGTTCGGTGCTCAGCAGGCGATCCGTGCATCGTTCGCGGTACTCGCGACGAAGGAGCGTCAGGACATCTCGGCGCTGATCGCCGCCGACGACGATCACCGCACTCGTGCACGCAACGTCGCCAACGGATCGCTAGGCGCCGGGCGCATCGACAAGGCGATGGCAGCAACGATCGTCGCGATGGCCCCAGCTGAAGACCTCTGGATTGTCACGCTCGATAAAGAGCAGGCCTCGCAGCGGCTCGGCCGCGTGCGCGCCGCCAAGCAGCGAGACCGCGAGCGTGACGAGAAGAAGAAGGAACGAAAGAACAGCTCCGAGCGCGTCAGCCGCGACCAGCTAAAAGCAGCCCAAGACGGCAAGGTGGGCGCGACAATCCGCTTTGTCACCGACGAGGATCGCCGCGAACGCCGCTCCAAGGACGACCAGAAGAAAGCCGCTAAGAAGAGCGGCTCCGTGCTCGACGAACTCGGTTACTGAGCTTCGCTGTTGAAGGCCGCCTGATGGGCGGCGATCGCGCCGTCGGCGCGCTCACGGCTGGAGCTGCCGACTAGCAGCCCAACGCGTTCGCGGTTCGCAGCGATCAGGTTGTAGCTGACATTTACCGGCCGCGAAAGCCGCCGCAGCAGCGGTGCCGTGCGCGCAAGCGAAGGCAGCGCGGCGGCGATCGGCGCGGCCGCGTCGCCGCCAGAGAAGAGCTGCCCATCCGCGTCGATCAAGTGTGCGCTGGCCAACCGCAGCTCGGGCGCAACGTCGGCCAGCAGTCGCTCGCCTTCTGGCGACTGAATCGCAATTAGGCGCAGCCGCCGGTTGCGATCAAGGCGCAGCAGCTGCGCGACAGACCAACGGCAGTAGCCGCACTGATCGTCGTAGAAGACGAGCAGTGGCGCGTCAGGCGGCAAGGGTTAGCTGCAGGCGAGTGTCGATCGCGGCGGAGACCGCTTCACGGACCGGCCCCTCCTCGAAGCGCTCGACTAGCGCATGGAGGAAGCCTTCAACAACGAGTCGGTGCGCCCCAGCCTCGTCGAGGCCGTGCGAGCGCAGGTAGAAGAGCTGCTCAGGGTCAACTTGAGCGATCGCCGCGGCGTGCGTGCAACGAACGTCATTTGCGAGGATCTCAAGGCCCGGAATCGCGTCAGCGTGGGCTTTGCGGCTGACCAGCAGATTGCGTGACTCTTGGAAGGCATCGGTCCGCTGCGCGCCTTCGTCGACTTGGATCATTCCGCGCCAAACTGCGTGTGATCGGCCGCCAAGAATCCCGCGGAAGGCGAGATCGGATGTTGTATCGGGGGCAGCGTGCTCTTGCAGCGTGTCGTAGTCGAGGTGCTGGCGATCACGGGTGGCGTAGGCGCCGGTAACGCGTGCGTCAGCGCCTGGGCCAGCCAACTTGGTCTCGAGGAAGATCTTGCCATTCGCCGAACCAAACCCGAGCGTGATCCAGTCGAGCGACGCGTCACGCTCGATGACAGCGCGCTGCGAGCCGAAGACCCAGCTGCTCTCGCTGAGTCCTTGAGCGTCAACGAAGCGGAGGTTTGCGCTGGCACCGACGACTAGCTCGACGACGCCGTTGACTAGCCCTTCAGCCTCAGGGTCTGAGGAGAGGGTCTGGTGCCAAAGCTCGGCCTTCGCACCTTCTTCGAGCACTACCAGCAGGCGCCAGTGCAGCGCGCTGCCGGCGACCTCGTGAACGGTGTTGACGATGATCGGCTCGCTTAGCTCAACACCCTTCGGGACGTAAACCAGCAGACCATCGCTCCAGAGGGCATCGTTACGGACGACGAATGGGCTCCCGGCGTCCGCGACAACGCTGCCAAGGTGCTGCTGAACGACTTCGGGGTAGCGCTCGGCGGCGAGCGCCAACGGCATCACGACAGCCGCGCCCGGGCCGGGATCTTCACTGCTGGCACGGATTCCGCCCTCGATCGAGATCAGCGGAGCAGCGCCCTCTTCGTTACCAGCAGGTGCCGGTGTGAAGGAATCTAGTTCGAGCCCTTCGATCGGTGTGAACTCCCAGCCGTCTACGCCACCGAAGCTTGGTAGCTCCAACGCCGCGAGCGCGAGCGCAGCAGCGGCGCGGCGGTCGGCCAAAAACTGCGGTTCAGCGACAGCCTGCGTCATCCGATTGAACCTTCCATCTGCAGCTCGATCAGGCGGTTCATCTCAACCGCATACTCCATCGGTAGCTCCTTGACGATCGGCTCGATGAAGCCGTTGACGATCAGCTTGCCGGCCTCTTCTTCGTCGATTCCGTGGCTCATCAGGTAGAAGAGCTGTTCATCGCCGACCTTCGAGACGGTTGCCTCGTGGCCAACGTCGACGTTGTCTTCGCCGATTCGAATCGTCGGATATGTGTCGGAGCGGCTGTCCTCATCGAGCAGCAGCGCGTCGCAGACAACCTTCGACTTTGACCCCACAGCGCCCTTAGCTACCTCGAGCAGACCGCGGTAGCTAGAGCGCCCGCCATCCTTCGAGATCGATTTGGCAAAAATGTTCGAGGTCGTATTCGGAGCGACGTGGACGATCTTGCCGCCGGCGTCCTGGTGCTGACCTTTGCCGGCGAAAGCGATCGAGAGGATCTCGCCGTGAGCGCGCTCACCCATCAGGTAGACGCTCGGGTACTTCATCGTCAGCTTCGACCCGAGGTTGCAATCGACCCACTCGACGGTCGCATCCTTCTCAGCGACGGCGCGCTTCGTCACAAGATTGAAGACATTCTGCGACCAGTTCTGGACCGTCGTGTAGCGGATCCGTGCGCCAGGCTTGGCGATCAGTTCAACGACCGCGGAGTGCAACGAATCGCTCGAATAGGTCGGCGCCGTGCAGCCTTCCACGTAGTGAACGTATGAGCCTTCGTCGGCGATGATGATCGTTCGTTCGAACTGGCCCATGTTCTCGGTGTTAATGCGGAAGTAAGCCTGCAGCGGCATCTCGACCTGAACACCTGGTGGCACATAGACGAACGAGCCGCCTGACCATACGGCGCTGTTCAGCGAGGCCAGCTTGTTGTCGTTGGCAGGAATGATCGTTGCGAAGTACTCGCGCACGAGATCTTCGTGATCGCGCAGCGCTGAGTCCATGTCGAGGAAGATCACGCCCTGATCTTCGAGATCCTTGTTGACTTGGTGGTAGACGACCTCTGATTCGTACTGCGCGCCAACACCGGCGAGGAAGCTGCGCTCAGCCTCAGGGATACCGAGCCGGTCGAAGGTCTTCTTGACGTCATCGGGGACGTCGTCCCATGAACGTTCCGGCTTCTCTGAAGCGCGAACGAAGTAGTGAATGTTGTCGAAATCGACCTCAGCCAACATCGGCGAGCCCCATGTCGGCATCTCGCGGGCGAGGAAGTGATCGAGCGACTTGAGACGGAACTCGCGCATCCACTGCGGCTCGTTCTTGAACTCCGAGATCTTCTCGACCAGCTCACGCGTCAGCCCCTTAGGAGCCTTGAATAGATAGTTCTCGGCGTCGTGGAAGCCGTAACGCTCGGTGTAATCGGCGTTGAGGTCCTTGAGGCCCTCCTCTTCACTGGTCAGCGGGACGCGGGTCTGGTCTGGTGTGGCCATTTTCAGTCAACCTCGATCTTGATTAGTCCGTCTTCAACAACAACGGGAAATGTCTCTACAGGTATGTACGCGGGAAGTGTCGTTGGAATACCAGTGCGCAGGTCAAATATTGCCCCGTGGCGCGGGCATTCGATTGTGCAGCTTTCAGGGTCAAGGACGCCTTCAGCGAGAGGGGCGCCATCGTGAGAACAGCGATCTTCCATCGCGAGGATCTCACCGTCGCAGTTGAAGACGCCGATCTGATCGCCATCCCAGTCGACGATCCGGCAGGAGCCTGGCTCCAGCTCATCGACCGAGCAGACCTCCAATAGTGAGCTCATAGCTGCGAGCCTCCCTGCGGTGCGGCAGCCTCTGCGACATCGGGCTCCCAGTCGGCCAGCGATCCGATCGCCGCGCTCTTGAGCACCTTTAGTGAGAGAAGCGCGCACTTCATGCGGGTTGCTGAGATGTCGATGCCGAGCAGGTCGAGGATCGCACTGCGATCGAGACGCGCGAGGTCATCGAGCTTCATCCCCGTGATCTCATCAGAGATCATCGACGCCGATGCTTGGCTGATTGCGCAGCCGTGCCCCTCAAAGCGAACCTCCTCGACGACATCGTTGTCATCAACTTTGAGCATTACGCGCAGTTCATCGCCGCAGAGTGGATTGGTATCGAACGCTTCGCGGTCGGGAGCTTCCATCGGCCCGAAGTTATGCGGGCGCTTGTAGTGCTGAAGGATCTCTTCGCGGTAGAGGGCGTCGTCCATAATTAATCCCCGAAGATCTCGATAACGCGGCCGAGGCTGTCGACGAGAGCGTCAACGTCATCGGTCGAGGTGTGGACGGCAAATGAGGCCCGCGTCGTTGCACCGACGCCAAGCTTCTTCATCAGCGGCTGCGTGCAGTGATGGCCGGCGCGCACACAGACCTGATCGCGGCCGAGGATCTCAGCGACGTCGTGCGGGTGAGCGCAGTCGAGCGTGAAGCTGACAAGGCCACCGCGCTGCTCGGCAAGCGGCGGGCCTTGAATAGTCAGCCCCGGAATCTGCCCAAGCGCGCTGAGCGCGTAGCTGGTAATTGCCTGCTCATGGGCGCGAACGCGGTCAATTCTAAGGCTCGCGAGGAAGCCGACCGCGGCGCCAAGCCCGACGGTTTCGGCGATTGGAGGCGTGCCCGCTTCAAACTTAAATGGCAGCTCGTTGAAGGTCGTCTCATCGAAGGAGACGGTCTTGATCATGTCACCGCCGGTCAGGAACGGTGGCATCGCTTCGAGAAGCTCACGGCGGCCGTGGAGTAAGCCAATCCCAGTTGGGCCATAGACCTTGTGGCCTGTCCAGACGTAGAAGTCGGCGCCGATCGCGTCGACGTCGACGGGCATATGGGGAACCGCTTGGCTGCCATCGATCAGGCTCACCGCGCCGGCGGCACGGGCGCGGGCGGCAATCTCGCGGACCGGGTTGATCGTGCCGAGCACGTTGGAGCAGTGCGTGACGGCAACCATCTTGACGCGGCCATCGGCAAGGAACCGATCGAGCTGATCGAGGCTGATCAGCCCCTCGTCATCGACTTCGAGCCAGCGCAGCTCGGCGCCAACCTGCTGACAGAGCTGCTGCCAAGGAACGATGTTGGAGTGGTGCTCCGCTTCGGTCAGGACGATTGCGTCGCCAGCGCCGACATTGCCCAGCCCCCACGAGTAGCTCACGAGGTTGATCGCCTCGGTTGCGTTCTTCGTGATGATCGTCTCGGCCGGCTCGGCACCGACGAATGCTGCGATCTGCGCGCGGGCATTGTTGAATCGAGTGTCGGCATCGATCGCCAGCGGATAGACGCCGCGGTGGACGTTGGCGTTGTGGTGAGCGAGGAAGTCCTCAAGCGCATCGAGCACGACGCGCGGCTTCTGTGAGGTCGCGGCGCTGTCGAGATAGACCAGCCCCTCCTGCTCCAGGATTGGAAAGTCGAGCGCCAGCGCGGTTTGCGAGGCCATAGTCATTAGGCCGACGCAGGCTCCGCGAGTTCGCTGTCGCCGGTGATCCATCCGTAGCCTTCGTTCTCGAGCTGGTCAACGAGCTCAGGGCCGCCCTCTTTTACGATCTTGCCGTCAGAGATGATCGAAACACGGCCCGGCTTCACGAGGTGAAGAATCCGCTGGTAGTGAGTGATGATCAGGACGCCCATGCCGCTCTGTGCGCTGACCGTGTTGACGCCCTCGGCGACGATGTTGAGCGCGTCGATGTCGAGCCCTGAATCGGTCTCGTCGAGGATCGCTACGTTCGGCTTCTGCAACGCCATCTGAAGAATCTCAAGCCGCTTCTTCTCGCCTCCGGAGAAACCATCGTTGAGGTAGCGCTTTGAGAATTCGCGCTTCACCTCGGTCATCTCCATCGCCTCTTCTACTACCTGGCGGAAATCTTTGAGCGAAATCTCATCCTCGCCGCGCGCTTCGCGGTGGGCGTTGATAACCATCCGAAGGTACTTCGTGACGGTCACGCCGGGGATCGCGACCGGGTACTGGAAGGCCATGAAAAGCCCGAGCCTTGAGCGCTCGTCGGGCGAGGCTTCGGTGATGTCCTCACCGCGGAAGCTGATCTTGCCCTCGGTGACGTCGAGCGCAGGGTTGCCCATGATTACGTTGGCGAGCGTGCTCTTGCCCGATCCGTTGGGCCCCATCAGGGCGTGTACTTCTCCGGCCTCAACGGTCAGGTCGACCCCTTTTAGGATCTCCTTGTCGCCGGCGCTTACGTGAAGGTTGCTGATCTCTAGTTCGGGCATGGTCTCCGGTCGTGCGTAGTGGTTTGGATTTTTAGGCGGCGCTGTGCAGCGGCAGAGCGCTACCTAGCGGTACGGGCTTTTGAGCTACGTCCTGCTTGGCCGAAAAGGCCACTAGTTCGGCCAGCGTCGTGCGGCGCAGCGCTTCTATCACGCCGCCTTGCACGCGCAGCCAAAGGAACTTCGTTGCGCAGGCTTCGCCGTCGTCAACGTGTGAGCAGAGCACGCGGCCATCGTCGGTTTCATCGACAAAGCAGGACATCGGCGCGACCGAACCTTCGAGCGCTAGGACTACCTCGTCCATCGTGACGCTCTCGGGGTCGCGGGCCAGCCGATAGCCGCCGTGGGCGCCGCGCGTGCTCTCTACGAGGTCGGCCCGCTTTAGCAGCGCGACGATCCGTTCGAGGTATGCGAGCGGCAGTCCTTCGCTCTCAGCGATCGCTTTCAGCGAGACAGGCGACTCGGTTGATTGGCGCCCGAGCTCCACTAGCAGCCGCACGCCATATTCGGCTTTTGTGGTGAAGATCATTGTTTAATCCTACCAATGCGGTAGGAGAAGCTCAGGGCTGATCCGCCGGCCTTAGACGGCGGCCAGCACGGCGCTGCCGATCAGCAGCGGCTTGACGATCTGCGGCGCCTTCGGGAAGCGTCCCAGCTCAGCCTTTTCGACCGTGAGCGGCGAGGCCTTGATCGTTGCCAAAGTGTCGCGATTACAGTTGCAACCACCCGACACGCTGCGCCAAATCGGCGCCCAGCGGTCCTGCTTGCGGGCATGATCGTGGTCGACGCTTCTGACGTGCTCAAGGAAGAGATAGTGGCCGCCCGGCCGCAGCACGCGAGCAATCTCGGCCAGCGCGGCCGGCGGACTGCTTGCCTCACAGAGCACCAGCGTGCCGGTCACGCAATCAAAGCTGGCATCCGCGAAAGGCAGCCGCTCGGCGCTGGCAGCGACGACCTCGACCTCCACTGGCGCCTCGCTGCTGCGCGCCTCAAGCTGGCGGCTCATCGCCGCGTTGGGCTCGGTGCAGACCAGCCGCGTGATGCCCTCGCGCGGGTAGGCGGCGAGGTTCAGTCCCGTCCCGGCGCCAATTTCAAGCACTTCGCCGCTCGCTGCGGCCAGCGCCTCGCGGCGCTTGTCAGCTAGGCCCGCCTGCTGGCTAGCACCCATCAGGAAGCGGTCATAGATCATTGCGCCAATGCGGTTCACTAGCCCAGCCTAGCGGCGCACCGTTGTGGCTGATCGTTGCGCTATTCTCGCCAATATGGTGCTTGCAATCAGTAACGCGCTGGCGATCGACATCGGTCTAATTGGCGTCTTCTTTGTGCTATTCCCGGCGATAGTTACCGGGCTGCTGATCTTTGCCGGCGCCGGGGCTTACGTCGAGAAGCAAGACAACGACGTTTACCTTGAAGAGCACCGCATCCCCGGCAGCGAGCTTTAGCTCTCATGGCCAAGCCGGTCGCGCTGATCAGCGGCGGCGCGAGGGGCATCGGCCTGGCAACCGCTCGGCGCCTGGCAACAGATCACCGCATCGCGCTACTCGACCTAGATGCCGACGCGCTTGAGCAAGCAGCAGCACTCTGCGGCGGTGAGACGATCACGGCGGTCTGCGACATCACAGACCAAACTCAAGTTGATGCTGCGATCGCCCAGGTAGTCGCGCAGGCCGGCGGGATCGACGTCGTTTTCTCAAACGCTGGAATCGGAGCTGGCGGCTCGCTTCGATTGCTCGACCCTGACGTGCTTGCGGGAATCGTCAACGTCAACCTGATCGGCAACTGGCGCCTAATTCATGCGACGCTGCCCCACGTAATCGAGCGGCGCGGCTACATCATCGCCAACGCCTCGGCTTCGGCGCTGATGCCAGCAATCGGATTCGGCGCCTACGCCTCCAGCAAGGCGGCGCTCGAACATCTGATGAACGTGCTGCGCGGCGAGGTTGCACATCTCGGCGTTGAGGTTGGCGTCTCCTACTTCTGGTTCGTCGGCACCGACATGGTTGAAGGCGCGGAGCGCGAAATGGGCCGCCTCGGTGGCCTTCGAAGCGAGATGCCTGGCCCGCTTAGAGGAATCGTCAGCGTTGAGAAGGTCGGCCAACTCCTCGCCACCGGCATCCGCGCACGAGCGCGACGCGTCGTCGCGCCACGCTGGATCACTCCAATCTTCTTCCTGCGCGGGATGATCGGCGGCCTCGTTGATCGCGGCACGGCCGGGATTGCCGCCGAGCTAGACGACGCGACAGCCGAACGGATTGCCGAGCAGGGCAGCTTCTCGGCTGCCTTCCGCCCTACGCAGGCTGGCCACAAGGCAGCCGCCGACAGCGTCGGCCAGCGGCTTCGAGACTGAGCTTTAGACCGGGCGCTTCTGCGATGCGCGGTAGCGGCGCGCCAAAGAGTTGGTTGAGCTGTCGTGCTGGAGGTCAGGCTTATCAGCATCCATCAGCTGGTCGGCGAGAGTTCCGGCGAGTACCTTGCCGAGCTCAACCCCCCACTGATCAAACGAATCGATCCCCCACAGCACTCCTTCGGTGAAGGCACGGTGTTCGTATAGGGCGACCAGCGTGCCGAGCGCGCGAGGCGTCAGCTGGCCATCGATCAGCAACGTAGTGGAGGGCCGGTCACCGAGACAGATCCGAGCCGAGATCTGTTCCTCAGGACTGCCAGCGGCGCGCAGCGTGTCTGCGTCGCGGCCGAAAGCCAACGCCTCGGCCTGGGCAAACATGTTTGCCATCAGCAGATCGTGGTGACTGCCGAGCGGGTAGATCGGATCGCAGAAGCCGATGAACTCGGTCGGCACAATCTCCGTCCCTTGGTGGATCATCTGGTAGAAGGCGTGCTGTCCGTTGGTGCCTGGCTCGCCCCAGAAGACAGCGGCAGTGTCCCAGCCAACTTGATCCCCATTGAGCATCACGTGCTTGCCGTTTGATTCCATCTCGAGCTGCTGAAGATAAGCCGGGAAGCGGGCCATCTCAGCGACGTAAGGGAGAATCGCGACCGTTGGCAGATTCAGCAAGTTGCGGTTCCAAACGCCAACGAGGCCCATCAGGACCGGCATGTTCTCCTCTAGCGGAGCGCTGCGCAGATGCTCATCGACGGCGTTGAAGCCCGCCAGCATGTCGGCGAAGTTGTCGCGCCCAATCGCGCACATGATCGTCAGGCCAACCGAACTGTCCATCGAGTAGCGGCCACCAACCCAGTCCCAGAAACCAAACATGTTGTCGGTGTTGATGCCGAACTTAGCCACACCCTCAGCGTTCGTAGATACGGCGACGAAGTGATGCTCGACCGAATCCTCACCGAGCGCGTCAACGATCCAGGTCCGAGCCGTGCCTGCGTTGGTGAGCGTCTCGAGCGTGACGAAGGTCTTCGACACAATCACGAAGAGCGTCTCTTCTGGATCAAGGTCGAGTGTCTTCTCAGCGAAATCGCTGCCGTCGACGTTGGAAACAAAGCGGAACTTCATCTCGCGGTCGCTGTAATGCGAGAGCGCGATAGTTGCCATCTCAGGGCCCAGATGTGAGCCGCCGATTCCAATGTTGACGACGTTGCGGATCGGCTTGCCGGTGGCGCCCTTCCACTCGCCCGAGCGGATCTTGTCGGTGAACTCGCCCATCCGGTCGAGGACCTCGTGAACTTGGTCGACGACGTTCACACCGTCGACGATGATCTCCTCACCGCGCGGTGCGCGCAGCGCGAGGTGGAGAACCGAGCGGTCCTCAGAGACGTTGATCGCCTCACCGGCAAACATCGCTTTGATGCGCTCTTCGATGCCAGCCTCACGCGCACAGGCGATCAGCAGCTTGATTGTCTCCGGGCTCGCTAGCTGCTTTGAGTAGTCGTAGTGGTAGCCGGCAAAGTCGACCGACATCTCGTCGGCGCGATTCGCATCGGCATCGAACATTGAGGCCAAGCTCTGGCCCTTTAGCTCAGCGGCGTTGGCTTGCAGCGCTGCCCATGAGGGCAGCTCGTCGAGGCGGGTCTGCTTGATTTCCATTGCGCCTACGCTCCGGCGAGGTCTGAACGCTTGGCGTTGATCGCTTCGATCAGCGTCGTCCACGAATTGACGAATGAACTTGCGCCGTCGCTCTGCAGCTTCGCGGCGAGCGCGTCGAGGTCAACTCCGGCGGCCTCAAACTCGCTCAAGACCTCCTCGCAGTCGCCGCCGTCGGGATCCATCACGACAACCGGGGTTGGCCCGTGGTCGCCGAAGTCGAGCAATGTTCCCTCCGGCATCGTGTTGACGGTGTACGGAGCAGCAAGCCCTGAGATGTAGAGCACGTCGGATGCGTCGGGATCCTTTGTACCGGTGCTGGCCCAAAGCAACCGCTGCGGCCGCGCGCCTTCGTTCATTAGGGCCTGAACTCGCTGCGAGGCGAGCAGGTCGCGGTAGTCGCGATAGGCGCGGCCACCGATTGCAAGTCCGAGCTTGTCCTTCAAGTTGCCTGGGACTTGGTCGGCAACGGCGACGTCCCAGCGGCTCATGAAGAGCGAGGCAACCGACTGAATGTTTGGCGAGAGGCCGTCAGCAACGCGGCGCTCAAGGCCCGTGTAATAGGCGTCGGCGGCGGCCAGCGCATGAGCGCTGTTGAAGAGCAGCGTCACGTTGACCGGGATGCCGGCGTGGATCGCCGCGCTAATCGCCGGTAGCCCTTCAGGCGTGCCGGGAATCTTGATGAAGACGTTGGAGCGGTCGACCTTGGCGTGCAGCTCCTTCGCCTGGGCGACCGTCGCATCGGTGTCGTAGGCCAGCTCCGGCGAAACCTCAAGCGAGACGAAGCCGTCGAGGTTGTCGGTCCGCGTGTGGATCTCGCCGAATAGATCGGCGGCGCGCTGGAGGTCAGAGATCGCGGCCTCAAAGAAGACCTGTTCGTCGGTCATGTCGCTGCCATGGAAGCTATGCACCTGCTCGTCGTAGCTGTCGCCGCCGGTGATCGCCTTCTCAAAGATCGTCGGGTTTGAGGTCAGTCCAGTGACGCTCAGCTCAGCGATGTACTTCGCCAGCGTGCCCTCGTCGAGCAGCGTCCGCGTGATGTTGTCAAGCCAGAGGCTCTGGCCAGCTTCGTGAAGGGCCTGGGTCGCTTTCATTGCTTATTGCTCCTTAGCCGCTGGGCGGTCACTTGGTTGGGCCGTGCATGTGCGGCGGGATCCAGCCGGAGGCAGGCGCTAGGCGGTCTGCTTCCTTCGGGCCCCATGAACCGCGCTCGTATGGGTAGATAGGTGTCGCATTATTGAGGATCGGATCGACAATGCGCCAAGCCTCATCGATCGTTCCCTGCGTTGCGAAAAGGTCATGATCACCATCGAGAGCCGCCGAAAGCAGCCGCTGATACGGCGGGATCTGGTGGGCTTCTTGGCGCACCGCAGCCAGCTCTATGTCCTCAACTTCGAAGGTATCGACTGTCGGCTTGCGCGACTGAACTTCGATTGAGACGACCACCTGCGGGTTGATCTGGAAGCGCATCCGGTTGCCGCGCGGATGGTCCTTCGGGAAGAGCTTCTCCGGTGGAGTCTTCAGCTCGACAACAATCTCGGTCGCCGTGACGGGCAAGCACTTGCCGGCACGGATCAAGACAGGCACGTCGGCCCAGCGCCAGGTATCAATGTGCAGCTTCATCGCCGTATAGGTCTCGGTCTTTGAGTTCGCAGCGACGCCCTTTGTCTTGCGATAGCCGGCGTATTGACCGCGAACGATGTCCTTCGGCTTCAGCGTTCGCACGCCGCGCAGGAAGCGAGCCTTCTCTTCGCGCAGCGCCGAATCACCGTGGCCGCTGAAGGGATCCATCGCTACCAGCGTCAGTACCTGGAAGAGGTGGTTCTCGATCACGTCGCGGATCGTGCCGACGGCGTCGTAGAAGGCGCCGCGGTTGGCAACGTCAAAGTCCTCAGCCATAGTGATCTGAATCTGGCGAACATAATCGCGGTTCCAGACCGGCTCAAGGAAGGCGTTGGCAAAGCGGAAGAAGAGGATGTTCTCAACCGGTGTCTTGCCGAGGAAGTGGTCGATCCGGAAGATCCGATCCTCGGGGAAGACCGAATGCAGCTCGGTGTTTAGCTGCTCTGCCGATGCGAGGTCGTGACCAAACGGCTTCTCGACGACGACGCGCCCCTGCTCTGCGAGCCCAACATCACCGAGGTGTCCTACCACCGGACCAAAGAGCGACGGCGGGATTGCGAGGTAGTGGACCGGGCGCTTGCAGCCCTTCAGCTCGCCCTGCAGTTCAACGAAGGTGTTGTGGTCGGCGTAGTCGCCGCCGGCGTAGCGCAGCAGTGAGCTGAGCTTCTTGAAAGCAGCCTTGTTCAAACCATCGGCGCTGGCCTCGAGGCTGGCCTTCGCGCGGGCGCGGAGCTGATCGACGTGACCACCTTCGCGAGCAACGCCAACGACAGGCACATCCAGCTCACCGTCGATGACCATCCGCTGCAGCGCAGGAAAGATCTGCTTGAACGCTAGGTCGCCGGTCGCCCCGAAGACGACCAGCGCGTCGCCCTTCTTTGGCTTAGCCACTATTTGCTCCCGGCCGGCTTCTCATCGTGACCGCCGAACTCGTTGCGCATGGCCGACAGCAGACGATCTGCATAGTCGGCTTCGCCGCGGCTCGTAAAGCGTTCGTAGAGCGCTGTCGTCAGGACCGGAGCCGGGGTACCGGTGTCGATCGCTGCCAGCGCCGTCCAGCGGCCCTCGCCGGAGTCGGAGACGCGGCCAGCAAAGCCGCTGAGATCATGGTCGGCGGCAAGCGCGTCGGCGATTAGGTCGAGTAGCCAGCTGCGAATCACGGTGCCGCGTCGCCAAACTTCAGCGATGTCCGGCAGGTTGAGGTCGTACTGGTAGTTCTCCGGGTTGCGCAGCGGAGTCGTCTCAGCATCAACCTCTTGCGTGCCGCTACCAACGTTGGCGTGCTTGAGAATGTTGAGGCCCTCGGCGTAAGCGGCCATCAGGCCGTACTCGATGCCGTTATGGACCATCTTCGTGAAGTGACCTGCGCCCGAAGGGCCGCAGTGCAGCCAGCCCTCTTCGGCCGGAGTTGGGTCACCGGTGCGGCCTGGTGTGCGCGGCGCTGAATCAACACCTGGAGCGAGCGACTGCAGTACCGGAGCGACCATCGCGATCGCTTCATCGGTGCCGCCTGCCATCAGGCCGTAGCCCTCGGTCAGTCCCCAGACGCCGCCGCTAACGCCGCAGTCGACGTAGTGGAGCCCCTTCTCCTTGAGCTCTGAGGCACGGCGACGGTCATCGATGTAGTAGCTGTTGCCGCCATCGATAACTAGATCGCCGCTCTCAAGTGCGTCGACAGCTTCCTTCAGGACCGGATCAACAATGCCAGCCGGAACCATCAGCCAGATCGCGCGCGGAGCGCTCAACTTGGAGGCCATGTCAGCGGCGGAATCAGCGCCGGTGGCACCCTTCGCGACTAGCGCGTCGACGGCATCCTTGTTGGGATCAAAGACGACACAGTCGTGTCCGTCGAGCATCAGTCGCTCGACCATGTTGGCACCCATCCGGCCTAGGCCGATCATTCCGATCTGCATTAGCTATCTCCTTCGAGGTTGGCATCTAATCCTTCAAGTTCCATCATCTCGACCTTCGCGCGGCGGCGCAGGTGGCGCGGCTCATCGCTGACCTCAGCCTGCGCGAAGGTACTAACTAGCTCGCGGGCTACCTCGCTGCCGATCACGCGGCCACCGATGCAGAGGACATTGACGGCGTCGTGCTCGACCGCCTGATGCGCCGTGTAAGTGTCGTGGATCGTCTGCGCACGGATACCGGGAAGCTTTGAGGCTGCGACCGCAATCCCAGCGCCGGAGCCACAGGCGAGGATCCCTCGCTCCGCTTCTCCAGCGTCAATAACCTTGCCCATCTTTAGGGCCATATCGGGATAATCGTCGCACTGACCAAGATCGAGAACCTCGTGGCCAAGTTCAATTAGCGTCGAGGTGGCGACGTCATGAAGTGGCGCTCCCGCGTGGTCAACTCCAACGGCAAAGATCATTGCGGCTGAGCCTAATAGGTTTTTTTGCATCGTGCTTAGTCATCTTGTTAAGCCCCGCCCTGTGGTCGCAGCGACACTGAAGACGCTAATCCGCCAAGATGGGCCGATGGCACTTTTTAAAGAAGGCGAAGCGGTATGGGTCCAGCAGCCCGACGGCAGCGAGCGGGCCGGAGTATTTGTCGGCGACGGCGAGAACGCAACTTGGTTTGGCGGAGCGCCGTTGGCCTACGTCGTCTACCCGGACACGAAGGACGGCGAAGAGGTCAACCTTGCGCGCGTTACTGCGCGCGATGAGAACGACACCGGCAGCTAAGCAGCTACCACTGAAGCCCGACCAGCGCTGGCTCGGGCTGCAGCTCAACTTCGAATAGCTCCTCGACGCGCGCGGCTATCTCGTGTGCGAAAGCAAGCAGCTCGGCCGCGGTGGCTCCCCCTAGGTTGGTTAGCGCCAGAGTGTGCTTTGAAGAGAGAGCCACCTGGCCGCGCTGTTCGCCGCGGCTGAAGCCAGCCTGTTCAATCAGCCATGCGGCCGAGCTCTTCAGCTTGCCGCCATCGGCATCAAAGCGCGGCGCCTGCGTGTCAGCGCCGCAGTGCTCGCTGACGCGCGCTTCCAACCGCGCAAACTGCGCGGCGTCAAGGATCGGGTTGGTGAAGAACGAACCGGCGCTCCAAGTGTCATGGTCGCGCTGATCTAGCACCATCCCCTTTCCGCTGCGCAGCTCAAGAACGGCGCTGCGCACGGCGGCAGCCTCGGCCCTTTCGCCGACCGAAACTCCGAGTTTCTCAGCCAACTCGCGGTAAGCGAGCGGCGCGCTGAGCGGTGATTGCTCGAGCAGGAAACGAACGGCGAGCACGACGAGATCGGAGTTCCCTTTCAGGGCGCTGCTGCGGTAACCAAAACCGCACTGCTCTGGAGTCAACTCTTCGACCTGCTGCGTCGCGCGGTTGTAGACGCGAACCGCCTCGATTGTTGTCGCCACCTCCTGGCCGTAGGCGCCAACGTTCTGGATCGGCGTTGCCCCTACCGACCCAGGAATCCCTGCCAGGCATTCAACGCCGCTCAGCCCTGCCTCGACCAAAGCGTCAACGAGCAGTGCCCAGCTATCGCCGGCGCTGGCATCGATCGCAAAACTGTGCGGGCCACGCTGCTGATGTTCCGCTCCCTCATAGACGAGGTGCAGCGCCGTTCCATCGAAGCCGTCATCAGAGATCACAACATTGCTACCACCGCCGAGCACGAAGAACGGTTCGCGGTCCTGATCGAGCTGCTCGATCGCCGCTACGCACTCGGCCTCGCTATCTACTGTCCAAAGCTGTTTCGCTGCGCCGCCAATCCGCAACGTCGTCAGCGGCGCAAGCGGCGCGTTCTTGATGATCGGGTTCACGGCGATCAGGTTAGTCGCGCAGCGCCATGCGCGTCTAAGCGGCGGGCAACGGCGGCGATGTCATGCCCGCGGCTTCGCACGCATCTACGAGCAGCGCCGCGAGTCGCGGCTTCTCGCGCACAGCACGCGGCGAGCGGGGCCTGCCAGTTCGCGTGTCAAGGAGGTTGTAAGCCTCATCGGGGTCTTCCTGCAGGTCGTAGAGCTCATATTCCGGCCCTTTGACTCCATCCGGATCGAGGTAGACGGCGTATTTCCAGCGTTCGTCGCGGACGCAGCGCACGCGGTTCGGTTGCCCGGAGCCGTTCTGCATCGCAGTGCCTGACTGGTGGTCGTCGTAGGTGAAGAGGATGTGGTCGCGAACCTCATCGGCGCCTTTAGCGCGGTCGATGATTGGGCCAAAATCGACGCCACTCTTCTCGAGGCGCTTCTCGTTCGGCTTCGCGAGGCTGGCGAGGACTGGGCTGAGGTCGCGGCCGTCGAGCTGGGTTTCCGCCTTGGCGCCGGCAAGGCCGAGGAAGGTCGGGACCAGGTCGATCAGCGAAGCAAGAGTCTCTGTCTGAGCTGGTTTGGGGAAACAGACTGGGTTGGAGAAGACGAGCGGCACGCGGATCGTTTCTTCATAAGCGTTGAAGATCTTCTGCCGAGCACCACCGTGCGAGAGACCCATGTCGCCGTGGTCGGAGGTGCGTGCGATGACGGTGCGCGAGCGGAGCGACTTTGGATCGTCTGCGTCCCCAAGCGCGGTTAGTAAGCGGCCAACTTGGCGATCCACAACGCGCTGCAAGTGGGCGTAAAAGTTGACGTAGTCGCGCTCTTCATCGCGATTTGTGAGCGGGCCGAGGTAGGCGCTCATCCCGAGCAGCGCAATCGAATGCACGCCCGGCTTATTGGCGAGCGATTCATCGATCGTTGGCGGCAGCGGGATATCTAGGTCGGCGAACTCTTCGCGCCGGTAGCCACCGATGCGGAACTTTGTCGGGTATGCGAGTACGTCGTGAGGGTTGATCAAGGAGACAACGAGGCAGAACGGCTCTGGCAAATTCTCCTGCGCAAGGAAGCGCTCAACTTGGTCCATATAGACCTTGTCCCAGCCGCCGTTCGCAGGGCCGCCATCGCCACCGCCAAAGGTCTCGGGGAAGGTGTCGCCGCCAGCGTCCGGCGGCTCCCAGCCGGCGAAACCGTAGTCGCGCTCGATCCGTTCGCCGTCAGCGGAGGTCCAGTTGGTGCCGTTGACCGGCTTAGTCAGGTGCCACTTGCCGCGCAGTGCTACGTGGTAGCCGTTGCGCCCGAGCATCGTTGCCAAAGTCTCAATGCCCGGCGGCAACTCAGGCTCGTTACCGGACTTTGGACCGACTCGAAGCAGCGAACGGCTAAGGCTTTTGAACATTCTCCCGAAACTCACTGCACCACTCTTGACTGCATTCACCGCAAGCGGCAAAGACGCGCGCGCGTTCTCCGGCTCAGGCCAGATCTGGCCCTCTACCAGCGTCAGCGTTACGCCGTGGCGCGACGGGTAAGTGCCGGTTAGGAAGGAAGCACGACTCGGCGAGCACATCGCGCTAGCCGTGAAGGCGCGCGTAAAGTCGACGCCGGTGGCGCGAAGCTCGGCATCATTTGGAGTTAGTGCGTCGAGCCACTCTTGGTCATCGGGCCAATGTTGAACGGCGCGCTGCTGATCGGTGATCAGCAGGATCAGATTTGGGCGTCGATCGGTAGTGGACATCGGCGTTTACGGTATCGCCTAGAGCAGCACGCTAAGGGCCTGCAACAGCAGCAGCAGCGCGATCAGCGATAAGAGTGCCGCCAACACGAGGCGGCCGTGACGTTCAAGCCACTGGCGCCAGCGATGCAGCGTCGGCAGCGCCCTCTCACCGAACGCCGCGGCGACGGCGATCGGGATGATGATCAGGACCGAGGAGACAAGGACGAAGAAGATTACGGCGACAATCTGCTGGCTCAGCGCGAGCGCGGCGTCGTTAATAACCGCGCCAGCCTGCACCGCTGACAGCAGATCTTTGAAGGCGACGATCACCAGCCCAACCCCCAGCACAAAGGCCCGCGCCGGAGTCACCTTGTGAAGAAACCTCGTCCACGGTTCAACCCGATGCGGCTCGCCGCGTCGCGGACGCAGGCGCCACTCATGCGAGGCCAGCACCAGCAGCGCCAAGCCGACGACGACGAAGACGATTGCGACGGTCTTTGACGGAGTCGTGCTGACAGAGTCAACTCCTGAGAGCAGCGCGCCAACGACGAGGACGGTCAAGATGCAGACCCAGCCGCCGAGGAAGGCGAGCGGGTTTGCCCGTTCGCGGTCGGTCAGCAGCATCATGATCACAGCGAGAATTGGCACCGGGCTGATCGCGATCACTGCCGCTAGCGGCAGTAGCTCGGTAAACGTGGCTCCCATCGCTTGCCAGCTAGCGGGCGTAGATGCGGGTCAAGAGAGTGATCCGGTCTCGTTCCAGTGCTTGAGAGCCGGCCGGCCGTGCTCATAGCCGAGCACGCAGACCGCAGCAGTGCCGAGTAGCAGCATCGAGGCATCCTCCGGCGGCAGCCCAGCCCAGCGGGCACCTACTACGCGCAAGACGTGGCCGTGAGCCACGAAGAGCCAGCGTCCGCCGCCAGCCTTTGCACGCTCAATCAGGGGATCGACGCGATTGCCGACGTCGGCAGCGCTCTCTCCGCCCGGACAACCATCGGCGAAGAGCCACCAGTCTGGCTTCGTCTTCTGAATCTCGACGGTTGTAATCCCTTCGTACTCGCCGTAGTTCCATTCCGTCAGCTCATCGGTTGTCTGCGCATCGGCCCCGAAACCGGCAAGCTCGCAGGTATCGCGGGCGCGCTTCAGAGGACTCGTCAGAACGTGATCAAACTCCATCCCGCTGAGCCGTTTACCAGCATCGCGCGCCTCTTGAAGACCATTCTCGGTCAGCTCAATGTCGCTAAGGCCGGTGTGGCGACCGTCAAGCGACCATTCGGTTTCGCCGTGGCGTAGCAGCACGACGGAGGCTTCGTTGGTGGACATAGCGCAGATCCTACGGCCTGTGGCCCCTAAGATCGATCACCGTGTCTGGAGCCAACAAAACTTCCGATCAGCCAGAGGGCTGGCTGGCGGCCGCCCACCGCGCCGACGCATCTCTATACGCCTCGGTTGCCGGCAGCTCAACGCCGGGGCTCGATCGACCAATGACTCTCATCTCAGACGCCGCCAACCTCTCAAAACCGTGGTTCGCAGCGGCAGCCGCAATGTCACTCCTCGGAGGCCGCCGCGGCCGCCGCGCGGCCCTCTTTGGACTCGCTTCGTTGACCACTAGCTCAAGCTTTGTGAACCTCGTGATGAAGCCGCTGACAGATCGCCGCCGCCCCGACCGCATCGAGCATGGCGTGATCGAAGCCCGCCATGTGAAGATGCCCAGCTCTACCTCGTTCCCCTCAGGGCATTCGGCGTCGGCGCTGGCCTTCGCGACCGGAGTCGGTCACATCTCGCCGCTCGGCGGCGCACTGCTTGCGCTGCCGGCCGCGACGGTCGCCTACTCGCGTGTACACACCGGAGTGCATTACCCGGGCGACGTAATAGCTGGGAGCCTCGCAGGGATCTTCTTGGCAAAGATCACTTGCAGGCTGATCGACCGCTACTCGGCGTAGCGGCTCAGCTCGCGACGAGCGATCACCATTTTGTGGACCTCATCGGGCCCATCGGCAATCCGCAGCGTTCGCGCACCCGCGTACATCGCGGCAAGCGGGAAGTCTTCACTGACGCCTGCGCCGCCATGGATCTGAATTGCACGGTCGATCACCTCGCAGGCCATCCGCGGCACGACAACCTTGATTGAGGAGATCGCGTTACGCGCTGCCTTGTTGCCAGCCTTGTCCATCTGCCAGGCAGCATCCATCGTCAGCAGTCGTGCTTGGTCGATCGCAATCCGGCTCTCGGCGATCCAATCCTGCACAACGCCCTGCTCGGCGATTGTCTTGCGGAAGGCTTCGCGCGAGAGTGCGCGACGGCATCCCATCTCGAGCGCCCGCTCGGCCATTCCAATCAACCGCATGCAGTGGTGGATCCGGCCCGGCCCAAGCCGCGCCTGCGCCATCATGAAGCCGCCGCCCTCGGGCCCAAGAACATTCGAAGTTGGAACGCGGACGTCCTCGAACAGCAGCTCAGCGTGAGTCTCACGGTCGAGGTAACCAAAGACGCTGAGGTTGCGCACGTGAGTGATGCCGGGCGTATCGAGCGGCACGATGACCATGCTCTGCTGCGCGTGAGCGCGAGCCTCTGGGTCTGTCTTCCCCATCACAATTGAGAACTTGCACTGCTCGCGGCCAGCGCCGGAGCTCCACCACTTGCGGCCGTTGATCACGTACTCATCACCGTCGCGGACGATTGACGTCTCAACGTTGGTCGCATCAGACGAGGCGACGTCGGGTTCTGTCATCGAGAAGCAGGAGCGAATCTCACCTTCGAGCAGTGGCCGCAGCCACTCTTGCTGTTGCTCCGGCGTGCCGAACTCGGTCAACAGCTCCATGTTGCCGGTGTCCGGCGCTGAGCAGTTCATCGCCTCAGGCGCCAGCGCGATCGAACGTCCGGAGATCTCTGCCAGCGGCGCGTAATCGAGGTTCGAAAGGCCCTCGGTCCACTCCGTCTTGTGCGGCAGGAAGAGATTCCAAAGGCCCCGCGCCCGGGCCTCGACCTTTAGGTCTTCGATGATCTGCGGGTGGTGCTCAGGGTTGCCGGCCTCGTCCATCTGCTGCTCGAATACGAGCTCCGCCGGGTAGACGCGCTCGTCCATGAAGGCCAGCAGCTTCTCCTGAAGCTCCTTGCCCTCGGGGCTCGCCTCGAACTGCATCAGGCTCCGCCAGCTGTTGCAAGCGAAGCAGCGGTGAGCTGCGTCACGCGGGCGCGCTGCTTGCCGGTGCCACCAAGCATCGCGGCGTCAAGCTGTGCCCGCTTGAAGAACCAGTGCACGTCTGCCTCCCAGGTGAAGCCGATGCCACCGTGGACCTGAATTGACGAAGCCGTGACTGACAGAGCAGCCTCCGATGCTGCCGCCTTGGCGATCGCTGCCGCGAACGCTAGCTGCGACTCGTCGGCGTCAGCTGCCCAGCCGCCGAAGTAGGTAGCTGAACGGGCGCCCTCGGTGTCAAAGAGCATCTGTGCGCAGCGGTGCGAGATCGCTTGGAATGCGCCGATCGGAGTGTCGAACTGCTTGCGCTCCTTGGCGTACTCGATCCCCATCTCCTGCGTCCGCTGAGCGATCCCAACCATCTCAGCCGAGAGTGCAACCTCGGCGCGGGCCAGCGCGCCGGCGACGTCGCCGGGGAGTGGTTCGCCGCCGCTCGCTGTGACGCGGGCGTAACGACGGGTTGGATCGATCGTTGCGAGCGGCTCGACCTGCGCATCGTCACGAGCGATAAGAGTTGCGTCCTCGCCGTCGATCAGAACGATCACTGCTGCGCCGTCGGCGTCAGGCACAACCTCAGCGGTTCCGTCGCTGGCAAAGGCAACGGTCGCCGTCGCCTCGCCCGAAGCGATCCCCGGAAGCCACTTCTCGCGCTGCTCGTCGCTGCCAGCGTGCGCAATCATCAAGCCGCCCAGCGCATTAGGTAGGAATGGTGAGGCGGCAAGCGCGTAGCCGAGCTCCTCACTGAGGATCATCAGCTCAACGACGCCCAGGCCAGCGCCGCCGTACTGCTCGTCGATTGCGATCCCGGTCCAGCCGAGTTCGCGCAGCTCAGTGAAGAGCGACTCGTCGTAAGCCTCGCCTTCGGCCGCTTCGCGAATCTGCTCAATTCCTGAGCGCTTAGCGAGCAACTCGCGCGCTGTGCGCTTGATTTCATGCTGATCTTCAGTGAAGTCGAAATTCATCTCTAATCGCCTACTTCTTCCTCGGAAGGCCGAGCACGCGCTCAGCGATGATGTTTTTAAGCACCTCTGTTGTGCCGCCCTCGATCGAGTTGCCTCGTGAGCGCAGCATCGCGCGACCCCAGGTTGAGCTGCCGGTCAAGGCCTGCGGCCCGAGCGCCTTGGTCGCGAACTGCATCAGCTCCTGGTTGCCCTGCGACCACATCCACTTTGTTAGCGAGCCTTCCGGCCCTGGCTGCCCGTACTTCATCGTTGCCGTCAGGCCGCGGTAAGCGGTCAGGCGCAGAATTTCGCACTTGATGCGCAGCGCGCCAAGCTCATCGGCGATCATCGGATCGTCGAGCTTGCCGCTGGCGGCGAGCTCTTCGGTCAGCTCGTCGAGCGCAACCGTCATGCCGACCTGCAGGCCAAACGCTAGGCCGGCGCGCTCGTTCATCAGCGTCGTCAGAGCAACCGTCCAACCGTTGCCTTCGCCGCCCAGCACGTTGGCGTTGGGAACCCGCGCGTTCTCGAGGAAGAGTTCGTTGAACTCGGGGTCGCCGGTGATCTGGCGCAGCGGCCGAATCTCAACCCCCTCCTGCTCCATGTCGAGGATGAAATAGGTCAGGCCTTTGTGCTTCGGCGCATCGAAGTCGGTTCGCGCGACGAACATGCACCACTTCGAATACTGAGCGCCGCTGGTCCAAACCTTCTGGCCGGTAATCAGCCAGTCGTCACCATCGCGGACGGCTTTTGACTTCAGCGACGCGAGGTCGGATCCAGCCTCCGGCTCCGAGAAGCCCTGGCACCAGATCTCGTCGCCCGACATGATCGGGTCGAGGTAGCGCTGCTTCTGCTCGTCGGTGCCCCAGATCATCAAGGTCGGGCCTGCCAGCAGCAAGCCGAGCACGTTGGCCGGGAACGGCGCGCGGGCGCGGGCCAACTCCTCGTTGAAGATTGCGGCTTCTACCAGCGTCGCATCGCGGCCGCCGAATTCGCTCGGCCAGTGCACGGCTGCCCATCCAGCCTCGTAAAGCTGACGCTGCCAATCACGGCGGAAGGCATAACCCTCATCCTCTCCGGCTGGCTCGTCGCCTGGGTGGTTGGCTTTGATCCAAGCACGCAATTCATCGCGAAATGCACTCTCAGATTCGTTGAAGGTCAGATCCACGGGGCTCCAATCGAGGTCGCTGAAGCTGACCTTACCGAACGGTCAGTTAGGTCGCGGCGCGCCCAAAGCGCAAGCTCAAGCGGTCGCGAACGACTGCTCACGGATCAGGTCTGCGGCGCGCTCGGCGACCATGATCGTGGGCGCGTTGGTGTTACCGCCGGGGATCAGCGGCATTATCGAAGCATCAACAACGCGTAAGCCATCAATTCCGTGAACGCGCGTCTGTGGGTCAACGACCGCGCCTGCGTCACTTCCCATCCGGCAGGTCCCGACCGGGTGGTAGATCGTCTCAACACGGCGACGCAGGTCGGCGGCGATGTCGTCGTCATCGATTACCGGGGCGCCCGGGAACAGCTCGACGCCGCAGAGCTCCTTGAAAGGCCCGCTTGACGCAATCTCGCGGGCGATCTTGACGCCAGCAACCATCGACGCAACATCCTCAGGCTCGACCAGCATGTTGGTCAAAATCCGTGGTGGCGCTGCTGGATCAGCGGAACGCAACTTGACGTGGCCGCGACTCTTTGGCGAAACGAGGACCGGCGCAATAGTCAAGGCGTGACCGTCATAGGTCGTGGCACCGTGATCAACGAAGTATCCCGGCGCGAAGTGGAACTGCAGGTCTGGGGCCGCAAGGCCTGGGCGGCTGCGCACGAAGGCGAATGCTTCGGCGACGCTCGATGAGAGAGGCCCACTGCGCCGCAGCACCCACTCCAGCAGCGCCTTCGGCTTCTCGGCGTCGGCCAGTGAGCCGCCGCCGGGGAGATCCCAAGTGCAACCCAGCGAAGGATGGTCGTGGAGATTGGCGCCGACTCCCGGCAGCTCATGACGGAGCTCAACGCCAACCTCGGCAAGGTGGTCGGCTGGGCCAATCCCCGAAACCATAAGGATCTGCGGCGAGCCGATCGCGCCGGCGGTGATGATCACATCGCGACTTGCGGTAGCGCTCTGCTCGCGGCCGCGGCTGTCTAAATAGCTGACTCCGACAGCGCGCTTACCTTCCAGCTCAACGCGCTGCACAGTTGCGCCGGTGATCACTTCAAGGTTCTCTCGGCCTTTGGCTGGCTTGAGGTAGCCGTCAGCCGCGCTCCAGCGGCGCCCGCCACGCTGCGTCACTTGCACCTCGGCAACGCCGTCCTGCTCAGGGCCGTTGTAGTCGTCGATGAAGGGGATTCCGGTTGCCTCGGCGCTGGCGATGAAGTCACGCGTCAGCGAGCGCGGCGAGCGCGGGTTCTCAACCCGCAGCGGGCCACCAACGGCGTGGTG
>CAMDLG010000010.1 GCA_945901565.1 Bifidobacterium breve | reverse complement strand
CTCTGTGACGATTTGATCGGAGCCGTCAAATGACGCGAGCGAGATCAGTGGTGGTCTTTGCCGCGCACCAGAGCGTGCCGTGAGCTCCGGCAAGCCTCTTCTGAGGCCCATCATGAGTGCTTCGCGCCATTCCTGCGAGGACTCGTGATTCTCTAGATTATCGGGCGTTTTAGCTCGAAATACCCAGGCATCACGGCCTTTTTCCCCTGCCCGGTGCGTGCTGATCGGTCAGAACCGTGCGTTATGCGAGTGGGCCACTGGCGAAGAGCGAGCTGCGCTCGACTTCACGGCCGCCGACCGGCAAGCTGTAAAGGTCGCCGTCTGCGGCGATCCAGAGCGGGCCTGTAAAGCGTTCCCTGGCGTCACCTAGGTAAGGACCCTCAAGTGCCTTGATTGGCAGCGGCGGGATGACGTGCGTCATCGCGAGCGCGCCGACCCCTGCGTCACGGGCAGCATCGGCTGCTTGAGCCGGCGTTGCGTGGTAATCGACGACGTCGACGAGTATTTGAGCTCGATTGAGGAAGCCCGCATCTCGGCTCGCTTCTTCAACGAGCTTGAGTAAGTCGGCGGAGAGCGCGTCGTGAACGAGGAGGTCTGCGCCCTGTGAGGCCTCTACCAAGCTCTGGGTGTAGATCGTGTCACCGCTGACGACGATGCTGCGGCCCTTGTAATCGAACCGGTAGCCGACGGCTGGAGTGGCTGGAGAGTGGTCGACCTCGAAGGCAGTGATTACTAGCCCCCCGTCCTCGAGCACGACCTTTGAGTTTGTGCCTGCGTCGAATTCGAACGGCTCGGCGACCATCCCGGCAGTCGCAGATGGTGCAATTTCTTCACCGTGATGAGCGGTACGGTACGAATTATCGAGCGCGTAAGCCTCGTTGTAACCATTCACGACTCGGTCCACCCCCACCGGCCCAAGTACGCGTAGCTTCGTCTTCGCGGCGTCGGCAACCCAGCGTTGCAGCGTGACGCTTCCTAGCCCGCCGATGTGGTCCGAGTGGAAGTGCGTCAGCAGTACCGCCTGGATTTGATCAGGCCGCAGCTGCATCCGGTTGAAAGTTTCCGAGGCCTGCTCGCCGGCGTCGATCATGTAGATCTTCTGATTGACGATCACAGCGGTACACGGGTTGCCGCGCTGTTCATCGGGGATTGGAGAACCGGAGCCGCAGATTGCGATGTGCAGCCCGTCAGGGAGCGCGGCTACTGGGTCCGCGGAGAGTCTCTTGGGGAGGGCTTTCTTGGTTACGGCGACGGCGATCTGCCCGCGCAGGAACCATCCAGCGATGGCGCTTGGAACTAGTAGGGCGATGATCCGTTTCAAGGTCTTCCTCTCGATCAATGCGAAAGCTTCGGCACCAAAGCTAGCGGACAGCCGCTCTCTGAGGGTATTAGCGGGTGTGCGCTCGCGCGCCAACCAAAATTACAATTAATTACTTGACAGTGATAGAAAGTCGCAATTAGGTTACTTTTATGCGGGGTTGCCTAATCGGCGGGATCGTGGCGGTGATCGCGCTCAGCACGGTCGGCGCGGCAGATGCACGCGCTGGCAGCTACGAGGTCGTGGCGTGCGCTGACGACCCGGGCTTCCTGAATCGAAGCTGGAGTGCGCATTCCAGTACCGAACTGCTCCCCGCGTACTCCAGCACTTGTAAGTCGACGGCAGCTTCGGGACTGATCGCACGGTCGACGGCGTCGCCAATAGCCGCCAGTGTTCCGACTCAGAGTACCGCGCTCTGGAGCTTTGCCGCGCCGGTCGGAGCGACTATCTCACGAGTCGAAATTTCAGCCCGTGTCTACCGGTACGGCGGCTCGCCTCACGACGTTTGGGGTGTTGGTCTAGCCGATGAGACAGGGCATTACTACCAGGGGTCGGTTGGCTCTTCTTCTCTCTCCGGCGGTACTCCGGGCCGTTACGACGTCTATGCTGTGCCAAACCGCCGCCGGCTTCAATTTGGCGTCAGCTGCCTCGAGGCGAGTGGCTGTTCAGTCCGCGCTACCGACGATGCGAAGGCCTCCTACACCCGCGTGCGCGGCGATCTCTACGGAGCGAGCGTCAAGATCGACGATGCTAGTGCCCCGACGATCTCATCCGAACGCGGCGCCCTGTGGGTTAGCGACGGTTGGCTCTCGGGTTCGCAGACGGTCGGCTTCAGCTCGGGCGACAATGTAGGTGTCAAGGAGAACGCGGCCAGCTTCGGTGGGCAGCGCAAACCGTTGGTGTCGGCGTGCGACCCCACTCGGGTTGTGCCCTGCCCCACTCCGCGCTCATATGACGCGCGCTTTGACACCAGAACTGTCAGCGACGGAGACCATCTCGTGACGCTGACTTCCACCGATAGCGCTGGCAACGTCGAAACGGAGAGCCACAGGGCGCTGATTGACAACAACCCACCTCGCGCACCAGGCGCTCCGCGCCTCAGCGGTAGTCCGTCCGCGAGCTGGCGGACAACCAATTCCTTCGCCCTCACGTATGCCAATCCGTCGCAGGCCGGCGGCGCACCGCTCGTTAGCCATCAAGTGGAAATGTGCCCGACCGACGCTGAAGGCGAGCCGCTGCCAGATGGTTGCAGCCGGGAGCTCCGGCCAGGGGCACCCGAGACCGATGTCGTGTCGCTTCCGGCACGCGGCCGGTATCGCTTTCGCGTCCGCGTCAACGATCCCCTGTTCAGCGGCGCCTGGAGCGATTGGTCGCCGCTGCTGCGATTCGATGACGAGGTGCCTCACACGCCGACGATCATTTACCCCACAGGCTGGGTAAACGGTGCACAAGAAGGTCAAGCGCTCGTAATTCTCCCGCCGCGGTTTCCGTTTCCGCGGCCGGCCTCCAGCTACCGCGAGTATCGAGTCCGCGTCGATGGAGGCGAGCAGCGCATCGTTCCTGCGATCGGGGATCAGCTTGCTGGCGCGCTCGACTACCGCGGGTTAACCGATGGGCAACACACACTCAGCGTCGTCGCGGTGACGGGGGCGGGCGTTGTGACACCCGCGCTGGAGTCATCTCTGGGCAGCGTAAAGAAGGATTTCGAGCCACCTGAGCTGTCGGTCAGCGGCGCGCCGAGCGACGGTGCCTTCGTGCGCTACGCAGTGAACATCCGAATCGCGGGATCAGATCGAGTCTCCGGCATGGATCCCGCTCCGGCGCCGAAGCCGGTGACCGACGGGGGCTATATCTGGGATCAGGTGAACCGCGAACTTCCCACGGCGACTCGCGGCGCGCGCTCCGCGGTCGCTCCAGGCGACGGAAAGCAGCTGGTACAGATATTCGCTTCTGACGTCGCAGGTAACCACAGCGCAACCGCGAGCTATTCATACACTCAGGACAGCGGCGCACCGACCGGAGGGCTTCGACCGATCATCGCAAATCATCCCGCGCTGCTTGATTTCCACGTAGACGAACAGTGCTTCGGCGAGTCGACGATCGAGCTGTCGACGGCGCCAGGTGTGTGGCGTGATCTGGCGACGACTGCTGCAGTCCACCGAGTGACCGCCTTGGTTCCATCTGCTGTCTGGATTCCGCGAACTCCATACACCGTCCGAGCTGCGGTCACCGACTGTGCAGGGAATCGCGCGACTCTCGTTGATTGGTACGGCGGGAGTCGCGATGGCTTGCCGATCGGCACGATTACTCCGCCGGCCCGTGAAGTGATCAGCGTGGCCGCGAGGCTTGTCCCTAAGTCGCGTCGCTCAAGATCACCGAACACGCGCCGCGTGACGGCAGCCCTTGTTGATCGGCGCGGGCACCGTCTCGGAGGCCTGATCGTTTCCTTTCAAACCGAACCTAGGACGAACGTTGATCACTGGAAGACGATCTCGCGAGCTAAAAGTAATTCACGCGGAGAAGCGACGACCAACCTCGCAGCGCACAGCTCACTGCGGATCAGAGCCGTGGTCGCCGGTAGCGAGCTACGAGATCAAGAGATCTCGAATCTTCTTTACGTAAACCGCTCCGCGTCGACTTCGATCAGTGCCTCGCCTAGCAAGGTGCACCCTGGCAGGGCTGTCGTGATCCACGGAAGGCTGCGTGGCGGCTACGTTCCTGCCGAGGGTCTGGAGCTAAGTCTCTATGGGGAGGGCCCCCGGTCGCGCGGCTGGGTACCGATACGAACGGCGGTCAGAGTTGGAAAGGACGGCAATTGGCGGGTGACCTACAAGTTCCTCTCGACAACCATACGTGGCAGCTTCCGTTTTCGCGTACGGACTCCTAACCGACCCGACTATCCATTCAAGGCGGCATCAAGCGGGTCTGTGAGAGTGCGTGTCGCACGCTAGGCGGTCTGCGCAGCGATGGTTCCAACCGCCTTGCTAATGCTAGATTCGATCGATGGATGCGCCATACGTTGAGGGATGTCTAGCCCACGCTATTTCCTCTCGTGGCTCCGAGATGCCGGTACGACTCCCCTGGTCGCCGGCGTAAGACTCGACTACCGAGTTTGCGTTTTTTCTGCAGGACCGCTCGATCACTGATAGTTTTTCCGGTCAAGCAACCAACGTTCCTTCTGGGGGAGATTTCACATGAGCGCCAAGAAGACCCGCACTTCATTCGCAGTTGTCGGCATGATTGCCGCAGCACTAGCAATCACGGCCTGTGGCAGCGATGATTCCAGTAGCTCAACAAGCACGGCCGCTAGCACCGGAATCACGGCAACCAAGGATTCTGCGATTGCCGCCACGGTTCCCGCGAAGTACAGCTCGGCCGGCAACCTCTCGGTTGCTACCGATGCCAGCTACGCGCCAATGGAATACGTCAAGGACGGCACCAAGGACATCATCGGAGCCGATGTTGACCTCGCAAACGCGCTCGGACAGGTCATGGGGCTCAAAACCGACGTCCAGAACGCCGGCTTTGACGCAATCATTCCTGGCCTCGCATCGGGCAAGTACGACATTGGAATGTCGTCCTTTACCGACACTAAAGAACGCGAAGCAACCGTCGACTTCGTGACTTATTTTGAAGCTGGCACATCGTTCTTCGGGAAGAAGGGCGGCCCCGCGCCGAACGACCTCGCCGGACTCTGCGGGCTCACTGTTGCTGTTGAGAAGGGGACGATTCAGGCTGATGATGCAAATGCCGAGGCTAATAAGTGCGCCTCCGACAAGAAGCTGACCGTCCTTGTATTCCCTGACCAGAACGGCGCTAACAGCGCGGTCATCAGTGGCCGCGCCGCAATCAGCATGGCCGATTCTCCCGTAGCCGCCTACCAGGTGACGCAAAGCAACGGGCAGCTTGTTCTCGTCGGTACGCCTTATGGCACTGCGCCATACGGCATCGCGATTCCGAAGAACAGTGGCCTCGCCCCCCCAGTATTGGCGGCAATGAAGAATCTGATCGCTGGAGGCCAGTACACCGCGATTCTCAAGAAGTGGGGCCTTGAAGAAGGCGCAATCACCGATCCGGTGATTAACGGGGCAATCAACTAAGCGGTACCAGCGTGGCTGAAGCGGACCAATCGTCCGAACCGGCGCCAGCGCCGGCAGCTCCAGTAGAGATCAATGCCGTCCCGGTCAGAAGGCCGGGACGGTTGGTCGCTGGCTTTTTGATCATCGTCGTTGCCGCGGCGCTGATTAAGTCAGCCGCGACCAATCCACGCTTTGGCTGGGGCACTGTCGGGGAATACCTCTTCGCCCCAACCGTTATGGAAGGGCTCGTAAAGACGATCGAGCTGACCTTCCTTTCAATGATTATCGGCATCGGGATCGGCGTCCTGCTCGCCGTTATGCGGCTCTCACCGAACCCGATCGTTGTCGCCGCCAGCGGCTTCTACATCTGGCTCTTCCGCGGCACGCCGGTCCTCGTGCAGCTTCTCTTCTGGGCTTTCATTGCTGCCCTCTACCCCGTGATTTCGCTCGGCGTGCCATTCGGGCCGGCGCTCGTCAACCTCGACGCGAACACCTGGATCACGCCTTTTGTCGCCGTTCTGCTCGGGCTTGGGCTCAATGAAGGTGCCTATATGTCGGAGATCGTGCGAGCCGGGTTGCTCTCAGTCGATGAGGGCCAAGAAGAGGCCGCTAAAGCCCTTGGAATGCGGCGGATGATGACGATGCGCCGCGTGATCTTGCCACAGGCGATGCGCGTGATCATTCCGCCGACAGGCAACGAAACAATAGGCATGCTGAAGACGACCTCACTCGTCAGCGTCCTCGCTTACACCGAGCTGCTTTACGCCGTCCAGCTGATCTACGCAACCAATTACAAGCAGATCCCTTTGTTGATCGTTGCGTCTATCTGGTACCTCGTCCTCACGACGATCCTGTCGATTGGGCAGTACTTCATCGAGCGCCACTATGGTCGTGGCACCGCTCGCGAAGTTCCGCCGACTCTGCTGATGCGAATCTGGCAAAGCTTTAGTACGTGGCGTCACACGAGGGTTGAGATTCCTGAACCAACGAGGCATGGGCTATGAGTGACGCGATGATCAAAGCTGAAGCCGTGCACAAGCGCTTCGGCCGCAATGAGGTGCTGAAGGGAATTACGCTCGACGTGGCGCCAGGCGAAGTGATGTGCCTGCTCGGGCCGTCCGGATCAGGCAAGTCGACCTTCCTTCGCTGCATTAACCACCTAGAGAAGATCAACTCGGGGCGAATCTGGGTCGACGGCAACCTTGTCGGATACCGGCAGAAGGGCGACGTGCTGCACGAGATCTCTGAGCGCGACGTCGCGCAGGAGCGTGAGCAGATCGGGATGGTCTTCCAACGCTTCAACCTCTTCGGCCACATGACGGCCGAGCAGAACATCATCGAGGCCCCGGTCCGCGTTGCAGGGCTGAAGCCAGACGTAGCGCGCGCTGAAGCGAAAGTCTTAATGGATCGCGTCGGCCTTGGCGACAGGCTTGACGCTTACCCGGCGCAGCTCTCCGGCGGCCAACAGCAGCGCGTGGCGATTGCTCGCGCTCTTGCGATGAAGCCGAAGCTGATGCTTTTCGACGAGCCAACATCGGCCCTCGATCCAGAGCTAGTTGGTGAGGTGCTCGACGTGATGCGCGCACTTGCTGCTGACGGAATGACAATGGTCGTCGTTACGCATGAAACGGGCTTTGCGAAAGAGGTCGGCGATACGGTCGTCTTCATGGACGACGGAGTGGTAGTCGAGTCAGGCGATCCAGTCTCGGTCTTCGAGAACCCCCAGCACGCGCGCACGCAGGCCTTCCTCTCGAAGGTTCTCTAGGCCGCCGGCAGTTCGAACGGGAGCATCAACTGGCTCTCGTCGGTTGGAGAGGCGAAGCCCGTGACGCCAACGCCAATCAGGCGAACCGGTCGCTGGGGCGCGTAATCCCGCAATAGCGCAGTTGCCACCTTGATGATCGTTTCGTAGTCGTCGACGGCCGAGTCAATTGTTTTTGCCCGCGTGACGGTCGTCCAGTCATCTAGGCGGACCTTGATGCGGATCGTGCGGCCGCTCCGCTGGTTGCGCTGCAGTGCGTCGGCGAGCTCGGCCGCGAGACGCCCTAAAGCAAGCTCGAGCTCATCACCGGATCTAATGTCCTGATCGAAGGTTGTCTCGCGGGATTCACTGACGGCTTCGCGTTCAGTGACAATCTCGGAGGAAGCATTGAACGACGCCAGGTCGACTAGCGCAGGTCCTTGGCGAGCGCCGAATCGTTCGATCAGTAAGTCCACGTCGACGGCACGGAGCTCAGCGAGTGTTTTGATCCCCATCTCCCCCAGCCTCTCGCTAGTTCGCGGGCCAATCCCTGGGACCAGCGATACAGGCGCGTCAGCGAAGCGTTCTCGCGCCTGCTCCGCTGTCATTACTACAAAGCCGTTCGGCTTTTCGGCGTCGGAGGCCACCTTGGCGACCAGGCGGTTGGGGCCAATCCCAATCGACGCCCGCATCGACGTCTTCCCGTAGATGTCGCTGACCAGCTTGCGCATCGCTGACTTCGGTGAATGGAGCCCTTCGAGATCAAGAAACGCTTCGTCGATGCCGAGCTGCTCGACCCGCTCGATGTGGTCGCGGATGATTGCCATCACGGTCCGTGACGTCTCACGATACGCGGCAGAATCCGGTGGAATCACTATCGCTTGCGGGCAGCGCCGCAGTGCCTGCGAGGCCGGCATGCCGGATCCGACACCGAAGAGTCGCGCTTCGTACGAAGCCGTCGTCACTACCCCCCGCGGCCCACGGTTGGCAACGATTACAGGCTTGCCTCTAAGTTCGGGCCGCCGCAGCAGCTCTACCGAAGCAAAGAAGGCGTCAAGGTCCAAGTGAGCGATAGGACCGGCCACGGATGCAAGCGTATGGTCGCCGCCCGACGTCCCGTGAATGGCAGCCGGCTATGAGGGGCTGATCGCGAGGTGACCTTCGCCGAATTCTTCACGCAACTTCGCGAGCCCTAGCCGGATCCTGCTCTTGGCCGTACCGAGTGGCACCGCTGCGCGCCGAGCTACCTCCTCGGCTGTAAGTCCACCCCAGTAGGTGAGGACAACGGCTTCGCGCTGCGATTCTGGAAGTGTCCGAAGCGCCGTTACGACGCTGTCGGTGGCTTCTGAGCGCTCGACGACATTCTCAGGCCGGTCGTCGTGCTGCCCAGCGTTAGTCGACACGTAGCTCTTAAGACGGTCGGTGGCGCGCCCTGCGGACTGCGATTCGCGCCAAAGATCGAGTGCACGACTGCGGGCCATCATGCGCAGATAACTGCCCAGCTCTCCTCGCTTCGAATCGAAGGCGGCGGGCTTGCGCCACACCTTGACGAAGACGTCCTGGACGACGTCGTCGGCTTGAGCCTCATTCCCTAGCACCCTGAGCGCCGCTAGGAATACGCCGCGGCGGTGTTGGTCGTAGATTCTCGTGTACGTAATCGGATCGCTGATATCCATTGATCGTTCCTTGTTGGAGTTGTTACAAACTATACACAGAAACCGGAATGTTTTGTCCTTTCTTGTGTAAGGTTGGTCACAGAGCCGAATAGACTCCCCAGATGACCAATCCGGATCGCCTTTCGGGTCTCGACTCGGCATTTCTTCACCTCGAACGCGGCGGCGCGCACATGCACGTCGCCTCAATCATGGTTTTCGAGGGTGCTGCACCAAGCTACGACGAATTCCTGCGCTTTCTTGAGTCGCGACTGGGCCGAGTCCCACGCTACCGCCAGCGCTTAGCTTTCGTCCCGCTTGAACAAGGGCGCCCGGTCTGGGTTGATGACCCGTACTTCAATATCCGATACCACCTGCGTCATTCTGCACTTCCGAGCCCCGGGGACGACGGACAGCTAGCGGCCCTTGCTGGCCGGCTCTTCGCCGAGCGCCTCGACCGCGACAAGCCGCTCTGGGAGATGAATCTCGTAGAAGGCCTCTCCGCGGGAACGGATGGAACGGCTCGCTTTGCGGTGATCGTGAAGACGCACCACGCCCTAGTCGACGGCATCTCAGGTGTCGACATCACCTCGGTCCTCTTCTCGGCTAGCCGTGATGAGGTGGAGGAGACGACGCCGGTGGCGGAGTGGATCCCCCGGCCCCTGCCCACTGATTTTGACCTCGTTGGGGGCGCACTAGTCGAACGGTTCTCCAACCCTGCCGAGATCGGCAGGGCGGCACGGGCGCTGGTCCGGTCACCACGTCGTGCAATAGGGGCTCTTGGGAATAGGATCGAGCAGACCGGTGCTCTCGCATGGGCGGGAGTGAGATCCGCGCCCCCAACGGCGATAAATCAAGCGATCGGGCCGCATCGACGCTACGGCTGGATGAATAGCTCGCTCTCGACCTTCAAGCACATCAAGAACGGCCTGGATGGGACGATCAACGACGCCGTCCTAACTACCGTCGCGCTCGGCCTTGGCCGATGGTTAAGGCGCCGCGGAACCGACACCGACGGCTTGACGCTGACCGCAATGGTGCCGGTTTCGGTGCGCGCCGAGTCGGAATCGGGGCAGTTAGGCAACCGAGTATCGGCGCTCTGGGCTCCGCTGCCTGTCTTCGAACAAGATCCAGTTGCAGCGTTCAACTATGTCTCGGCCAAGATGGGCGACCTTAAGCACTCTGATCAGGCGATCGCGGCAGATACGTTGACCGAACTTGCCGGCTTCGCACCGCCAACTATTGCGAGTCAAGCGGCGAGGCTGCAGAACCGCCAGCGGCTGTTCAACCTAGTTGTCACGAACGTGCCTGGCCCGCAGATCCCGTTGTATCTGCTTGGCCGCAAGATGACGGCGCTTTACCCTGTCGTCCCGTTGACGAACAACACGGCTCTCGGAATAGCGGCGATGAGTTACAGCGGTCGGCTCAGCTTCGGCTTACTAGCCGACTACGACGCGCTGCCTGACCTTGGAGACGTCGTGAGTGACTTCAAGACTGCTCTCTTTGACCTTGCACGCGCCGCAGAGAGCGACCGTCATCGTTGGGATAGCGCCGTACACGAAACCCTTTTCACAGCGCACACGCCAGACGGCGAAGCGCTTAGCGTCGTATAGCGAACGTGCGAATCGCTCTCGCGCAGATTAACCCCGTCGTTGGCGATATCGCCGGAAATGAGCGACTGATCAGCAACGCGATTGCTGACGCCCGTGCAGGCGGTGCAGCGCTGGTCTGTCTGCCCGAGTTGGCGATCACCGGTTACCCGCCTGAGGATCTGGTGCTGAAACAGCACTTTGTTGACGATGCTGCCGACGCTCTAGCGCGGATCGCGAGCCAAGTTGACGGAATCGTCGCAGTTGTGGGCTATCCCGAACAGGCCGATCAGCTCTACAACTCGGCAGCGGTTCTCGCCGACGGCAAGATTGCATCAAGCTACCGAAAGAATCGACTACCGAACTACGGCGTCTTCGATGAACATCGCTACTTCAAGGCAGGCAATCGTGGAGCTGTGCTCGAGCTGAACGGAGCTCTGATCGGGCTCAGTATTTGCGAGGACATCTGGACCCCAGGTGAGCCGGAGAGCGTTGAGGCCGAAGCAGGCGCCTCGTTAATTCTGAATCTGTCCGCTTCCCCTTATCAGGCCGGCAAAGGAAGCGCGCGGGAAGAGATGCTCGTCGCGCGGGCTAAGGAGAACAATGCGGCGATCGCCTTCTGCGCTCAGGTTGGCGGGCAGGACGAACTCGTCTTCGACGGCCACTCATTGGTAATAAACGCCGCGGGCGAGATATTGGCCCGCGCGCCTCAGTTTGAGGAGTGGCTGCTGTTCTGCGAGCTCCAGCTTCGACAAGCCGATTTCAGCGCCGCGATTGCTCCCGATGTCGACTTCCTCGGTAGTTTTGTCACCTCACCCCCAAATGAGGACACGAGTCTTGACCATCTCCTAGCGCGGGTCGCCGACGACGACGAAGCCGTCTACGCCGCTCTGGTTCTGGCAACCCGCGACTACACCAATAAGAACGGTTTTAACGGTGTGGTCCTCGGTCTATCCGGTGGAGTCGATTCGGCGCTCGTCGCTTGCATAGCGCGCGATGCACTCGGCGCCGACCGCGTCACGACCGTTACGATGCCGTCGAAGTACAGCTCGGCAGGGACCTATAACGATGCGGTCACTTTGGCTTCGTCGCTTGGGGTTTCCCTGATTGAGCTTGAGATAGGGACTTTGATGGACGGTTATGAAGCACTCTTGGCTCAGCAGTTCGCCGAGAGAGAGCCCGACCTAACGGAGGAGAACCTGCAGGCACGGATTCGCGGCAACCTGCTGATGGCTCTTTCTAACAAGTTTGGTTGGTTGGTACTCACGACGGGGAATAAGTCGGAGATGGCAGTTGGTTATTCGACCCTTTATGGCGATAGCGCTGGTGGGTTTGCAGTGATTAAGGACCTTCCGAAGACACTCGTCTATCGCCTGTGTGAGCTGCGTAACGGACGCAAGGATCAACCGATCCCAGTCAGCATCCTCACACGGGCGCCGTCGGCCGAGCTGCGCCCCGATCAGGCCGACCAAGATAGTTTGCCGCCTTACGAAGTTCTCGACCCGCTCTTGGAGCTCTACGTCGAGCAGGATTACGGCGTCGAGCAGCTGCTGGCCGAGGGTTTCGACGAGAAAACAATTCGGCACGTCATAGGTCTAGTCGATCGGGCTGAGTACAAGCGTCGCCAGCAGCCGCCCGGTGTGAAGGTGACCGGCAAGGCGTTCGGCCGAGATAGGCGTTTGCCGATCACAAATCGTTACAGCCAGTAGTCGGCTCGGCTCAGCGCATCGGCCGAACAGCGATCGTCATCCGAACGAGAGCGCAGAGCCGTTCCTCATCGTCACTGATTTCGACCTCCCAAACCCAGGTTGTGCGCCCTCGGTGTCGCCGCCGGGCTACTGCGTGGATCGTCCCGTCGACAATTGGCCGCAGAAAACTTGTCTGATTTGAGAGCCCCTGAGCCACATTTCCATCGCCGACGACGGCTACCGCGGTGGCTGCGGAAGCGAGCGACTCAGCGATCGATGCAAAAACACCGCCATGGACGAGCCCCATCGGTTGCATGTGGTGTTCCTTCACGACGACCTTTGCGCGCGCCAGTTCGTCATTCATTTCCAGCAGTTCAAGTCCGTAGAGGGCGTCGAACGTGCGGTCCAAGGGCACTACAGGTTGAAACTGATTCGCGGGGTTGTTTTCAGACATGGGGCGCACGATACCGCGCTGCTGCTCTAGGCTTAATGGCAGATGTCAGCTTTAGAAAGTCTTCCAGCGGATCAGCAAGCCGTTCTCAGCATGCTGGTCTCGCAGCACAAGAGCTACGCCGAGATCTCAGAGGCGCTCGGGCTCAGCGAATCTGCGGTGAGCGAACGCGCCTACAGTGCGTTGGTTCAGCTTGCTAACCCGGAGAAAGCGCCCGCGGGCAAGAAGCTGGCTGAGCTCAGTGACTATCTGCTTGGTCAGCAAAGTGAAGATCAGGCTGCGAAGAGCCGTGAAGGACTGACTCGTTCGCCGTCCGACCGCGCTTGGGCTCGCGCAGCAGTTGCGCCGCTCGTCGCCGATGGTGCGAACGATCTCCCACAGATTCCAGGGGCGCCGGCCGGAGTGGAAGTGCCCAGTCCTCCCGCTTCCACTAGCGCTGACGTGGGATCTCGCTCGCCGCGGTCTGGCCTGATTCTGATCGCGGGAGTATGCCTCTTGGGTGCCATAGGAATCGGCTTCTTCGTCGGTCGCGTGACCGGCGGCAATGATTCGCCAACGACGACGGCGGGTACGTCAACAACGGCCTCGTCAGCTTCCGCTACACCGATCGCTCAGGCTGCTCTTAAGCCGCCGGCCGGCGCACCGGCTGCGAAGGCCATCGGTGTCGCCGAGATCTCTCTCCAAGGTGGCGGAACGGTGCTCAGCGTCGTGGCGAGGTCGATCCCCGAGGCGCCCGCAGGGAAGCAGTACGGCGTCTGGCTCACAGCAAGCGGCAAACCGCCGGTCTGGCTCGGCTACTTCCAAGCGATCGGTAAGACCGGCGGAATCGCCCTACAAGGCACTCTAAGCGGAAACCCAAGGCTCTACAACGGCGTCCAAGTCACGCTCGAGAAGACCGGTGCCGTCCCAACGTCTCCGTCTACTACCTACCTAGTAGGCCCGCTAACTTTCAGCGGTAAATAACTTGCGCTAGAGCAGCTTCCCCGGGTTCATTACGCCACTGGGGTCGAGCTCGCGTTTGACTGCGCGTAGGGCTGCTATACCGGCGGCTCCGTCTTCCGCCTTGAGGTAAGGCTTGTGATCAACGCCAATCGCGTGGTGATGCGTGATCGCTCCGCCGTTGTCAACTATTGCTTGGCAGGCGGCGCTCTTGAGTTGTCGCCACTGCCCTGCGGCGTCGTTTGCGGTTTGCGGCGTGAGGAAGGTGAAGTAAAGCGAGGCGCCGGTCTGGTAAAGGTGAGAGATGTGGCAGCCGACAACTACGGCCTGCATCGCGAGCACCTTATCGACGGCGCGATATAGAGAAATGAGGTTGCTCCATGTGGTCGATGTCTCGAGCGTTTCGACCATCACGCCTCGGGACATCAAGTGGTCACGAAGGTACGGTGTATGGAACCGCGACTGCGCCCATGCTCTACCGGCTCCGCGGCCAAGCGCAACGGCGCCGAACTCGCCAAGGACGTCGACAGCCGCGCGCCGCCGCCCCTCAATTGACCCGCTCGCACCCTCCCAGCCAAGGATCATCAGCGAGCCATGTTCAACTCCTCTTCCCCGTAGATAGCGATCGAGCAACTTAGCCTTCGCTCCGTCAAGGCCGGAGAAGGCGACCCCCATCTCGGTCTCTCCGCGATCCGAGCAGCGTGCGATCTCCGGGGTTAGGCCGGCCTGCTCAAGCGCTCTCAATGCGTCAGCGCCAGAAGCGAACGACGGGACCATCCATGCCTCGTAGCGGCTCGCCTCCGGTAGCTGGCTTAGCTGGAGGGAAACCTCACTTATAACGCCAAGCGCCCCCTCCGACCCAGCCACGAGGGCACGCAGGTTCGGGCCGGCAGCGTTTCCTGGGTTGGGCTCGAGATTTAGTTCGGCTCCGGGCGTCGCCATCCTCGCGCCGACGATTAGGTCGTCGATGCGCCCGTACCCGCTTGATGCTTGGCCGGCTGAGCGCGTCGCGACCCAACCTCCAACAGTTGAGAATTCAAAGCTCTGTGGGAAGTGGCCGAGCGTGAGGTTGTGTGCGCGCAGCGTATGTTCCAGCTCAGGGCCGCGCAGTCCAGCCGCGAATGTTCCGACGCGCGACGTCTCGTCGAGCGCTAGAAGAGATCGCATTCGACCGAGGTCGACCGCAATCACCGATTCAAAGTCGCCTCGAAGCGGGGCCACTCCGCCGACGACGCTGGTGCCTCCACCGAACGGAACGACGGCGACGCCGCGTTTCGCGCACAACTTGAGCACGGCGCGCACCGAGTCATGATCGGCCGGATAGACGACGGCATCCGGGGCTGGGATCCGCTTGCCGCTCCGCATCGTCAGTAGGTCTAAATAACTCTTGCCCGCTGAGTGGATGAGGCGCGCGTGTCGGTCGTTACGGACGTTCGCAGCCCCAACGATTGAGCTCAGTCCGCTAGCAACGCGCTTCGAGAGTTTGGACTTACTAATCCGGACGTCTTGTTCGCTGGGCGGCGCGGCCGGGGACTGCAACGGCGAACCGAACTGCTGCGCCAGCCAGCCCTCAATGTGAGGTTGTAATTCACCAGCGTCGGCGTCACTCCCCCAACCCCAAAACCTCATCTCAGTCGAGTCGGCCATGGATCTCCCCGAGGCGCTCAAGCGCGTGCGTTAGTTGCGTCTTAGCTGCTTTTTTCATCATTGGGCCACCGAAACGGCCGACGCCGCGCAACCTCCGCTCTACCGTGAGCGACAGCGTCGTCGCCTCGTTACCGGCGTCCTCCAGCGTGACGGTCGTTCGAGCCGACCGCAGCACCGCTTCAAAAGGGCTGTCCTCGAGCTCTTGGACAAAACTCCAGTGGTGCGGCGCGTCGGTCGCGACGATCTTGAAGTCTGCCCGAACGTCGCGCCCCTTCTCGGTCGTCAAAACCTCGGTGAACGAATCGCTGGAGTGGCTCTCTACACGAACGACCTTCGGCCACCATTTTGGTAGCTCAAACGGGTCACTGATCTGACGCCACACCTGGTGCTGCGGCGCCGCAAGCGTGATAGTGCCGCTCACGCGTGCCACGGGCGACGCTTCTGGCTCTGTGCGCGCGCTAAGACGCGGGGCCGGCTAAGAGAGCAGTGCACGGAGATCGCCGACCAGCAAGAGGTGCTTCAGGTGAGTCGTGACAGCTGCGAGATCCTCTAGCGCTTCAGTCGCCTCCTGGCGGCGCTCAGCGTTGCGGGAGCGCAGTGAAGGCGCGAGAATCTGCTGTAGCAGAGCCGACTCACGGTCAGCGGAGGTTTTGAAGACACGTAGATTGCGTGCCGCTACCCCGTAGCGAGAAAGTTCCGCTGCGGCGCGGACAATCTCGCATTGATTCTCGTCATAAAGCTGGCTCGAAGGATCATCGGAGCTGGAGAGGACCTTGAACTCCTCGAGCTCGCGAACGAGCGCTTCGTCGGCTCCCGTCAACTCAAGCATCTCGTCAAGGGTGCGTAGTGCGCTGGTGCTCGTCGCGACCACAGGTGGCAGCCGGCGCTGCTGTGCCCGCGCCTTGCCGCCTGACTGAGGGAGCTCGGCGTCGGCCCTGCCCGTTGCCATCTCTTGGCGGATGATTCGAAGCGGTAGGAACTCGTCTCGCTGCAAGCGCAGGATGGTCCTCAGACGACCGACATCTTCGGGTGAGTAGAGGCGGTAGCCGCCCGCCGTGCGGCGCGGTGTTAGAAGGCGCTGATTTTCGAGGTAGCGGATCTTCGAGATTGAGATATCAGGGAACTCTCGCTCCAGCGATTTGCAGACGGAGCCGATCGTCATCGGCTTAGTACGCCGAGGATCTGGCCGCGCTGGCGACTTCGCGATAGTTCGTTGTGCGTCGCGAGCGGAGGGCATTTACTAGCGCGAAAGGAAGGTTAGTTTGTACTTGCCGACCTGAAGTTCGTCACCGTCGTCAAGCTGCTGCGTTTCGATCCTGCGCCGGTTGACATATGTGCCGTTCAGCGAACCAAGATCATCGAGAAACCACTGCTCACCGCGCCTTACTAGAAGCGCGTGATCGCGCGACACGGTCACGTCATCGAGGAAGATGTTGCTCTCCGGACCACGGCCCATAGTCAAGCGGTCCTGGCTCAGAGCGAAGCTCTCGCCCGCTCTCCCGCCGCCGCCGCGTATAACGAGCAGCGCTCCTTCTTCTTCGAGCATGTCATCGATGTCGACGGGGACTAGTTCGCCGCTCGCGTCATCGATTCGGTAGCTCGCCGTCGACTCGCGGTCGTCCTCTCCTGGCTCACCGAGGAAGGCACCGCACTTCTGGCAATATTTTGCCCCTTCGGCGTTCGCGAAGGCACACTCAGGACAATGCAGCATCGGCGCGAGCATACCAGCGCTAGCCCTACGGTCAACCTTAGGTTGAGGCCGTGCGCTGGGCGAGCTGAGTGCGAACCGCGCGGTAGTACTCGACGGTTGCGATTATCAACAGGAGGACGCCGATTGCGATCATCAGGGTCGCAGCCACACGGGCACCGCAGATCGCTAGGAATATGCCACCCATAGCGGGCCAGACGCCCCAGCGTCCCCACCAGTTGATCTGAATCTGCGCACCACGTCGAAGCGCCACTGCTCCTCCGATCAACATCAGAGCCTCTCGCGCAATGAGTAGCGCCAAGAGCGCGATTGGCACTAACTCGAAGTGCCAGCAGACGACGACTCCCGAGATCACTAGGAGACGGTCGATTATTGGATCGAGCATTGCCCCCATGCGGCTGTACTGGCCGGTGACGCGCGCCGCGATGCCATCGAGATAATCACCCCAAGCGACGACCGCATAGATCGCTGCCGCAGTCAATGACGCGCCGCCTGCGTTCCACGAAACGGCGACAAAGAGCGGAATCAGAATCAGCCGGACGAGGCCGATAGCGTTGGGGATCGTCCACGGCCTCAGCGGTGCGTCGGGGAGCGTTTCAGGGGGCGGCGGCCCCGAGCGATCGAGGCCAAAAAGACGACGAAATGTCAGAGGCGGCCGGTTGCCAGATGGTTCGCTCACGTTAGCTCGGAGAGAATCTCAACCAGAGCAGGCGCGGAGGATGCATCGAGCGCGATCGTCTCTAGCTCAGTCGATTCCCTGCGCGCTTGCAACTCGAGTTCGCCGCTCTCGAGCGAGCGTTTCCCAAGCGTCACTCGAAGCGGGCAGCCGAGTAGCTCGGCGTCGGTGAACTTCTCTCCGGGGCCGGCGTCGCGATCATCGAAAAGCACTTCAACGCCGAGCTCGCGGAGCTCCTCATAAAGGTTGGCGGCTGCGCTGCGTTCTGGGCTGTCGGGCTTGCCAAGCGCAACCAGTTCAATCGACCATGGGGCCAGAGCTTTGGGCCAGACAATGCCCATCTCATCTGCATTCTGTTCGATTGCAGCGGCGACGATTCGAGCCGGCCCAATTCCGTATGAGCCCATCACGATCGACTGTTCCAAGCCGTCTTGGTCTAAGAACTTGGCACCAAGGGGCTCTGAGTAGCGGGTGCCCAGTTTGAAGATGTTCCCAACCTCGATCGCAGTCTCGAGGCGAATCGGATTGCCGTTGACTAGGTCTCCTTCTTCGACGCTCCGGATATCAGCGGCTTCGAAGTCGAAGTCACGCCCCGGTTCGACTCCGCGCAGGTGGAGGTCGGTTCTGTTCGCGCCGACTATCCAGCCGCCTTGTTGCTCTGCAACCGCTTTGTCGAGCAAGACCCGCAGGCCACAGCCAACTGGGCCGATGAAACCAGGCGGGCCAATCTGAGCTTCAATCTCGTCGTCTGTCGCCGGACGAAATAGGTCCCCCAGTACGGCGCGCAGCTTGAACTCGTTCACGCGGTGGTCGCCTCGAACTACCGCCAGCACTGTTTCCCCGGCGTCAGTCACGACGGGGAACGCCTTCAATAGAGCGCTTGGGTCGACCTCTAATTGCCCAGACACCTCGTTAATTGTCTTCGCAGAAGGCGTCTCGACCTCAAGCGGTGCGTCTAGTCGCGGTTCAGTCTTCGCCGCAGTCGGATCGGCGCTTGCTACTTCGACGTTGGCCGCGTAGCCCGGGGCGAGCGCGACTTCGTTCTCTCCAGCAGGGCAAGGCGCCATGTACTCGTGAGCACCGCTCCCGCCCATCACGCCGACATCAGATTCAACCCTGTACCACTCGAGACCACAGCGATCGAAGATCCGGTCATACGCCTCAACGTGTTTCGCGTAACTGACATCCAGCCCCGCTTCGTCGCAGTCGAACGAATACGAGTCTTTCATGATGAACTCGCGCGTTCGCAGCACTCCGGCGCGTGGACGGGGCTCATCACGGCCCTTCAACTGCAGTTGATAAAGAATCAGCGGCAGGTCGCGGTATGAGCGGACAAACTGAGAAACGTGGAAGGTGACCGCCTCCTCATGCGTCATCGCCAGGACGAGCTCGGCTGATTTGCGGTCACTGAGAGAGAAAAGCTCGTCGATCTGATCGCGCCCGGTTCGCTGCCACAGATCGCGAGGTTGGATCAGAGGCATCAGCAGCTCTTGGCCACCGATGGCGTTCATCTCCTCGCGGATCACTGCGCTGACCTTCGAGTGGACGCGCCACCCCGCCGGTAGCCAAGTCCACAGTCCAGCGCCGAGTTGGCGGATTAAGCCTGCGCGCACTCCGAGCACGTGAGAAAGCGCCTGCGCGTCGGCCGGAGCCTCACGTTCGGTCGGTAGGAGTAGCTGTGACATCTTCATCGCGCGCCAAGCCTAACTGCTGCGGCCCAGTAGGTTAGGCTTGCCTGCCCAAGACGAACTAGGAGATAGAGAATGGCTTTCGAAGTACCGCCGCTTACATACGCATATGACGCCCTCGAGCCGCACATCGATGAGACGACGATGCAGATCCATCACGACAAGCACCATCAGGCTTACGTCGACAAACTGAACGCCGCGGTAGAAGGCACCGAGCTGGCTGACAAGTCGATCGAGGAGCTGATTGCGGGACTTGCCACTTTGCCGGCGGATCTTCAAGGCCCTGTCCGCAACAATGGCGGTGGGCATCTGAATCACAGCCTTTTCTGGGAGTCGATGAGCGCCGACGGCGGAGGAGCACCGACCGGCGATCTTGCTGCTGCAATCGATGACGCCTTCGGCTCGTTTGACGTCTTCAAAGAAAAGTTTGAAGCCGCAGGGGTAGGACAATTCGGCTCCGGCTGGGCTTGGCTCGTTTCAAATGGCGGGGCTGTCGAGGTAGTCAGCACCGCGAATCAGGACTCTCCGGTAACCGACGGAATGACCCCTCTGCTGGGTAACGACGTGTGGGAGCACGCTTACTACCTGAACTACCAGAACCGCCGACCCGATTATCTAAAGGCATGGTGGAACACGGTCGATTGGGACGTAGTAGCGCAGCGATTCGCGGCAGCCTAGGGCTGAACCGGCGCGCGGCACCCGCCGCGACTGCTTTCATACAGGGCATGACTCGGTCTTTGTCCTTCGCTGTGTTGGTTCTTCTGAGCAGCCTCGCTGTTGCCGCTCCAGCGAGCGCTAGTTCGGGGATGAAGATCGGAGTCGCCGATGACAAGTTGATGCTCAGGATCAGTGACGAGGTCGCGCCGACGGCGCTCGAGTGGCAGAAGAATGGTGTTGATCAAACACGGCTGACGCTGATCTGGGGGCGGATTGCGCCTGACGCGCAAAAGACTAAGAAGCCGAGTGGCTTCGAACCCCGCGACAACACGAGCCGTCTGTATCAGTGGGGCAGCATCGACAGGGCCGTAGCTGCGCTAAATGCGCGTGGCATCGAGATAACGCTCGGGCTCGCAACGCCTGCCCCGATTTGGGCTACCGAGGTGCCGTCTCGTCATGAAGGGACCTATAAGCCTAAAGCCAGTGAATTCGGAGCCTTCGCGCACGCCGTCGCGACACGCTACAAAGGAAAAGTGAGCAGCTTTACGCTCATCAATGAACCGAACCTATGGCAGTTCCTAACGCCACAGGTCAGCTGCAGCAGCAGTTCGGTGAGCAGCTGTAAGCCAGCGAGCCCAGCGATCTATCGGCGCCTCTTTAGCGCCGGCTACAAAGCGATTAAGTCTGTTTCTAAGGACTACAGCGTTTGGGGCGGAGCACTCGGCCCAGGACCACGCCCAGACAGTAATCCACGCAAGATCTCGCTAGGCCCATTGACCTTCCTTAGGAACATGGGCTGCGTCACGTCGGAGTTCAACCGCGACCGCAAAAGCTCAGGATGTAAGGACTTCGAGCCGCTGAAGATGGATGGTGTCGCGATGCATCCACATACCGCTGGCCGTGCACCGACCGACCCCGCGAGGGACCCCGACAGCATCACGATTCCGACGATCTCGCGGCTCACGACGACAATGGACAAGATTCAGCGAGCCGGCGGCGTCCTGAATGGCTCAGGCGGGTCCTACGGAGAGAAGCACACTGGACTGAACGTCTTTATCGACGAATATGGAGTACAGACAAGCCCTCCAGATAAACTCATGGGGGTTTCGCTGGCGAAACAAGACGCCTACTACCAGCAAGCGGCGCAGATGATGTGGAAGAACCCCCGAGTGAAACTCTTGCTCTTCTACCTCTGGCGGGATGAACCTGTCGATGGCAGCAGCTTTGGCGCCGGGACATGGCAGTCCGGCGTGTACTTCGCGAGCGGAAAAGCTAAGCCGTCGGCTAAATCATTTCCCCACCCATTCTGGGTAGATCTTGAGAGCGGCAGCCGCTCAGCGACGATCTGGGGCCAGGTGCGGCCAGGCGGCTCCAGCGTAGTGAAGCTCCAAGCGAAAGTGGCTGGCTACTCAACCTATAAAACGATCAAGTCGCTAACGACCAATTCGCAGGGCTTCTTCAGCACCAAAGCATACGTGCGTAAGAAGACCTCCTACCGCTTCCAGTATGGATCACCGAGCCGCCTCTCTTCGGTGCGGACCGTCGCACCATAAGGAGCCCACATTGGCGTTGCAGCGAACCCAAGCCAGGTCGTCCCGATGGCGCTCTGTTGGCACAGCAATGGTGCTAGCTGCTCTGGTGGTTCCTTCAGCCGCGGGCGCGTCGAAGCAGCTCGAAATCGGGGTTAGCGACCCAGCAATTACCGACGGAGACCCAGCCGTTCTGACGGCTTTTGCGCCGCGTTGGCGCGACGCTGGCGTCGACGTCGCGATGGTCACCGCCGACTGGCGCGCGATCGCGCCAGATGCCGAGAAGGAGACTCCGCCGGTTGGATTTGACGGAAGCGATCCCCAATCTTCCCTCTACGACTGGGAGCGGCTAGACCGCATGATCGAGACGCTCACGCGAAACAAGATCGATCCGATTTTGACGGTCACCGGCCCCGGTCCGCTGTGGGGGAGCAGCGACCCCGAGCACGGCAGCGCGCGTTATCGGCCAGACACCGTGCTCTTCGCACAGTTCGCAGCAGCTGTAGCGCGACGCTACGGAGACGACGTCGACCGTTACACCATCTGGTACGAGCCGAACTCGCCGGCAAATCTTCGGCCGCAGTACATCTGCGTGCGCAAGAAGTGCGCCGAGCGTTCGCCGTCTATCTACCGCGAGATTTTTGCAGACGCTGCCCCCGCAATCCGAGCTTCTGATTCCGGAGCTGCGGTATACGCCGGTGCACTAGCTGGACGTGGCTCAAACCCCACCGATTCCGATTCACAGATGAAGCCGCTGATTTGGCTGCGGTCATTTGGCTGTCTTGCTGACAACAACAAGGCCGATAGAACCTCCGCCAAGTGCGTCGACTTCACTCCCGCTGAAGTCGACGGCTTTGCCTACCACCCTGACCAGCGCGCTCAGTCACCGTCGTCGCACCTGAAAAGCTGGGCCGAGGCCGGGATTGGCGACACGATCCGCATCACACACATCCTCGACTTTCTCCAAGAGACCGGTGGATTGATTAACAACGAGAAGGAATCGTCACCAATCAGCCTCTTCTATACCGAGTTTGGCTACCAAACTAACCCCCCGGACGTATTTAGCGGCGTCGGGCTCGGTACGCAGGCGACCTGGCTCCAGCAGAGCGCCAGACTTGCCTTCAACCAAGCTCGAGTGAAGCTCCTTAGCCAGTACATCTGGAGGGACCACGCGATACACGACAACGGGCAAGGCACCGATGCCTACGACGGTTCGCAGAGCGGCCTCTACATGTTCGATGGCTCTGAGAAGCCCTCAGCGCGCGCATTTCTCAACCCCTTCTGGGCATCACGCTCCAGCGACGGGCGCAGCGCCAGGCTATGGGGACAGGTGAGGCCCGGAGCAGCACATGAAGTCGTCGTAGAGCGGCGTATTGGCAGAGGCTCTTTCAGGCGTCTGAGCAGCGTGACGACAGACGCAAACGGCTACTTCGAGCTCTCGGCTCGCCTGAAGGCGACAGCGACGTACCGCTTTTACTGGGTCGGTCGAGTTGGCAAAGCTTCGAGCCGTCGCCATCTCTCGGCCGCTATGACCTTGAAGCGTCGCTAACTTATCTCAGCTCCGAGTAAAGCGGCGGCCTGCGACAGGAGAGGCCTCTTCGTCGATCTTCTTTGCGACAACGCCGGCGGCTTGCAGGACTTCGTCTCCCCCGCCTGCCTCCTCGCTTGCCGCTACCTCCATTGCGGCGAGCCGTTCCGGCGTCATCGCTTCAGCGTCCTCGTTCTCCGCGAGCCACTGCGCGGCCTCGGCCGCTGCAGTCTCATCTCGAATAACGGTTTTACCTGAGTCGTAGTAGCGATCGATCTCAGCGAACAGCTCATCTACGAGCCTGTCAGTCGGCACCTTCTTGAGCGGTTCGCCCTTTGAAAAGATCATGCCAGCGTCTTTCGCGCCGGTGATACCGAAGTCGGCGTGCCGCGCCTCTCCAATACCGTTCACCGCGCATCCGAGCACCGACACCTCAATTGCATCTGGGTAGGCAGCTAACCGCTCCTCGATCTCGACGACGACCGAATCCATGTCGAATTGCAGTCGCCCGCAGGTTGGGCAGGCGATCAGAACTGGACCACGTTCGCGCAACTTCAGTGCTTTGAGGATCTCCCAGGCAACTTTGACCTCTTCCTCAGCGTGAAAGGTCGACAGCGAGATTCGGACGGTGTCGCCGATGTCATCGGCAAGCAACGCGCCCAGTCCGACCGCCGACTTCAGCGAGCCGGTCCAGCGAGTGCCTGCCTCGGTTACCCCGAGGTGGATTGGGTACGGAATCCGTTCCGATAGACGACGGTTCGAGGCGATCGTGTTGGGCACACTGGTCGACTTCATCGAGATTTTGAAGTCGGTGTAGTCGAGCTTCTCCATCAGCTCAACGAATTCGACCGCCGCGGTTACCAAGGCCTCGACCGGATCGCTGTACTCAAGATCCATCAAGTGTTTCGGCAAGGACCCTGAGTTAACGCCGATCCGAAGCGGCACGCCGGCTGCCTTCGCTGAAGTGACAACCTCGGCAACCTTCTCCGGGCCACCGATGTTGCCGGGGTTGAGCCGAACGCAAGCTGCTCCGTTAGCTATCGCTTTGAGTGCGAGCGTGTGGTTGAAGTGGATGTCGGCAATGATCGGAATTGGCGACTTCGCGACGAGCGTCTTCAGCGCCTCCGCGTCTCCCTCTCGCGGCACGGCGCAGCGGATTAGGTCTGCGCCGGCATCGGCGCATCGAAGGATCTGAGCGAGCGTTGCGTCAACGTTCGCGGTTTCGGTTTTAGTCATCGTCTGGACGGCAACAGGCGCGCCGCCGCCGATTAAGACGCCTCCAACGTTGATCTGTCTCTCTGAAGCCACCCAGAGAGTGTACGAAGGAGCATTCCGTAACGGCTCAGGGTTACTCTGCTGTGAGGTATGAGTCTGCCGACAACGCCAATCAACGTAGCTGACTACCAGCGCCTAGCCGGCGAGATCCTCGCCGACGGACCACTTGGTTACTTCAACGGTGGGGCCGCAGATGAGAACACGCTCGAAGCAAACGAACTGGCCTGGGCGAAATTTAAGCTCAGGCCGCGGGTCTGCGTCGATGTCAGTTCAATATCCACCACAACGTCGGTGCTCGGGCACGAGCTTTCGGCACCTTTGCTCGTTGCCCCGACAGCGCTGCAGCGGATGGCGCACGACGACGGCGAGATCGGCATGGCTCAGGCAGCGGCTTCGGCAGGGTCGTTGATGGTCTGCTCGACGCTGGCGTCTACACCGCTGGCGCAGATCGCCGCCGCGGCACCGTCAGCGCCGCGCTGGCTGCAGCTTTACCTCTCCCGCGACAGGGCGGTAAGTGAATCTCTAGTCGAGCAAGGCGTCAACGCCGGAGCAAGCGCGATCGTAGTGACCGTTGATGCTCCTTACGCAGGTAGGCGCGAACGCGATCTGCGTAATGGTTTTGTCGTCCCGCCCGGGATCGACATGCCAGGAGTCACCGCGGCTCTCGGACGCTCGGAAGGCCTAAGCGTCGAAGAATTCTTTTCGATCGTCGATCCGTCGCTCGACTGGCTCGCGCTAGAGGAGTTTATTTCCGGGGCGCCGCTCCCCGTATTAATCAAGGGCGTTCAGTGCGGAGAGGATGCGCGATTGGCCTGCGAACACGGGGTCGCGGGGATAATCGTCTCGAACCACGGTGGGAGGCAACTAGATAACGTCGCTGCGACTGCCGACGTACTCGGCGAAGTGGTCGACGCAGTTGGAGGGCAAGTTGAGGTGCTAGTCGACGGTGGCATTCGCCGTGGCAGTGACATTTGTACCGCGCTGGCGCTTGGTGCAAAGGCGGTTCTGGTGGGAAGGCCAGCGCTCTGGGGGCTGACCGTTGGCGGTTCGGCTGGGGCCGCCGACGTACTCCGGCTGCTGGCAGATGAGCTGAGCCTGGCGATGGCCTTGCTCGGTGCCCGCTCCCCCGCCGAGCTTAATCGCGGGCACCTGGCTAAAAATGGCTAGGAAAGGATCGGTTTACGGGTCGGCCGATCGTCAAGGCCTGAGGACTCAGTTGGCTTCGCGTTACGCCGCCGCTTCGAGAATCGCCCGCCACCGGCGGTTCTTTGCATTGACTAACGCAACCCGGACTCACCGCATTCTCGACGTCGGTTGCGGCACGATTGGCCTACGACAGTTCGAGCCGTCGCTTGACATCACAGGGCTCGACCGTGTCGAGCGGCCCGACTATCCCGGCCCCTTTGTGGTGGCAGATGCAACCGAGCGGCTGCCATTTG
>CAMDLG010000009.1 GCA_945901565.1 Bifidobacterium breve | reverse complement strand
GCCTCACCACCCGTCGGGTCTATAAGCAGCCCGCCGTCGAGCGGCTCGGCGATCGCGTTGATTGTGAGGTCGCGCGCACGCAGGTCCTGCTCCAGAGTTTCGGCCTGCATCGCCGTGCAGTCGATCTGCCATTCGACGTCGGCGCCGCTCACGCGCCAAGCGCCAAACTGATCTGAAAGTGAAAAGGCGACAATCCCGCGGCCGCAGGCAGCCGCCAAGGTCCGCGCCGCCTGCTCAGCATCGCCGCCGATTATTAGGTCGACATCGAGAGAAGACGACTCGCGGCCGTCGAGGCGGTCGCGGACCGCGCCCCCAACCAACCACACTGCTTCGCCGCGCAAAGCCTCTCGCGCGAGCTCGAGCGGATTGTCGTTAGCCCCCACCGTCGAGCTCCAATCCATCACGGAGGTATCTGCGCGGTACGCGATTGCTGATCGCCGTGACAATCTCGTAGTTGATCGTTGCTGCGCGCTGCGCTAGCTCCTCAGCATCGACCTGTTGATCGCCGTCAGTGCCAATCAAAGTCACTGGTGCCCCCAACCCGACCGAGTCCATAGCTAAGTCAACTGTCACGTTATCCATACTGACGTTGCCGACCACCGGATAGCGCTTGCCAGCAATCAACAGATCGGCGTTATTCGAAAATTGGCGCCCCCAACCATCGCCATAACCGATTGGCACCGTTGCGATGCGCGTCTGCTTCTCGGCTATGAAGGTCCTCCCATAGCCAACGCTTTCACCTGGCGCGCAGTCATCGATTGCTGCGACGTACGAGTGAAGAGATAGTGCAGGCTCGAGCCCCTGCTCAGCTGCTCCGACGCCAAATGGGTCGAGTCCGTAACACGCAATCCCTGGCCTCACCATGTCAAATTGCGAGGCTTCATCACGCAGTAGCGCAGCGCTGTTCGCGGCGTGGCGAAGAAGCCCTGGCTGAAGCTGCATTGCCTCGTCGGTCCACTTGCTGAAGCGCGCCAGCTGCTGCCCAAAGAATTCGTCACCGCGCTCATCGGCCGTGGCGAAGTGCGTCATCAGTCCGACGAGATCGCAGCGCGCGTCGCCAGCAGCGTCGGTGACCAGCTGCGTGGCCAACTTAGGATCACGAGTCCCAAGGCGGCCCATCCCTGTGTCAAGTTTGACGTGAAGACGCGCCCCGCCCAAAGCAGCGGCGCGCGATAGAAACTCTTCGCTCCAGACGACGACGTCGGCTCTAGCCGACAGCGCTAGCTGTAGCTCAGCGTCCGTCAGCGCACCCATCACCAAGACCGGGGCGTCGATTCCGTTAGCGCGCAGACTTTGCGCCTCAGGAGCCGTTGCGACGGCCAGCCAAGTAGCCCCGCCAGCAATCGAGGCATCCGCCGCTGCGGTGCTCCCGTGCCCATATCCGTTGCCTTTGACGACAGCGCAGAGAATCGACTTCTCAGCTTGCCGCTTCAGCGAAGCGACGTTGCGTTCAATTGCCGCGACGTTAACCGAGGCCAGCGCGCGCACAACGATCAGTCCGCTCGCTATCGGTCTTCGAGCAGCGCTTCGAGCACGTCGACGCGCGTTACGACGCCAACGAGACGACCTTCGTCGTCAACAACCGGAAGACGGTTGTGGCCATGCTCTGAGATCAGATGCCCGGCGTCGTGAGCATCTGCCTCCGGACTGACCGTGATTGGCTCGGTAGTCATGATCTCCTCAACCGTGCTGGCAACCGACTTGCGGATCCGTTCCTCCCAGTTCTTAACGGAGCCGAGGTAGATCACGCCGCCCATGATCTGGACGTGCGCTGGCGGATCGACATCCTCTTGCTCGTCGAACATCAGCAGGTCGCTCTCAGTGACAATCCCGATCAACATGTCGTCGGCGTCTACAACCGGCAAGCCGGCAAGCTCATGATCGTGCATCCGTTGTACGACAGTCTCGATGCTGTCCTCTGGTCCAACACTCTGTGGGTCGGCGTCCATAATCTGGCTGACTGTTGAGCTCATAGCGAGAATCTTACCGTCAGTTCCATGCGCGAGGCAGGGCGCTAACGACGTCGCTAGCAATCATGCCCTCAGTTCCAACCTGCGCGGCTGCCAGATCCGCAGCCCGGGCGTGCAGACGGACACCCGCCGCCGCCGCGACAAATGGCTCCGCGCCGCGGGCAAGCAGCGCGCCAACTATGCCACCGAGCAAATCGCCGGTCCCGGCCGTCGCCAAGCCAGGCGAGGCGCCGGGGCTTATGCCGACAAGCCCATCGGGGCCGCATACGAGCGTGTCGACGCCTTTCAGGATGACTGTTGCCTTGGCCTTCTTTGCGACCGCCTGTGCGCACTCTAAACGTCGTTCGCGAACCTTCTGCGGATCACAATCGAGCAGACGCGCTAGCTCGCCCTCGTGCGGCGTCAAAACTGTCGGTCGCTTGCGTCGCTTCAGATCCTGGGCCCTGCCAGCGAATGCGTTGAGTCCATCGGCGTCGAGGACCAGTGGCTGCTTGACCTCACCTGCCACGGTGCGCGCGAAGGAACGTGCACCCTTGCTCGAACCGAGGCCTGGCCCGAGCAGCACGACGCCCTCGCGCTCAGCGATCCTCGAAAGGAGCTGATGGGCTCCGTGCTCGCAGTGGTGACCATCGTCGTCGGCCAACGCCTCCTGCATCACCTCGACGAGGTGGCTGGCCACGATCGGCTGCTGGCTTGCGGGCACGCAGGCCGTGACGTAACCGGCGCCGCCCCGCATTGCAGCGCTCGATGCCAGAACGGCGGCTCCCGTAAGCCCGCGCGAAGCGGCCGCGACGTAGAGATGGCCGCTGGTGAACTTATTCGATGCGGGGCCGCGCCTCGGCAGGAGTGCCAGCAGAGACTCGTCGTCGATTAGACCGATCACCGGTTCCGAGATTGGCGCGCCGTCAGGTATTCCAATATCAACGATCCGCACTGCGCCGGCGAGATCCCGGCCGGGGTTTATGTGGAGGCCAACTTTGTCGCTCGCGAAGCTAACGGTCATCTGAGCGCGAACAGCAACACCGCGAACCTCACCGCTGGAAGCGTCGACCCCACTCGGCATGTCAACGGCAACGACTGGCTTTCCACAGTCAGCGATCGAAGTTATCGCGTCGGCGATAGTGCCCCTCGGCTTTCCGCTAAACCCGGTCCCAAGCAGAGCGTCGACGACCACCGCGGCATCGTCGAGTAGCTCGGCTGAGAAAGGCAGAACAGCTTCGCCTGGCAGCTGTTGACGTTGAGCCGCCAATGCTTCACTGGCGCGCTTTGGGTCGGCCGCCGAGAGAACTCGAACGTTTCGCCCGATCCCCCGCAACAGTCGCGCTGCGGCAACACCATCGGCGCCGTTATTTCCACCGCCGCAGACGATCACGATGAGCCCGTCGGACACGTAGCGCTGAACGTAATCGGCGAGCCCTGCAGCGGCCCGTTCGATAAGCGCCGATGGAGCGATTCCAAGCGTTTTGATTGCCCACTGATCGGCTGCGCGGGATCGTTCAGCGTCTGAGAGCGCAGTCAGCCAGCTGGGAAGCATCAGCAACCAGCCACGACGGCGCCTGCCATCGACTTCGAGTGGGTTAGCGAGCAGCTGAGTCCGTTCTTAAGGGAGTCAGCTCTTGCTGCGGCGTTGCCAGTGAAGCGCAGAGCAGGCGCGCCGATTGGGTCGGCAACGACTTCGATCTCCAATGGCCTAAATATCTCCATGCGAAGCGCCTTGGTCGCTGCCTCCTTGGCACAGAAGCGGGCGGCCAAGTGTTCGGCCGGACGTGCCTGGCGCTCAGCGTAGGAAATCTCGTCGGCTGTAAAGAGCCTCTCTGCGAGCTTCGGATGGCGCCGCAAGGCTCGTTCCATGCGATCTATCTCAAGCAAGTCAATACCGACCATCGAATTGCAGCTCATCCGATAAATCTATTCGACTGTGACCGTCTTCGCTAGGTTGCGTGGCTGGTCGACGTTGAGGCCGCGAAGTCGGGCGATCCGATACGCAAGCAGCTGGAGTGGAATTACTGCGAGCAGCGGCTGCAAAATCCAGTCGCTTCTTGGAATCGTGATCACTGCGTCGGCCTGCTCGGCAATTGTTTTATTGCCTTCTGTTGCAACGGCCACGAGGAATGCACCCCTTGCTCGCACCTCCTGCATATTCGAGATCACCTTCTCGAGCACCGGTGAATCTGTTGCAACTGTAATCACTGGAGTCTGCTCGCTCAGTAATGCGATTGGGCCGTGCTTCATCTCACCGGCGGCGTAGGCGTCGGTCGAGATGTACGAAACCTCTTTCAACTTAAGCGCCCCCTCATCGGCGACCGCTACCCCGGCGTGGCGGCCGAGATAGAGGAAGAAGTTCGCTTCCCATACCTGCTCTGCAACGGCTTCAACTAGAGGATCAACGCTGTCCAGCAGCTCGCTGATCAATGTCGGCATCTGCTTTAGGTCGGCAACGAGTTCGACGCGCCGTTCAAGCGGCAGCGAGTCATGCAGCTCAGCAAGGCGCAATGCCAGCAGATACATCACTGCCACTTGACAGACGAAGGTCTTCGTTGCGGCGACCGACACCTCCAGGCCGGCGCGCGTGTAGAGAACACCATCGGCGTCACGCGTTGCCTGCGATCCCATGATGTTGGTGATCGCCATGACGGTCGCACCGCGTTCCTTCGCGATCCGCATCGCTGCCAGCGTGTCTGCCGTCTCACCGGACTGCGTGATGCCAATCACTAGATCGCCCGGACCAACGATCGGGTTGCGATAGCGATATTCGGAGGCGATCTCTACGTCTACCGGCACGCGAGCCAGCTCTTCGATCGCGTAGCGGCCAATCAGCCCAGCGTGATACGAGGTGCCGCAGGCAACGACAATGATTCGCTTCGCGGCACGCAGCTGCTCGTCACTGAGCGCGCCGACGTCATCGAGGTCGACACCGTCCTCGCGAACCGTGCGATCGGCGATCGTTTCGGCAATTGCATCGGCCTGTTCGTAAATCTCCTTCAGCATGAAGGTCTCGTAGCCGCCCTTCTCTGCTGTCTCCTCATCCCAGTCGACGGTCACGATCTCGCGTTCGACCGCTTCGCCGGCGGCTGTCGTGAAACTGGCCCCGCCCGCCCTAATCGCGACGATCTCGCCGTTTTCAACGTACTGAACGCGCCGTGTCTGAGCGAGGAACGCGGGGACGGCGGAGGCCAGAAACATCTCTCCGTCCCCGACCCCGAGGATCAGCGGGCACTCTTTGCGAGCACCAACCAGTAAGTCGGGCGACTCCACCGCCATCGCGACGAACGCAAAGTGGCCTTCCAGATCGCCGTAAGCGTCGCGCACTGCCTGCTCAAGGTCGGTGTCGAGGTGATCGGCGATTAGATGGGCGATCACTTCAGCGTCGGTCTCCGAGCTGAAGATTGCACCGCCAGCGATCAACCGCTCGCGCAGCTCCATGTAGTTCTCGACGATGCCATTAACGACGACGTGAACTTGATCGGCGGTGTCGAAGTGAGGGTGGGCGTTCTGCTCGTTGACCCGCCCGTGCGTTGCCCACCGCGTGTGACCGATGCCAATCGTTGCGTCTTCAACGAGGGTTGCCGTAGCGCCGCCAGCGGCGTGGCGTGCTTCGACCGCGCTCGTTAGCTGCTCGAGATTGCCGACCGCCCGGACAGCCTCGATCTGGCCGTCTGCCATCACTGAGATACCAGCCGAGTCGTAACCGCGGTACTCGAGCTTTGCCAGCCCTGCCAGGAGCAGCTCCTCTGCAGCTCTCGAGCCGATGTAACCAACGATTCCGCACATGCCGTGGAGCCTAGCTAGTGGACTCGACGGCGGCGACGAGCCGGGCGCAGATCGTTTCGCACTGGGCAATTTCTGGCGCCTCAACCATCACGCGAACGAGTTCCTCAGTGCCGCTGGCACGAACCAGCACGCGCCCTTGACCGCTTAGTTCTTCGTTGGCCTCAGCGGCCAGGTCACCGACCGCATCAAGCGCGCGGGACTTGTCGGCCACTTTGACGTTGACAAGACGCTGCGGCAGCTTGACCATCGCTGACCGCGCGGCGAGATCAGCGCCGCCGAGTGCCTCCAACGTGAGTAGTGCACTCGCAATTCCGTCACCAGACGGCACAAAGTCCATGTCGATGATGTGCCCCGACTGCTCGCCGCCGAGAGTCCAGCCGCGCTCACGCAGCTCGGCCAACACATAGCGGTCCCCGACTGCGGCCGTAGCTACCTCGATGTCGGCTTCCTGCATGGCGGTGTGAAAGCCGTAGTTGGTCATGACCGTCACGACGACGCCGCCGCCGCTGAGACGACCGGTACCACGCATGTGGATCGCAGCAAGCGCGATCAGCTCGTCGCCGTCGACACTGACGCCGTCGCGGTCAGCGGCCAACACGCGATCACCGTCGCCGTCGAATGCGAAGCCGAGGTCGTGTCCGCCAGCGACAACAGCGGCTGCGAGCGCATCGATGTGCGTAGAACCAACGCCATCGTTGATGTTGCGGCCGTCGGGTTCACAGCCGATGACAGTCACCGAGGCGCCAAGTCTGCGGAAGATCTCTGGTCCGACGCGGTAGGTGGCGCCGTTTGCACAGTCGAGCAAGAGATCAAGCCCTGTTAGGTCGAGCCCCGCGAAGCGCGTTCCTAGAGCACGCAGGTAATCCTCCTGCGTGCCGTGGAGCTCTCGAACCCGGCCGATCTCCAACATTGCGCCGACGGCGGCGCCAAGTCGCTCTTCTATCTGCTCTTCTGCGGCGTCGGTCAACTTCAGGCCATCACCGCCGAAGAACTTGATGCCATTGTCCTGGTAAGGATTGTGTGAGGCTGAGACGACGACGCCCAGGTCGAAGCCGTACTGAGCGATCAAGAGCGGCGCTGCCGGCGTAGGCAAAACGCCCCCAAGCAGTGCTTCGCCCCCTGCTGCTGCGATGCCAGCCGCTAGGGCCGACTCCAGCATCTCCCCCGATTCACGCGTGTCGCGGATCACGAGCACCCGCGTGCCGGCGCCACCGGCTTGTTCCGTCGCAGCGCGGCCCAGCCCCATTGCAAGCTGCGCGGTCAGCTTTTCGCCAGCGAGCCCTCGGACACCGTCTGTGCCAAAAAGATTACGAGCCATTTGAAGAAACTAAAGAATCCACGCCAGCTGCGGGGATTAGCTGCTTTATCGCTTGCTGAACTGAGGCCGCTTACGGGCCTTCTTGAGCCCTGCCTTCTTGCGCTCCTTGGCGCGCGCGTCGCGCGTTTGGAATCCTCGGCTCTTTAGCGCTCCGCGAAGGTTTGGGTCGGCCTCAAGCAGCGCGCGCGAGATTCCGTGACGTAGCGCTCCGGCCTGAGCTGAAACGCCTCCGCCGTGCATTCGTGCAACGACATCCATCTTGTCTTCGTAGCCGACGGCCTCTAGCGGCTGACGAATGTTGCGCTGTAGGGCTGGGCGTGGGAAGAAATCATCGATCGAGCGACCGTTGATCAGATACTCGCCCTTGCCTGGCTTGAGGATCACGCGGGCGACTGCTCGCTTCCGCTTACCGGTAGCGGTGTAGCGCGCGTCGGCTGCAAGCTTGATTGTGGCTGCGATCGGCTCGTCGGCAACGGGCTCCTCAACCTCGACTACGACGACGTCTGCGTCATCGGCAAACGGATCGAGGGAACTCTCAGGGCTGCTGTCGTCGCCATCGACGACGATGTCGACCTCAAGGTCGGCTCCTGGAATTACCTTCTCCTTAGGGGCCTTCTTGTCGGCTTTCGCTTCGACCTCTGCTTCAACCTCGTCTTCGACTACTTCTTCGACGACCTCTTCGACCTCGGCCTCAAGCTCAGCGGCTTCGACCTCTTCTTCGATGACCTCTTCGACGGCCGCTTCGACTTCAGCCTCTTCCTCCGCGGCTTCGACTTCGGGCTGCTCTTCGATCGGCGCTTCGTCGTCGGCCATTAGGTCGTGATCTCCAGCTTGGTCGGCTTCTGCGCGACGTGCGGGTGGTCGGTGCCAGCGTAAACCTTGAGCTTCGTGATCTGCTGGCGGGCAAGGCGGTTGCGAGGAAGCATGCCGCGCACTGCTTGTCGGATGACCTCTTCAGGGCGGCGCTCAAGCATCTCCTCGAGCGTCCGCTCGCGCAGTCCACCCGGGTAACCGGTGTGGCGGCGATACATCTTCTCTTTCATCTTGTTACCGCTAACCGAGATCTTCTCAGCGTTGATAACGACGACAAAGTCACCGGTATCCACGTGCGGCGTGTACTCAGCCTTCCGCTTACCGCGCAGTAGATCGGCGATCTGCGTGGCGAGGCGGCCAAGCGTTAGGCCGTTGGCGTCGATCAGCAGCCACTGACGATCGCGGTCGATCGCATTGGCGACGAAGGTTTTAGATGCAACGGAGGCTCTCATAGCAATAAAAAGCCACGCGATAAGCGCGGCGCAGCCCCAGAGAATAGCGGCCTTTGCGCGATCAGCGCCGCGCGGCTCGCTACTCCCACTCAATAGTGCCCGGCGGCTTCGACGTGATGTCGAGGACAACGCGGTTAACTTCGCGCAATTCATTGATCATTCGCGACGCAATTTGCTCCAGCAGGTCGTACGGAAGGCGAGCCCAGTCGGCCGTCATTGCGTCATCGGAGGTGACGGCGCGAATTACTACGACGTAGCCATATGTCCGCTCGTCACCTTGAACCCCAACCGTTTTGACATCGGGAAGTACGCAGAACGACTGCCATAGCTCGCGATAGAGGCCTGCCTGACGGATCTCATCTTGGAGAATCGCATCGGCGTCGCGAAGCAGATCGAGACGAGCTTTGGTTGCCTCACCGCCGACGATTCGGATTGCCAGACCAGGACCCGGGAACGGCTGGCGCCAGACGAGCCGTTCCGGAAGGCCGAGCTCAGAACCAACGGCGCGAACCTCGTCCTTGAAGAGCGCACGGAGCGGTTCGACGAGTTCAAACTCCATGTCGTCAGGAAGTCCGCCGACATTGTGGTGGGACTTAATTGTCGATGTTCCAGTGCCTCCGCCCGATTCGATCACATCCGAGTAGAGAGTGCCCTGGACAAGGAACTTCGCGCCCTCGAGCTTCACAGCCTCCTCTTCGAAGACGCGGATGAACTCACCGCCGATGATCTTGCGCTTCGTCTCCGGGTCGCTGACGCCGGCCAGCTTGCTGAGGAAGCGATCCTCTGCATCCACTGCGACCAGTGGCACGGCAAAGCGGTCGCGGAAGGTCTCGATCACCTGAGCACCTTCGTCCTTGCGCATCATCCCGTGGTCAACGAAGACGCAGGTCAGCTGTTCTCCAATTGCGCGGTGCACGAGCAGCGCTGCGACAGACGAGTCGACACCGCCAGAGAGCCCGCAGACGACCTTCCCGTCGCCGACCTGCTCACGAATTGCAGCGATCTGCTCCTCTGCAATAGATGCAGGCGACCAATCGAGCGTGCAGCCACATGCATCGCGCAGAAAGTGCGTGAGGATCTGCTGCCCAAACGGAGTGTGGACCACCTCGGGGTGGAACTGAATGCCGTAGACATGCTCCTCCGCTGACTCAAATGCAGCCACCGGCGACTGCGTTGATGCCGCCAGCGCAGTGAAGCCGGGCGGCGCCTCGTAGACGGTGTCCCGATGGGACATCCAGCATGGTTGCGTCTGCGGCAGGCCAGCGAACAGCAGCCCCGGATCGTTGACCGTCAGTTCAGAGCGGCCGTATTCACCAACCTCAGCGGCCTCAACCGTGCCACCTAGATGCTGCGCGAGCAACTGCATTCCGTAACAGATACCCAGCACTGGAATGCCTAGCTCGAGCAACTCCGGATCCAGCCGCGGCGCGCCGTCGACGTGAACCGACGCTGGGCCGCCCGAGAGGATCAGCCCTTTCGCACCGCGCGCTTTCACTTCGGCAGCCCCGACGTGGTACGGAAGCAGCTCAGAGAAGACACCGCACTCCCTTACGCGCCGAGCAATTAGCTGCGAATACTGCCCGCCGTAATCGAGAACAACGACTTCGTCGTGAGTCACGCCGGTGTCGAGCTGAGCGTGCTGTCGGCGTTGGCCGAGGGCGAGGCTCCAGCTCCACCACTGCCCATACCAACGCCCTGCGATGACTGAAGCTTCTTGCCCTCGGTCTGGAGCGCGGGAGCGACCATCAGCTCGGCCCTATTGAACTCAGCGATGTCTTGGTAACCGCAGGTTGCCATTGACGTGCGCAGAGCACCCATCAAGTTGAAACTGCCATCGTTCTCATGGGCTGGGCCGATCAGAATCTCTTCGATCGAGCCGTTCTGAATTGTTTCAACGCGGGCGCCGCGTGGAAGGGTCGGGTGGAATGTCGCCATCCCCCAGTGGAAGCCACGACCCGGAGCCTCGTAGGCCCGAGCCAGCGGTGAGCCGATCATCACAGCGTCGGCGCCGCAAGCGATCGCTTTGGCAACGTCGCCGCCGGTGCTCATGCCGCCGTCGGCTATTACCTGGACGTACTCTCCGGTCTCAAGCATGTGAGTCGAGCGAGCGCCTGCAACATCGGCGATAGCTGTCGCCTGTGGCACTCCAAGCCCGAGCACGCCGCGCGTTGTACAGGCGGCGCCAGGCCCTACTCCGACCAGGACGGCAGCGGCACCGGTTCGCATCAGATGCAGACCGGTGTGGTAACTGGCGCAACCTCCAACGACGACCGGCACAGGCAGATCGGCGATGAACTCCTTCAGGTTGAGCGGCTCGGTCGTCTTTGAAACATGTTCAGCCGAGACGACAGTGCCCTGGATGACGAGGACGTCAAGACCTGCGTCGAGGACCATCTCGTAGTGCTCCAAGACGCGCTGCGGCGTAAGCGAAGCTGCCGTTACAACGCCACTCGCTTTGATCTCCTCGATCCGCGCGCGCATCAGCTCAGGCTTGATCGGCTCCTGATAGATCTGCTGCATCTCGTGGGTAGCCTCGGCCTTCGGCAGAAGCGAAATCCGCTCAAGCTGCTCCTCGGCATCTTCATAGCGACTGAAGATTCCCTCCAGGTTCAGTACGGCTAGCCCGCCGAGACGACCGACCTCGATCGCAGTGCGCGGCGATACGACGCCATCCATCGCAGACGCGAGAAGCGGCAGCTCAAAACGGTAAGGGCCGAGCTTCCATGCGATATCAACGTCGTCGGGATCACGGGTGCGCCGCGAGGGCACGATCGCGATGTCATCGAAGCCGTACGCACGGCGCGCCTTCTTGCCCCTGCCAATCTCAATTTCCATCGGCTGATCCTAGGTTCGATGCCGGACGAAACCGTTGCGCGCGAAGTTGCTCCGGAGAGTCAGCCGCAAGGTTTGGTGCCGGTCCCTTGACCACGCTTCAACGATAGCGCTCAGAGCGCGCTGGCCGGAGCTTCTATCCGCTCGGCCTCAACCTCAGCCAAAATCTGATCGACGGCTTTAGGGTCGATCAGTCCCGCGCCAAGCCGCTGAGTTGACTCTGCGCCGCAAGCGACCGCGTAGCGCAGGCACTCTTCAGCTGAGGAGCCTCCGTAGCGCGCTGCCACGTATCCAGCCAGAAATGCGTCCCCCGCCCCAACGCTCGCAACTGCCTCGCGTGGTTCGATCCAGACTCGATAGTCGGTCGGCCTTTGGTCGACGAGGATGCTCGCCACGCAGCCATCGGGAAGCGTGATGATCGCCTCCTTCGCACCGAGCGAGCGGAGTTCGCCGAGCGCCATGTTTTGCTCCTGGAGATCATTGAACTCATGGCCGACCAGCTCCTCAGCTTCGGTCACGTTCGGCGAGATAACGGTCGGTTCCGCGCCAACAGCGAGGCGCATCGCTTCGCCCTCAGAGTCGACGATCGTGATGACGTCGAGGCGCCTAAGCTCGGCGATCAAGTCGGCGTAGAGCGAAGCATCGACGCCGCGTGGCAACGAGCCTGCAATCACGCAGATCGCAGCGCCGCGGGCGAGGTAGCAGAGCTTCTCAATGAACAGCTCAACCTCCGCTTGGTTGACCGATGGGCCCCGCTCATTGATCTCGGTTTGCTCACCGGTCGTCGGGTCGAGGACCGAGATGTTCGTTCGCGACTCTTCGCCGATGTGGACAAAGCCGTTCAAGACCGACTCTGCGGTTAGCTGCTCAACGATCCGCGTGCCGGTGGCGCCGCCGACAAAGCCGGTCGCGATCACCGGCTGCCCGAGAGAAGCGAGCAACCGAGCGACGTTGACTCCCTTGCCGCCAGCGGTCGAACCCTGCGCGACCGTGCGATGGCGCCTGCCGATCCGGAAGCTAGGGACCGACAATGATTTATCTATCGCTGCGTTGAGCGTGACGGTAATGATCATGTTGGCTCTCCCTGGAACTGCACGGTCCGCCGTCGCCGGCGCCTCTTGCGGCTCAGAGTAGCGGCAAACGCGATTCCGACGATCGCGAGCAACACCAGCGCCGGGGCAAGTGGCCCCGAGGTCAGCGTTGCCAGCAGCGCCGGCGCTTGCACCTCCTTTGAGGTCACGAGCGCTACGCGCGTCACAGGCTTACCGCGGCGACGAATGCTCAGGAAGCCGACCCTCGAACCACGCGGCTTTGGCCCCTCGATCTCATCCGGCACTCCGCTGACTACGACGGTCGGTCGCTGACCGCGTCGCATCACGAGGTCTGCGCTCTGCGAAGCGACGAGGTTGACCTGGTCGGAGCGACCAGCAACTTTGGCGGTCGCGTAGATCTGTCCTTTGCGGACTGCCCGCACGCTCGAGTAGCGGCTGAAGCCGTAACGCATCAAGCTCAACGTGTCGGCGTCGCGTGCCGATTCGCTGGGCTCGGCCATCACAACGCTAATCAGTTGCACCTTTGCACGGCTCGCTCCGCCGACCAGCAGATAACCGGCCGTCTGCGTGTGGCCGGTCTTGATCCCGTTCATCGATGCGACAGACGAGATCAGCCTGTTGTGGTTGAAGACGACCCTGCGGTGCGCGCCGCTGTAGAGGGTCGCCTTTGAACGGTTCATCGTCTCACGCGCGAACTTGTTGCGGCGCAGAAGAATTCCGAGCTGCGCTAGGTCCCGCGCGGTTGAGTAGTTGCCAGAAGCGTCGAGCCCGACAGGGTTCGCAAAGTGTGTTCCACGGAGCCCGGCCCGTTTGGCACGCGCGTTCATCATCCTGACGAAACCGCGCTGCGAGCCGCCGACGTCGACCGCGATTGATGCAGCCGCCTCGTTGGCACTGGGTAGTAAAAGAGCCCGCAGCATGTCGGCCGCCGTGAGCTTCTCCCCGGCCTCAATCCCCGCCGTCGATTCGCCCGCTGAGCCGCTGTAATTGACAGCCCTAATGCGATGTGAAAGCGAGCGCCTCTCAAGCAGCAGCAGCGCCGTCATCATCTTCGTCGTCGATGCGATCGCACGCCGCTTGTAAGGCGCGCGGGCGTAGACGATCGTGCCGCTGGATGGCTCGACCAAGATCGCCGATGGCGCGGTAATCGAAGGCGACCGCTGTGCGTTCGCCCCAGCCGCGCAGGTAGCCAAAGTCAGCGCCGCGAGGACGCTAGCCCGCAACAGCCGCTTCACGCGCGCAGCCGCAGGTGCTGGCCTGGCTGGAGCGCCTGGCTGTCGAGCTCTGGATTGAGTTGCTCGATCGTGCTGAGGGGAATGCCTGTCTGAACTGAAATCGAGCTCAAAGTGTCACCAGTGCGGACCGTGTAGAAGCGGGCTTTGGTTGCTTTCGTCTGAACCGTAGTAACCGCAGCAGGAGCCGCGTCGCTCGACTGACCACCGGCTGTCCCACCACCGCCGAGCACGATGCTGGCGGTCGCAAACGCCGCCACCAGAAGCGCTACTGGGGCTAACCATCGGGCTGGACTCGACTTTGCCGACATCGCGCCTAGGAGGATACGCGGGACTCTGTGATCGACAAAACAATTCACTTAGCGGGCGCAAAATTGCAGCTGCGGCAAGACTCAACTTAGGCCCCAGGCGGTCTCCCGCAGGCTCTCTGCCGCCCTGTGCGCTGCGTCGGCCGGGTCGCCGCCTAGCTCCTCGGATGCAAAGACGATCGACCTCGAAGCGCTGACCAAACCTGCTGCCTTGCCGGGCTCAAATGCTGGTGCGAGCTGCTCGACTGTCCCGCCCTGCGCGCCGACGCCCGGTAGCAGGAAGATGCTGCGCGGCATCAGCTCACGCATCCGCGCGAGGTGCCCGGGCTCTGTCGCACCAACCACAGCCCCAACGTCAGAGAGTTCACCATCTCCTGCCAACCGATCAACGATTGAGGCGACCCGCTCGCAGAGCGTCCCACCGTCGGCGAGCTGGAGATCTTGAAGGTCAGCAGCGCCGGGGTTGGAGGTTCTTACGAGGACGAAAATTCCGGCCCCCACGGCGCGAGCGCCATCGGCGAAGACGTCGAGCGTGTCGATGCCGAGATACGGGTTGACGGTGAAGGCGTCGGCTCCGAGGCCGTCGACCGAGCCGTATGGGGTCTTCGTGCTGCCTACTAGCGACTGGCAGTAGGACGCCGCGCTGACGTCGATGTCGCCTCGTTTGCCGTCTGCGAGGACGATCAGTCCTGCGGCTCGAGCGTGCAGGACAACAGACTGCAAGGCCTCGCGGCCCGCTGAGCCGAGCCGCTCGAAACAAGCGAGCTGTGGTTTTATCGCGACACACGATTGACCTGCGCTGTCAATTAACGCGCAGCAGTGTCGTTCGACCGCATCGGCAGCTTTGGCAGCGACGGTTGCGCCTAAAGCTGACTCGGCGGCGCTAGGCCAGAGGCGAGCAGGGTCCGGATCGAGCCCCAGCACAATCTGCGACTCGCGAGTCGATACGGCCTCAGCCAAACGCTCAGCAAAGCCGACGCTAGGCGGGAGATTAGGCCCGGAGGCTGCGGTGGTCAGCGGTTTACCGACTTCTTTAGCACCGATCCAGCGCTGAACTTCGGCGACTTTGATGCCTCGATGTGAATCCTCTCCCCGGAGCGAGGATGGACGCCCTCGCGCGCAGTGCGAGTAGCAACATGGAATTTGCCGAAGCCAGAAAACGCTATCTCCTCGCCGCGCGACAGACCATCCTGAATCGTGTCAAGGACGGCGTCAACGGCCTTCGTCGCTTCAGCCTTTGTCATGTCGGCGCGGGCCGATAGTTGATCGATGAACTCTGATTTCGTCAATTCGTTACCTGTCTACTACTCGTACTCGCCTCGCGGCAAACCTACCAAGGGGGCGGGACAGCGATTGGCAGCGCGACTCGGATCGCAACGTCGGTCGTCCCTGACAGACTAAGCCGATGAACTTGGCACGAGTTACGTGGGGAATCGTCGTCTTGGTCTGTCTACTTGGCGTGCTGCTGCTGCTGCTCGCTGGTTATCAGGGGTATGCAGCGCTCTCAGGCGTCGTCGGCCTGACAGCAGCCCTCAACCTCTGAGCTAGCCGGCCGGCTCAGTGTGGATCACTACGTCAACGATCTGAGGGTCTGATTCGCGAATTGCTGCCTCTAGGTCGGTCGCGGTCAAGTGCGCCTGAGCCAACGACTGCTCTCCCGGAAGCGAGATCGTCACTAGCGCGACGACGCCGCGTGGCTCGCGGTAGACGCGTAGCTGGGACGGCTCGCTGCCCGTGCGATCGGTGACGATTCGAGCCACTGCGGTGTGCAGCTCAGCCGTTTCCGCAAGCGCTGGGACCGGCGCACCGATGCCTGTTTCGAGCGGCTCTATGTGTACGTGGACTCCGTCAATCTCTGGTGCGGCGGCGCGGATCGCCGCCTCGATGTTGTCGACAACGGCGTGTGCGTCGGAGAGCGACTGGCCGGCCGGAAGTTTGGCGTGCAGGCTGAGGTCGGCGCGACCGTCGACGTTGACGATGCGGACGTTGTGAACCTCACGGACGTCAGGCGTCGATAACGCAGCGCCGGTGACTCGTTCACGCAGCTCAGCGCCTTCGCGCGGTTCGATATGAATCGTCACATCGCTACCCGGGATGCGCTTGTGCAACGCGGCTTCAACGCGGTCGGCCAAATCGTGACCCTGCTGAACGGGTGCGTCGGCCTCTACCTCGAGCACACCGTCGACGAAAGTCGAGCCGCCAGCTTCGCGGACACGCAGTCGCCGGATCTCAACCGGGGGCTCCACACCATCAATCGCCACTTGAGCCAGCTCGACCAGCCCGGCGGGAGCCTGATCCATCAAAGACCCAACATTGCTCCGGATTAGCGTCACTGCAGCACCGACGACCAATACTGCGACGACGAGTGCGGCGATCGAGTCGGCGTCGGCGACACCGGCGCGGACCATCAACAGGCCGACCAGTACTGCAAGAGTTCCAACGAAATCGGAGGCGAAATGCAGCGCATTCGCTCCAAGAGCGGCGCTCGAGAAGGCGCGCGCACCGCGCCATGATATGACCGTCCGAGTGCAATCGACGACTAGCACCACGGCGATAACCGCGAAGACCCACCAGTTGGTTTCAACCGGGTGCGCCTGCGAGTCGGTGATGCGACTGATCGACTCGAAGATGATCACGCCGCTCATCACGATCAAGAAGCTTCCCTCACCGAGCGCCGCCAGATGCTCGGCTTTGCGGTGCCCGTAAGGATGACCGCTGTCGGCTGGCCTGTCGGCGACGCGGATCGCGAAGAAGGTCAGCAGCGCAGCGCCGAAATCGGTCGCTGAGTGAGCCGCCTCAGCGAGTAGCCCCAGTGAGCCGCTTGCAAGCCCCGCGACGAGTTTGAGCAGGACGAGGAAGCCGGCAGCTGCGACCGAGGTCAAGGCCGTGCGCTGCTGCGGCGATTCGTGAGTGTGGGTCTTGGCGCTCATCGCCCACGCAGCCAAATGTCGAGGGCTTCAACCGCAGCGCCGCGGTGACTGATGCGATCCTTCTCCTCGCCGCTGAGCTCAGCCATTGTTCGGCCAGGGGTATCAAGCGGCTCAAAGGCTGGGTCGTATCCAAACCCCTCACTGCCACGAGGCTCTCCGGCGCGGATGCCAGAGCAGATTCCTTCGACGATCTCTTCGACGCCGCTCTGCGGATCGTAAAAAGCGATCGCACAGTGATACTGCAAGCGTTCGCCGGGGACCGTCTGGTCGATCAACATCTGCAGGTTGGCTGCGTCATCGCAAGGCTCACCGGCCCATCGCGCGGAAAGGATCCCTGGCGCACCGCCGAGCGACTCAACACAGATCCCGGAATCGTCAGCGATCGTTGGAGAATCGCTGAGTGCAGCCCCAGCGCGCGCCTTCAGCGCGGCGTTAGCGGCGAAACTAGTGCCATCTTCGATCGGCGCTTCACTGCCCGCAGGCAACAGCTCCAGCTCATATCCGGGCATCAGTCGCTCAAATTCCCGCAACTTGTGCTCGTTGTGAGTAGCGACCGTTAGCCGCATCGGACTCAGCGGCTGCCGGCCGCGATCGCTGCGTCCTGTGCGATGCGCAGCTCGTCGATACCGGCAGCGGCAAGTACCAGCAGATCGTCTAGGTGGGTCCGTTGGAGAGCCGTCTTCTCGGCCGTCGCTTGGACCTCTATCAGCCCACCGTCTCCTGTCATTACGACGTTTGCATCGACTTCGGCGCTTGAGTCTTCGATGTAATTGAGGTCAAGCAGAGGAGTTTCGCCGACGATGCCACACGAGACAGCTGCGACTTGGCCATTAAGCGGGATGCTGGACAGCTTGCCCTCGGCCATCAGCGCTTCGAGACCGAGAGCCAGCGCGACGTAGGCACCGGTGATCGAGGCGCAGCGAGTACCCCCGTCGGCCTCAAGTACGTCGCAGTCGATGTTGATCGTCATCTCGCCGAGCTGCTCGTAATCGATCACGCCGCGCAGGCACCGTCCAATCAACCGCTGAATCTCGACGGTGCGTCCGTCCAATCGACCCTTGCTTATGTCGCGAGCCTTGCGCTCTCCTGTTGAGGCCGGCAGCATGCCGTATTCCGCGGTCAGCCAGCCGAGCCCTTTTCCAGTGCGCCAGCGCGGTACGCCCTCTTCGATCGATGCCGTGCAGATCACCCGCGTACCGCCGCAGCTGATTAGCGCTGAACCAGTTGCCGTGCTGACAAAGCCAGGTTCGATCGTGACCGGTCGCAGCTCGTCGGGACGCCGTCCATCGTGGCGTTCGGCTTGGGCGCTCATGCCAACGCTCCCGCGTGGAGAGTTACCTGCTCGACCGGCCCCAGCGGCAGTTGCAAGAAGCGCGTGCCGATCGCCGCAAACATTTCAGGGTCGCCGGTTGATAGGAACCGGTAGGTCCCTTCTGTTTGATCAGGATTTGCGAGGTCGCGCGCACCGAGCACGTGTTCAACCTGACGCGCAAGTGCCACTCCAGATGTGACGATCCGGACGTCGCGCCCCAGCATGCGCTGCAACATTGGGCTGAGTAGTGGGTAGTGAGTGCAGCCAAGGATCACGGTGTCGACGCGCGCTTCGCGCAGTGGCTCGATGTAACCGCGAACAAGCTCCACGACCTGCTCATCGAATGCCGAACCAGACTGAATCAAAGGGGCCAGTTCTTGCGCGGCAACAGATACAAGTGTTACGTGCGGATCGGCTGCGTGAATCGCTTCGTCGTAGGCGCGGCTCGCGACCGTCGCGTTGGTCGCTAGAAGCCCAATTCGTCCGTTGTTCGTTGTCGCAACCGCCTGAACTGCCTCCGGCCGCACGACTCCGAGCACTTCAACGCCCAGCGTTGTCTGGCGCATCCGCTGCTGGAGCGAGGGGAGCGCCGCGGCCGTCGCCGAGTTGCAGGCGACGACTAACAACTTCGCGTTGCGCGCGAGAAGCTCTTCAGCGATTTCGAGGCTGAATGCTGCTAGCTGCTCGGGGCTGCGCTCGCCGTAGGGGAAGCGCGCAGTGTCGCCGAGATAGATGTAGTCCTCTGCAGGCAGATGGACGAGTAGCTCGTGGAGCACGGTGAGCCCGCCGACGCCTGAGTCGAATACCGCAATCGGCCGCTGGCGCGGGTCGCTGATGCTGGCCATCGAATGAGCATAGGGAGAGGCGCGACGGCATCACGGCTTCGCGCCGCCTACACCGTTGATCGCCTCTTTCAGCTTGCCGACGACGGTCTGGGCGATTCCGCCGCCCTTCAGCGACTTGCCAGCGACAATCACGCCCGCGAGGACGCCCGCAACGAGCAGGATCAGCGCGACGTACTCGACCGTTCCCTGCCCGTGATCTTCGCGAAGGCGGACGAAGAGATGGTGGAGCTGCGAGTGAATGTGGCCTTGTATGCGATAGGTCATGGGCTCTCTTTCGATCATCAATAGCGGGGGAAATAGGAGGATTGGCGCTAGCGCTGCACGAGTCCACCGCCACTACGTGGACAATCAGCACCAGATGCGTGTTCTAATCGTCACCAACATGTGGCCCTCGGCCGAGCGGCCGGCGCTCGGAAGCTTCGTGCGCGACCAACTCGAAGCGCTGCGCGAGCTGGACGATCCCGCGCTTGAACTGGAGTGCTTCGCATTCGCTCCCGGCGGTTATGCATCAGCGGCCAGAGAGCTGCGCAGCCAGTACCGCGGCGAGAAGTTCGACGTCGTCCATGCTCACTTCGGCTTGACAGCATGGCCATCTTTGGCGGTCTCCGCTCGGCTCCACGGCCTAACGCTCCACGGCACCGATCTACGACATCAGCGTTCACGGTTGATCACCCATGCTGCCCTGCCATTCATAGATCTCGTTGCCGCTGCCAGTCCGGAGTTAGCCGAGCAGGTCCCTGGCTACCCGAGGCGACGCGTCGAGATAATGCCCTGCGGCGTTGCCACGGAGCGCTTTGTGCCAATCGACAGGAGGCTTGCCCGCGAGCGCCTCGGGCTCGACCTTGATGGCCGCTACCTGCTCTTCCCGGCCGACCCTTCGCGGCCCGAGAAGCGCTACGACAGGGCGCTCGCGGTCGCGGCTCGTTGCGACGCAAAGCTGCTTAGCCTCGGTTCGATCGATCCAAGTGAAGTACCGCTCTGGATAAACGCAGCGAACGCAGTCGTGGTGCCCTCAGAGTCTGAGGGATTCGGGCTAGCGGTGCTCGAGGCGATGGCCTGTGAGGTGCCCGTCTGCGCTGCGCCGACCGGAATCCATGCCTCCGCTTTGGCGGGCATCGATGGCGACAGCTGTTTGCCTTATGACGAGCAACGTTGGAGCGACTTACTGAGCGCTTCGATCGATCGGCCCGAGCCGAGGACTCAATCACGCAGCCGCGCTGAGGAGTTCAGTGCGGTCCGAATGGCGAAGCGGCTACTGGCGGAGTGGCGGAGACGGCTCGATAGCCCGCTAGACTCGGCCGCTGCCCCTAACGAAGGGAATCAGAGGCAGTCACCATGGGACTGAGGGATCGAATCTTTCGCAGCAATTCGCCGCAGCCAGGCTCGATTCCAGAGCCGCCAGCGGCGAGCCCCGAGGCGCCCCCGCAGATTCCCGATGCGACTTTTATTAGCTCGCCCGCGGTGCCGGCCCAGCCGCCCAGCGAGGCCACGGCGATCATCCCAGGCGCCGCTCAGAACCCACAGTTCCCCTCCCCGCCGCAAGAGCCATCTGCCGAAACGTCGGCCGCGCAGCCACAGCCACAGCAGCCACAGCAGCAGTTCCCGCCAGGTCCACCGCCGCGGCCGGGATTCCGTGAACGCGGCAGACTGCGCCGCAGAATGCGGTACCTGAAGCAAGTACGCGAACTCGGCTACCGCGATCTTGGCGGATTAGTCTTCGATCAACACCGCTTTGAGCGGCTCGACGAAGCGCTGGTCGAGGGCAAGGTTCTCGCAATTGAAACGCTCGATCGCGAGATTCGTTCGATCGAGGAGGTACTCGCTCTTCACACCCCATATTCAGAGCTGTTCATTCCTGGAGTTGGTGCCTGCGCGCGCTGCGGCACTCTGCACGGCAGCGACGCACATTTCTGCCCCAACTGCGGACTAGCGTTCAGCGGGCCTCGCTCCGTCGCCGGGCTCGGAAGCGCCGAGCAGGGAGGCGGCCAGCAGCCGCTCGCTCCGACAGCCGAGAACCCATACAACCACCAACCGGATACAGGCCCGCCGGCCTACTAGCAGTGGTCTCGGTACAGCCTCCCGCCTGGACCTACGGTGCTCTCCCCTGCCCGCGCTGCGGTGAGTGGCTCCACGCCCAGCAGGACTGGTGCCTCAGCTGCGGCGACCCGGCCCGCACGGCAATCGCCCCCGCACCTCATTGGCGCCGACCGATCTACGCACTGATTGCCGTTCTAGCGGTAACTCTGGGAGTCCTCGCTGGCGCCTTCATCGCGGTGACCGACGACGATCCTCCTGCAGCGCGCACAACGACGCAGACGATTGTCGTGCAGCCCGGCGAGGCCTTGGCGCCAGGCGTCACCCCTGCCCCAACGACGACGACTGCCCCCACAACGCGGCCAACGACAACCGTTACTCCGGTCCCTTAGAGCTGCTCGTTGAAGACCGGCCGCGACAGCACCGCTTCGGCGAGTTCTGAGGCCAAGGCGGGCGCGTCGCCGAAGCCCGTTGGCTGACCCTGAACGCCGCGCAGTTGCAGCAGCGTCAGTGCTAGCGACCGGGCCAGCGCATCGACGTTGTAGCCGCCCTCTAGCAGTAGACCGACCGGGACTGCGAAGCGCTCAGCGATCTCGCGAATTGCTCTGGCCATCGCCTCAAAGCCAGCGTCGCTCACGGTGCACTCAGCTAGCGGATCGTCGACGTGCGCATCGAACCCCGCCGACAACAGGATTAGCTGGGGCCGGTAGGCCGCTACTACAGGAAGTACGAGCTGCTCGACTAAGCCCAGCCAAAGTTCATCGCCTGAGCCGGGAGGCACCGGGCAGTTGATCGTGTAGCCAAGCCCCTCGCCGATCCCTTGCTCGTCGAACCGGCCGCTGCCGGGATAGCAGGGCGACTGATGGACAGAGATGAAGCAGACGCGAGGGTCGGCCGCGAAGATCGCTTCTGTCCCATTGCCATGATGAACATCCCAGTCGAAGATCAGGACTCGCTCGAGGCCGTGCTCCTCGATCGCGGCCAGAGCCGCTACAGCGGCATTATTGAAGAGGCAGAAGCCCATAGACCGGTCGGCCTCGGCGTGATGACCAGGCGGGCGGTGAAGCGATGCGCCGACGTCGCACGAGCGGTCGCAGAGCGCCTCAACTAAGGCAACGGCGCCTCCAGCGCTTGCAAGAGCTGCCCGGTAGGAAGCCGGCACGGCCGGAGTATCTGGATCGAGCGGCAGCGACTGCTCAGCTGCCGTGCGGACGTGCTCGATCAGCCTCGGAGTGTGTGCGCGCAGCAGCGCCGTTTCTTCGGCGAGCGGCGAATCCACTACCTCGTATCCGCACCAGTCCTGCTGCTCGAGCAGGTTCTCGACGGCGACGATTCGCTCAATCCGTTCGGGGTGCTCGCCGGTGTCGTGGAGACGAGAAGCATTGTTGCGGAAGATCAGTCCCTTCACTGGCCGGTACCGTACTGAATGGATGGCTGGCCGAGAGCTAATCGAGAGCGAACTAGTTGTCATTGGCGCTGGCGCCGCGGGGCTGTACTGCGCGTTGACCGCCGCCAGCCAGGGAGCGACGGTCACAGTGATCAGCGCGACACCGCTGGCGCAGACCGCCAGCTACTGGGCGCAGGGCGGGCTGGCCGCGGCGCTCGGCGAGGATGATTCGCCTGCGCTACACCTCGCCGACACTGAGCAGGCTGGCCGTGGGTTGGTGCGTCGCTCAGCCGCCACGTTGCTTGTTGATGAGGCCCCAGCGATGATCGCCGACCTTCAAGAGATGCGGATGCACTTCGATGCCGACGCCGAGGGACGATTGGAACTCGGGCTTGAGGGCGGGCACTCGCGCAGGCGGATCGTCCATGCCGGCGGCAGCTCGACCGGGCGTCGGCTCGCGCGGCAGCTCTCAGCAGCGCTTGTTCGCCATCCTGGCGTGACCGTCCTTGAGGGGATGCGAGCCAGCCAGCTGTGGACAGAGGACGGCAGAGTGGTTGGCGTGGTCTGCGAAGACGGCCTTGCAGTGGCTGCGCGCGGCACGATAATCGCTACGGGCGGAGCAGCGGCGCTCTGGAGTCGCACGACCAACCCTCCGGGTTCGATCGGGATCGGGATCATGTTGGCCCGCAACGCCGGCGCAGCGGTCGCCGACCTTGAATTTGTCCAGTTCCACCCGACCGCTGTCGTCGGTGTGCCGGGCCGTGAGGGGTTCTTGATCAGCGAGGCAATCCGAGGCGAAGGGGCGACTCTTGTAGGCCCAGACGGCGAGCGATTTGTCGAGGAACTAGCACCGCGCGACGAGGTGGCGCGGGCAATCTGGGCAGTAATGGACGAGCACGGCGTCAGCTCGGTCGGGCTGGACATGAGATCTATCGGGGCCGGACGCTTCCCAAATATCGAGGAGGCGTTGACTCAGTCTGGGGTCGATCCATCGAAACAGCTGATCCCGGTAGCACCGGCTGCGCACTACATGATGGGCGGCGTCGTCAGCGACCTGAATGGCGCGACCAATGTTGAAGGCCTCTTCGTTGTTGGTGAAAGCGCCTGCACGGGATTACATGGGGCGAACAGGCTGGCGTCAAATTCACTATCTGAGTGCATGGTCTTCGGGGCGAGAGCTGCACTCGCGGCGATCGATGGCGCAGCTACAGATAACGGCGCACCACCTGACGCCACTGGGCTGCAGATGCCCAGCCTGGCGACGCGCGAGGCGATGTGGCGCTGCGCCGGCCTGATCCGCAGCCGTGAAGGGCTCGAGGAGCTGCTCGAGGACCCTTATCCGCTGGCTGCGTTGATAGCCCGATGCGGGTTGGCCCGTGAAGAGAGCCGAGGCGCCCACTGGCGTAGCGATTTTCCTGAGTTGAGCAGCGATCTTGACTCGATGCACGCAGTAATTACGGGCGATAAGGCCGATTTTCAGCGTTGGCTCTGATTTCTCCCGCCAGCTCTCTTAACACGAACTTCATAGAGCCAGTGTTTCAACCTTCACACGGAGGTCGAATACTCGTCACGTGCGTCTTGAAGATTCGCACTGACGGGGGTTAATGCGAAGGATCGCGCCCCCACCAACAAACTAGGAGCTGGCAAAGCATGTACCAAGTAAGCCGAGGAATCTACCGCGAACTGGCACCACAGATCGTCACCGGCCGTGATGGCCACGAAGCAGTCCTGCGCGCCAGCGAGCAGGCAATCGAGCGACTCGCAACCGACCGCCATTACTTCGCTGCGCCAGCCCGCAGCCTCTTCCGCGAGATCCGTATTCACTTCCCGATTCAAGACCAAGCCAGGGTCTGGGCTGTCGTGCGCGACTACTTGGCCGCTGCCGACGGAGCGCTGGCACACCTAACGACCTGCGGTCGCGATGCCTTCGGCAACACGTTGCAGTGTCGTGCGACGACCCGCCGCGGCACTTCCTGCCGTCGACTCCCAAGCAACGCGAACGGCTACTGCCCTTCGCATCAGCACCTCGCCGTGACTGAGGACATCGACCTCAGCACTGCTGCCTAAGCGCAGCAAGCAGCGCTGCGGCGACCTCGCGCAGCGAACGGTCAGCTGTGTGTGATCCGTCACACAACTGCTATGTGACACCTCGCAACGCTCACGGGAGCGCGAATTAGTTGGCTTACTTGAGCCATTTGTCTCGGCGACGTCGCCGCTCAGGGCCCGAAAAAGCCCTAAATAGCAGGGAAATTTGCGATTCCTGCTGAGGTTTGCGACACTACGTTCACTTAATCGCCCCGGTTTATTGGGTATTTAGCCGTAACCGAGTGGTTTTTAAGCCTACTTACAGATGCCAATCGCAATCAAAGAATGGGCAGTCACGATTCGAGCGCTTGCCGAAGGCGAGCAGCTGCTCATCTTCCGCGATGGCGCCGATCAGGGTTCGCGGCCGCTCGAACATGATCGCTTCTTCCTCTTCCCCACCTTTGAGTACGCCAACAACGACGTCGTCCGCGGAGCTCATGTTCCCGAGCTGAGACGCGCCCTCGAAGAAGGCGTCTGGCCTGACGGTGACCCACCGATTAGCGCTCTGACCCGACCTGGCGGGATTGAGCAGCCCGATCGCGTCCGAGTTCGCGCCTGGGCCGAGGTCGCAGGCGAATACACCATCAACGACCAGCGGACGATCAACGAGCTCTCCCCGTTCTACATCTGGACTACAGACTACGCCGCCAAACGGCTCGGATGGCGCCGCCGCACGCCGCTCCACGTAACGCTACTTCGTACACACCGCATCCCACGTCCGGTCACAATCCGCGTTCGACCAGAGCATGACTTCGGGCCAACCTGGCTCGAGATCACGCGGCAATTGCCGTTCGAAGGAACCCCGGTCCTTTCCGATCTCGAATTCGGCCGCGTCCAAGATGAGATCGAATCGATCGTCTCCGGGCGCATCGCAGCGCTCGCCTAGACCGCCGAAGGCCATAGAGTCGAACCGAGCGCGCTGAATCAAGCGCCGCAACGATGGCTTGGATCGAAACTCACTCACCGAACTTCGTAGCCCGCCACGAGGATACCGATGGCGAAGACGGCTATGCCGTCCTCGAGCTGCTTGAAGGGATCCGCGAGCAGCTCGACGAGCTCTTCGAGCTGACGCCCGACGGAATAACGGTCCTCATTCATTCGAACGGACTGCAGCTAGCGCTAGCCCAGCCGGTCAGCGCGATACTCCGCGCAACAACATCTGCCGCCAGTCGCCGCTATGTCGCCGGCTGGTACTCGAGCAGCGAAATTCATCTCCTCGCACCGCGTTTATTGGCAGAGCGAGCCTCAAACGTCCCTGGATCGATGGAGATGCTGATGCTGGCGCCTTCAGCGCTCTACGCCCAGCTGGTAGCTGGCCTCAACAACCCGGGGATGCCACCGCCGTTTACGCTGCGCAGCTGGGCGCAAACGTCCCGCTGGGCCTGGCTAGCAGCCGGAGCGGGACAGTGGTTCTCGGGCCAGACAGCCCACGCCCGCCCGGCGATCGCACGACGCCTTCGCGAGAGCAACCAGCCGAGCTTTCCGCCAAGCCTCCGAGACGCGCAGCTGCTCGGCGGCAGCGTCTTCGATCTATTGGCCACCGAATCCGGGAACGAAGCCGCTATACGAATGGCAACAATCGCGCCGGACTCGCCCACCGATGTGATCACGAAGGCGTTTCCCGGACGCTCATTCGTTGAGACTGAAGGCGTCTGGCGTGCGCACCTCGCGCGACTCGGCGGCGTTTAAGCGCCGCCTAGCCGGATATCAGCACGACGACCGCTAGGACTAGACCAACAACGCCAATCGCCCCGAGCAGGCCCGCAAGTATCGGCAAAGGCGCAGGTCTATAGCCCTCTCCAGAGTCGGCGAGCTCAGATTGCAGCAGAACATCGCGGGCAGCTGCTTCCGCAGACTGCGCAACGAGTAGATCCCTCGGGCCGGCAGCCAACATGTCCGGCACATCGAAGCCACGGCTGCGGCGGATAAGGCTAGGGATTCCCTCCTCCAGAAGCAGCCCCGAGATCATCTCGGCCTCACTCTGATTTCGGCCGGTCGCTACTAGCACCGGCTCCCCAACGCTGTAACGGGGATCAATCTTTTGCGCCCGCTCGCTCAGCGAGTCTTCATCCATCGATGACTACCTCACGCTCCTCAATCGAGCCCGCCTCTCCGATCATGAAGGAACGAGTAACCGGCGTGTCTCGGTCGGCCAGCCCAATGATCAACCATTCGCAGCCCGGCCACCAGCGGGCGAAGTTGACATCGGTCTGCGAAGGGTACGGCTCCGAACGGGTGTGTGAGTGATAGATCGCTGCTTCATGGCCTGCGTCCTCGAGCGATGCGAGCAGCGGTGCGAGCTTGGCGCCGTCGACCTCAAACCGAAGTGGACTAGCGGCGAGATTCTCCATCTCGTAGATGGCAACGGCGCGCCCACCGGATAGTGCCACTAGGCCGCAGCACTCATTCGGTGCATCGCGCTGAGCGTGCTCGATCAGCTGCCCGAGCAGAGCTGCGTCGATCAGCATCGTGACACGGGCTTGGAGAGCACGACAGGCGTGCAGCGCCGGTCAGTCGCTCTTGATGACGGGCTTCTCATCGATCTCAGCGGCAGCAACATCCGGCTTGCTCTCGCCTGAGATTGAGTCCTTGAATTCACGCATTCCCTTGCCTACTGAGCGGCCAACCTCTGGCAGCTTCTTCGGTCCGAGAACAACTAGCGCGATCACGAGAACAATGATCAGCTCCATGGGTCCAATGCTTGGCATCTTTTTATTCTACGGCCTAGACTCGCAAGATGTCGAGGTTGTTACCACCAGACGGTTGACTCGAGGTTCTCGACCTCGTCAACCGGCAGCGTGTAGACCCCACTGGAGAGATATTTCCAACCGTCGTCGCAGACGATGAAGACGACATTTCCGTGATCCATCTCACTGGCGATACGCACCGCAACACGAGCGATTGCGCCTGATGACACACCTGCGAAAAGCCCTTCCTCGTCGAGAAGGCGGCGCGTCCAGACGACGGCGTCGCGATTCGTAACGAAGATCTTGCGGTCGAGAAGTGAGAGGTCGATGATCGGTGGGATAAAGCCGTCGTCGAGTGAACGAAGACCTTGCACGGGCTCTCCCTGCATCGGCTCAGCAGCGACGATCGTGACACGGTCGCCGAGCTCTTCCTTGAAGCGGCGAGCGACACCCATCAAAGTTCCGCCGGTACCAAGGCCAGCAACAAACGCGTCGACGTTGCCATCAAGCTCGTCAAGAATCTCTACTGCGGTTCCCTCGTAGTGGGCGCGCGGGTTTGCTTCATTGCCGTACTGATACGGCATGTAGTAGGAAGCGTCGACGGCCGCCATGTCCAGCGCCATCGCGACGGCGCCATTGGAGCCTTGGTCGCCGGGCGAATAGACGATCTCAGCGCCGTACATCTTCAAGAGCTGGGTGCGCTCGGGAGTGACGTTGTCGGGCATCACAACCTTAAGTGGATAACCCTTGCGCGCACAGATCATCGCCAGCGAAATCCCTGTGTTGCCAGAGGTAGGCTCGAGGATCGTCTGTCCGGGAGAGATCAGACCCTTCTCCTCAGCGTTTTCGATCAGCGCCTTGGCGACGCGGTCCTTGATTGAGCCGGTCGGGTTCATCGACTCGAGCTTTGCCCAGATGCGTACTCCAGGCTTCGGTGAGAGGCGCTTCAGCTCGATCAACGGCGTGTTGCCGATCGAGTCAACTAGATCGGTGTAACGGCCGGCGCAGGG